>JBLIRL010000059.1:0-14640 GCA_049472275.1 Thermoplasmatota archaeon | reverse complement strand
CGCTGCCCGTCTGCTCTCCGGCGGAGCCAAGGGATTCCAGTGCGGCCAGTCCGGCCACGGTGGGCTGATCGAGGCGGACGGCACCATCCATCTGGGGCTCAAGAGCGGACTGGATCTGGTGATCCGGTTCCAGGGAGAACCACCAAAGAACCAACCAATCCATGACTTCATGGTATAACTATATCAGGACAACAAGAAAGGATTGATTTCTGAAGGGATGTATCTTGCAACAACCAAGGCTTTGAGCGGAGAAGAGAACAAAGTAGATAGTCATTATAGAGGTCAGGAGGGCCAGAGATATTCGGCGATGGGCTAAAGTATTCAGTCCATGCAGATAAGTAAATAGTCCTATTATGACCTTTCAGTGGCGTGCAGAAGAGATATCATTTCCTCAGGATAACCGCCATGGTCCATGCCACGGAGGACGAGTCCAAGGTGCTGCGTTCCATGGAGATCCTGATAGGCGGAGGGCTCCCCGTGGAGATTGAGCGCAGGGAGGCAGAGGGGATATTCCACAATCCCATAACATACATGGTCCTCGAATTGACGGGCCAGAAACAGATCTTTTCGATTGTTGAAAAATGGGAATCCGAGGAGTTCTGGCAGCTTTCCAAGGAACACCTCGAGGAGAGGATGGACGAGGACCTCGTCTATCACGTTAGGGTTGACAAGCAGAAAGCCTGTCTGGGAGAGCTGGAGCTCTGGAGCAAGGGAGAGGCCATAGAGATACAGCTGAAACCAGCGACCTACCCCTCCTCGAGGGAGAAGGCGAAGGCCATTATTTTCAAGGGGCCTCCTAGGTGAACCCTGTATGCTGTATTTTCAATCCATCTGCAAAACGATATTATACAAAGGGTAGTATTTCCCTCCTCTGCCCGTTCCGCGGTCAGGCGGACCTTCCCGGTGGTGATAGCGATGCCAGAAGATACCGATATCGACCAGAGTAAAAAAACGGATATCGAAGATAAGATAGACAAGGAAGAGATGGTGAGCTTCCTCAGCTCAGTCTCCAGGATCTCGGAGGACCTTGCGAGATCGCTTTACGATCAAGGATTGGACAACTGGAGTTCACTGATCGAGGGGACGGAGGCATCGTTCAGGAAGTTCAAGGGTATAGGCCCAGCAAAGGCAATGGCCCTGGTCGAGCTTGGGAAGAGTAAAATGACCGAACTGGAAGAATCAAGACCGGGGTTGAAGGAAGTTCTGGAATCCATCCCCAGGATGAACCAGAGGATCATCTCCTCTCTTCTCGATAGCGGATACGATTCCGTTGAAAGCTTCAAGGAAACCACGGAGGAGGATCTTCAGAAGATAAACGGGATAGGCCCGAAGATGTCCTCTGCGATCATGGAAGCGGTATCTGCTCATCTGGAGAAGTACGGCCCTGACGCGAGCCCTTCCCGGCCCGTCGAGGAGGCGACAGCTGAGGTTCTGGCAGAGGAGGAACAGCCGTCTGCTGGGGACGAGAGGTCCCTCATCCAGAGGATCATAGATGCCATCGGCGGTTTCTTCGGCGGAAAGAAGGAGGAAAACGAGGAAGAGTCCGCCCCCGGTGAGGCTGAGGGGGAGAAGGAAGGACCGCAGGAAACTTCACCCGAGGAGGAAGAAACCCCTGAAACAGTACCCCCCGCCGAAAAGGAGTCTGAAGATGAACCCGAGGAAGAAACCCCGGGGGAAGAGAAAGAGCCCGAAACACAACCCGTCGAAGCATCCGCCGAAGATGACACCCCTTCGGAAACCGAAGAACCCGAGACCGCTCCGAAGGAGGCTGTCGAGGAACCGCCCGGTGAAGAACCCACCGGGAAGATGAGCTTCATGGAAAGGATCAAACAGATGTTGTTCGGAAGCTCCAGTGAGAAGGATGACAAGCCAGAAGAGACACCAACCGAGGAGGAGTCCTCGGCTGCAGAAGAGGGCCAGGGCAAATCCGCTGAAACATCTTCTAAGGAGGAGCACCTCGACGAATCGGAACCTGAAGCCTCCGGAGAAGTTGTGAAGGAAAAGGTCGAACCGAAGGAGAAGAAGGAATACACGGAATTCGAGGCCATACCGGGGGTAAGCGGGAAGATAGCAGAAGCCCTGACCAAGGCTGGTTATCTGAGTATTGATGAACTGAAGGAAGCGGTTCCGGAAGACCTCGAGATGATCGAGGGAATAGGGCCGAAGACAGCAGAGAAGATATACAAGGCACTCAAGGAGTGATCCTCAGGGGGTCGTGTTATGGCCCGCAAGGTCAGAGCGTTCACTTTCATCGTGGGAAGAGGTTTTTCCGCAGACCGTATCAAGGGACCTCTGGATATTCTCGGGAGCTTGGGCAGCCCCGTCCTGATAGACATTGATTCGGTCTACAGCCCCTTGCATCTTTCATCGGGACTGATGCATGCGGCCAGGGCGATCTATAATGATGAGGCAAGGGCAAGGGAGCCCTCCATAGAGGTTTTGAGGTGGCTTTCGGGTTCTCATCAGGTCTCACAGGGGATCGATATATCCGGACCTTCCCAAGTTACAGGAAGGTTGCTTGCAGTGATACTTCCCGATGATTGGCCTGCCAGAGAGGACACAGTATCTCTCCCAGAGATCAGGGAGGAAACGTGGGAAGGAGAACAGATCGAAGGTCTGGGGCCTGTAGATCCACCATTTCGATACGGTGAAGGGGAGGCTCTGAAGAAACTCGGCATCGACATCAAAGACGGTTCAATCGATGAGGAGGAAAGGGCTGTCCTGGAAAATCTATGCCTTACAGATCTGAAATGACAGCGTTGGAGGCCACTATCTGTATGAAGTGGAACTTAATATTTTCACCTTACAAAACCTACATGTTTGTAGAAATATGTACAATAGTGGTTACATCAATGGTATCTATGCTCATAAATTAGATATAGGTCATCCCCTCGTTAAGACCTTATTCGAAACTCACTGGGTATCCGATCGTCCCGGAATCATACGGCTCAGACGGGATGACGGACCCACCAATCGGGAAAAAGTTCCATAGGTGGTTTGATGAAGAGGGTTCCGGCATTGATGATAGTCCTCGCAGTTTTCTTATCAGGTTGCGCCTCCATGAATATTTCGCAGGCCGTGGGAAACGGATCGGATCCTGATCCCAACAAGATCGAGGAAAACACATTCCTGTCACAACCCATCGCCGGGGGTACGCTGAACAGTTTCTCGACAGGTGTAAGCAAGGGGCTTCCACAGAACACAGCGAATTTCGATGAATTCAATTACATTGCAGTTGGTGATATCAACAGTGATTCGAATCTTGACATTGCTTTTGGAGGTGAGGATTACAGCGCTGCCTCCACGACAGGGCTCTATGTTTACACGGGAGACGGCAAGGGAAATTGGACCAAGACATCCTCTGGATTGCCCACAAAGGATAGCTGGGGCGGGTTAGCCTTCGGCGACGCCGACGGGGACGGCAGGATGGAACTCTATGCCGCCAACGAAGGATGGGGATCAAGCAGCGGTTCGGTGCAGGGCCTTGGAGCATGGGAATACTCTTCGGGATCGTGGTCGACATCGGGCATCTCCTCCCCCGTGACATCCGGCAAGACAAATAACGTGGTTCTGAAGAACTTCACGAAGGGTCCCGGAATGGACCTTGCGATAACATCTTCAAGGTCAACAAACAATGGAATAATGGTGTATTACAGCAACGGCTCTTCGCCGATCAAATGGACTGCCAATTCCAACGGCCTGCCCACTTCGGGAGAATATACGGGAATTGCCGTCGAGGACATGAACAAGGATGGGCTTCCTGACATAGTGGCTGGTTCTTACAGCAGTCTAGGAATCAAGTTCTTCACCCAGAACTCGAACGGCAATGGATGGACTGACCGCACTTCATCACTACCGAGCTCAGTTACATCAGGTAATGTTCTTGGGATAGCACTTGGGGACTGCAATAAGGATGGTCACAATGACATTGTCATTGGAGATATGAAATATGGTATGAAGCTCCTTCTCGGGAACAGCGGAGGCACAAGCGGAACCTCATTCTCATGGACAACACCTACGAACGGTTTTCCGTCCAATTTTGGATCAAGCGGGAGATTCCCTCAAATTCAGCTTGATGATATCGATAAGGATGGGGATCTCGATCTTCTCGCTCCGAAAGCGGGGACCGGTCTTTACCTTTTCCTCGGGAACGGCACCGATCTGCCGGGAACGGCTTTCGGATGGTCCCAGGTCACCGGGAAGAACCTTCCGACCAATATGACGGTATATGGTTCTGCTTTCTTCGATATGGATGGTGACGGAGATCTGGATCTTGGTGCTTCCACCTGGGGGGACGGCGTGAAGATTTACAGGACCAATCTCGTGATGCAGGGATCCAATCAACCTCCGGTTCCGGATGCCGGCAAGGATGCAAGCATCAAGATCGGTGCAAATGTCACCCTCGACGGAACTGCAAGTACGGACCAGGAGGACGCACCTACCGGTGACAGTGCGGGCACGATCCTCACATACGAATGGAACGTCACCGGCAAACCCTCCGGTTCCACGGTCACCGACCAATCCTTGAAACCGACTGACAAGGTGGCGAAACCCTACTTCTATCCCGACAAGGAAGGAAACTACGTCATCTCGCTATCGGTCAAGGACCCGGATGGTGATTGGTCGAAACCGGGGGATGAGGACTCGGTCACCATAACCGTGACCAATGGACCTCCGATACCCCATGCCGGGAGCAACATCACCATGATACTCGGCTCCAACATCACACTCAACGGAACGGGTAGCACCGATCCCGAGGATGCACCTGCCGGTGACACTGCAGGCACCATCCTTTCATACGAATGGAACGTCACCACCAAACCTTCCGGTTCCAAGGTCACCGACCAAGCCTTGAAACCGACAGACAAGGTGGCCAGACCTTACTTCTATCCGGACATGGAGGGAACATACACACTTGCACTATCGGTACAGGACGCCTATGGCAAGTGGTCGAACAAGGGCTCAGAGGGCCAGGTTACGGTAAGGATCACCAACACGGCACCTGTTCCGGACGCAGGTGAGGATCAGGTCGTGTATCTACTCGATAAGGTGAATCTCAACGGTACAGGAAGCACCGACGCCGAGGATGCTCCCACGGGTGATCCTGGCGGGTCAATCCTTTCCTACGATTGGAACCTTACGAGATATCCGAAGGGATCCCTGATAAGGGATTCATCACTTTCTCCCTCTGACAAAACAGCAAGCCCGTACTTTCATCCCGACAAGGTCGGAAGGTACGAATTCTCTCTTGCGGTCAATGACACCTTCGGCAAATGGTCCAACAGTGCTGACCAGAGCAGTATCATCATAGATGTCCTGAAACCCAACGATCCACCCGTTGCCGATGCTGGAGTTGATAAATCAAGATACAACAACACTCTTGTATACCTCAACGGCTCAAAGAGCTACGACCTGGACGGATCGATAATTCACTGGAATTGGACATGCATTTCTCACGAGGTAACATTGACCTTCGAGGATACTGCTCATCCGTTCTTCTTCGCCGACGAGGTGGGAAAGTACGTGTTCACATTGAAGGTCCAGGATGACAACGAGAGCTGGAGCCTGGATGAGGACACTGTCAATATCACCATAGTGGAACCGGGAGTGAACCTGCCCCCAAGTGCCGACGCAGGAATCGACATAAGAGTGACCCTCGGAGACAAGGTTACCTTGAACGGTACAGGAAGTGAGGACCCCGACGGTGAGATACTTTCATGGATATGGACATGTCTGACCCATACGGGCGTTGTCCTCTCCGATACCAACAGTTCGAAGCCCTATTTCACACCCACCGCGGCAGGAACCTACCGCTTCCGACTTGTTGTGATGGATATCAATCATACCTATTCCGAACCAGATGACGTGGTTGTCATCGTGGAGGAGCCGTATGTGAACGCGCGGCCGATCGCCGATGCGGGCGAAGATATCTATGCCTACGAGGGAGATCTGGTCACCCTCGATGGTTCCGAGAGTTTCGATGTTGACGGTATAATCGAGGATTATAACTGGACCTGCACCAACCACACACTTGAACTTGTGGATGCAAACAGCTCCAAACCCAGTTTCATCGCCGAACTGCCCGGTGAGTACGTGTTCAGTCTTTCCGTCATGGACGACAGCGGGGCATGGAGCGATATCGATTTCGTGGTCGTGCTGGTATGGAAAGAGTACGAACCTCCGGTCCCGATACAGAACGTCACACCGTACATCGGGCCTTTCCTCTACGACGACGGCAGTGCCGTATCCAACGCACTCATTTCCCTTTCACCTATGGATGAATGGCCCTGGGGCTCCAACTGGACAGTCGAGGACGAGACCTCGGCTGATGGTTATGCATACTTCGACATGGGGATCCCGCCCGGCAATTATACCTGCACGGCCGTCCTGGAGAACGGGACGCTCATAGGGACTTTCGCCCTCGTGGTCTTTGAGAATGGCACCTTCGGTCTCAAGGGCGGGGCGATCCCTGTGGCCCCGTCGCCTTATACGGGAGACGATGACGATATCGTCGACGATGATGATGTCGTGGATGATGACGATGTTGTGGTGGATGACGACGATATCGTCGACGATGATGATGCCGTGGACGATGACGATACAACGGATGACGATACGACCGATGATGATACAACGGACGACGACTCGGCCGGGGATGATGACACGAACCAGCCGGCAAGCAGCGGAACGACCGCTTTGATAATCGGGATAATTATCGCAGCCATTGTCCTGGTCCTCATCCTCCTGGTCTTCATGGTCCTTTACAGGAGAAACCAGAAGGTCGAGTACGTTGAGCATGATTGGGAGAAATACAAGGAAGGGACAGAGGAGTAATGCAGTAAGAGCCTCACTGCGTACCTGATCGTATCTTCAGGCGAAAACGGTTTAATGTCACGAAAGGTCTTTGCATCACACGGTGTACAGATGAGCGTCCAGGAATTTCGATTGTCCATCGGAACTGCCATGGCACTTGGCATGAAGCAGGGCGTCCTACCCGACCCACCCACAACAGCCTATGTGATGTTGGGCTCGGAATGCATCAATAACTGTGCTTTCTGCACCCAGGCCAGGGAAGCCCTCGGAAACGGTAATATGCTCAGCAGGGTCGCCTGGCCCTCGTTCGGCAGGGACGAGGTCTTGAAAGCCATGGCAAAGGCCAGACACTCGGGGATCTCCAGGATATGCCTCCAGTGCCTGATGGACCCCAGGGAGGTCACGGACCTATCGAATGTCATAAAGATGATCAAGGAGGCCTCCGGACTTCCCATCTCCGTCTCGATCTCCGCCGTCGATGATGGAATGATCCGAAGGATCCGGGAAGCCGGGGCCGAAAGGATCGGCATCGCACTCGATGCATCTTCCCAGCCGCTCTTCGATCTGGTCAAAGGATCCGCTGTTGGCAATCCCTACACCTGGGAGGGGAACTGGAGATCGTTGAGGACAGCGGTGGATATCTTCGGCAGGGGCAACGTATCGACACATATCATCGTGGGTCTCGGCGAGACCGACAGCGAGATCCTTGAGGTCCTTACCAGGTCCCTCCAGGAGGGCATACTGGTGTCACTTTTCTCCTACACCCCGATGAAAGGAACGAAGGAGATTGGCCCCGCTCCCGGTCTTGAGAGGTACAGGGCACTCCAGATCGCCAGGGCATATGTAATGGAAAGAGGCATATCCGGAGGCTTCGAGTTCGATGATAACGGCAGGCTCAGGGGATTCCCCTCTGATCCACGCGACCTCGGAGAGGACCTTCCCGATGCGTTCCGGACCAGAGGTTGTCCCGAGTGCAACCGGCCCTACTATAACGAGAGACCGAGGGGTCCCATGTACAACTATCCGAGGGAGCTCGATGAGCAGGAAGCCAAGACCGCTCTTGCCGATGCGATCCGATACCTCAATGGTATGATTTGAACCGCATTCTCTCTGCCAGCCAGGGTTACAAACCCTTATCAATAAGGTAATTCCCTCCAGATATCATAGAATCTGGGGGTCCTTCGAGGTTGAGGTTGAAACTGTTGGCTTCAGGTGTTGGGACCGTTCTTCTGCTATTCCCCATCAGTCTGCTCCTCCCCTTCATTACAGGTGTGGTTTATGGTGAGCCGATCGTTGATATCTCCCTTGCCTACCTTCTCCCCGGTGTGTTCGCATTCCTCCTTGGGCTCTTGTTCACTGCATATGGGGGCAGGGCTGACAGGGTAGGCGCGGACATGCGGCCGGTGGAAGCCCTGGTGGTGGTTTCGATCGTCTGGGTATTGATCGCCGTCATCGGAGCACTCCCGTTCATGGTCATGAATACCCTTCCGAACTTCGTGGATGCTTTCTTCGAGTCGATGTCCGGTTTCACCACGACAGGGTCCTCGGTGATCGTCGAGATCGACGGGCTTCCCAGGTCGATACTTCTCTGGAGGGCCCTTACCCAGTGGCTCGGAGGTCTTGGTATCATCGTCCTCATGGTCGCCATCTTCTCGGTACTCCTCGGGGGTCCGAAGGCAGGGATGCTCCTGATGAAGGGCGAGGTGCCGGGTTATTCCAGCGAGAAGATAGTCCCAAGGTTGAAGGATACAGCGAAGATTCTCTGGGCAATTTACGGGATAATGACGATCATCCAGATCATATTGCTTACACTCTTTGGCGTATCCCTCTATGACGCTGTCTGCCACACCTTCACTGCACTTTCCACCGGTGGGTACGGGACCCACACGGCATCCATAGGTTATTACAAATCGTATACCTGGGCTCCTGTCATCGAGATGATCTTCGTTGTGTTCATGATGCTCGGGAGCATCAATTTCATTCTCCATTACAATTTTCTCAGGGGGAACTGGAGGACCTACTTCAGGGACGTGGAGTTCAGGGTTTACATGTTCGTCCTGCTGTCTCTTTGGTCCATTGTGGCACTCGATCTTGCGATCAATAACGTCTACGAGCCGGCTGAAGCCGTCAGGGCATCCGTTTTCAACGTGACCTCCATCTATTCCACTTGTGGTTATGCAACCGAGGATTTCAATCAGTGGCCGGCCCTATCCCGTTTCATCATGATAGTCGCGATGCTGATGGGTGGTATGACGGGCTCCACCTCCGGTGCGATCAAGACCGCGAGGTTCATTATTGCTGCCAAGGCGGTCTCCCGAAGCCTCAAGAGGATAGGTCATCCCAAGTCCCATCTTCCACTGAGGGTGGGATATCTGGTCTTCTCGGAAAGCATTGTCAAAGGGGTCGGTGTCTTCATATTCGGATACCTGGGAATGTTCGTCGTGGCATCCTTCATCATGACACTTGTTGGACTGGATTCAATGTCTGCGATCTCATCGGTCGCGACAACGATGGGCGGGGTGGGTCCGGGGCTCAATGTGATAGGACCAGCCGCAAATTTCTCATCGATAAACGTTCCCGGAAAGCTGATCCTGTCCTTCCTGATGTGGTTCGGAAGGCTTGAGCTGATAACCGGGCTAGTGCTATTCTTCCCCTCCACCTACAAGGTATGATCTGACGTAAATCCTTTATAAATTAACATCCTCCGACTTCATGGATTACAGGTCAGATCCCAAATGAGGTTGAGAAAGGCCCTTTCAGGCATCGGTGCGGTCCTGCTCATCTATCCGGTCGCATTCCTTCTGCCCGTCCTAGTTGGAATACTGTACCGTGAATCCCTGCTTTTCCTCCTGGAATCCTACCTGCTCCCAGCCGCTTTCTCGTTCATCCTTGGCCTTTTCATGATCTACTGGGGGCGATGGGATCCCAAGAACGAGCTCGACCTGAGGCCTGTTGAAGCACTTGTGGTCGTATCATTGACCTGGTTCTTCATCGCAGCCATAGGCGCACTGCCTTACCTGCTCACGGAAACCATGTCCAGCTATGTGGATGCTTTCTTCGAGTCGATGTCCGGTTTCACCACAACAGGTGCTTCGGTGATCGTTGAGATCGATGGTCTCCCCCGTTCGATACTGATATGGAGGGCCCTTACCCAGTGGCTCGGAGGACTTGGTGTGATCGTTTTGATGGTGGCCCTGTTTTCTGTTTTGATGGGGGGGCCCAAAGCCGGAATGCTCCTGATGAAGGGCGAGGTCCCGGGGCACTCCAGCGAGAAGATAGTCCATAGGATAAAGGACACCGCAAAGATCCTCTGGGCGATCTATGTGGTCCTAACCCTTGCCGAGATCTTCCTCCTGACCATACTGGGCTTAAGTCTTTACGACGCGGTCTGTCACACATTCACCACCCTCTCCACCGGGGGATACGGGACCCATACGGCTAGCATCACCTATTACCAGAGCCTGTCCACCGCCCCGTTCATAGAGCTCGTCTTTGTCTTTTTCATGTTCGTGGGAGGGGTGAACTTCGTCCTGCACTACAATTTCCTGATGAAGGGGGTGAGGAGTTATCTAAAGGACAGGGAGTTCAGGGTCTATTCCCTGATCATGGTGGGACTGGTCGCGATCGTCACGGTCGAACTCGTTGTGCGGGGAGGACAGAGCATATCGAGCTCCCTGCGTGATTCACTGTTCACCATAGTCTCGATCCAGACAACTACAGGTTACGTCACGGCCAATTACGAGACATGGCCTTCGTTATCGAAGTTCATCGTACTTCTCGCGATGTTCCTTGGTGGTATGTCCGGGTCCACCGGAGGAGGGATGAAGATAGCCAGGGTAATCATAGCCTACCAGGCTGCGAGAAGAAGTCTGAGGCGTATCGGCCATTCCAGGTCCGTTCTTCCTCTCAGAGTGGGGAACATCGTTTTCGGTGAGGGGATCGTCAGGTCTGTCCTGACATTCATTTTCGCTTACATGTCAATATTCCTGGTCGGCAGTTTCCTGATGTCCCTCACGGGTCTTGATGCCATTTCCGCAATGTCATCGGTGGCTGCCACACTGGGCAATGTGGGACCAGGATTGGGCCTGGTGGGTCCGACCAGCAATTATGCCTCCGTGGCTCCCGTAGGCAAGGTACTGCTATCGGTATTTATGTGGATGGGAAGATTGGAGCTACTGGCCGTTACCATCCTCTTCTTCCCTCATACATTCCGGTCCTGAGCTGACCAGAAAAACTATTTCATGAAAGGCACGTATCAGCTCTGGTGCTCGATCCCCTGAAGTTCCAGCTCGACCATCACATCGCGGACCTCAGACCGGGAAGGAAGGTCTCATCACTGAGGGCGAAGGAGCTGATATTCGACATCGGGATGAAGGGCAAACTTACATCCTCGAGGAAGCTCGAGAACCTTTACATGGTAGTGACGGGGATAAGGCCATCTTCCATGTTCCATCCGAGTTCCATTGAGGAGATGCTCACAGTTCATGAGGTGGCGGATAAACTGGGTCTGGGATTGGTCATAAGGAAATGCGGAACGCTCGTTTACAAAGCGTTCCTGTTCTCCGAGGAGAAGGAGGACCTTGCCCTCAAGATTCCGGACCTGTACGAGAGCATGGGCTTTCGTGAGTTCATTGTCGCACAGATCACCATTGCGAACCTCACCGGTCAGTTCCTTGATTTTCCCTCTTGCTGCGTCAGGAGCTTCGTCGATCATCTCATGCAGGGGACCGACCAGGATCTTGAAGCCCACGAGGAGCTTAGACAGGAAAGGACACCCGATCCCAGGGTATATTTCGTCGAGAGGTTCGTCCCCTGCTCCGTCAAATGCTCGAGGGCCATAGCCGAGGGTGCACGGGTCCGGGACAGGCTGAAGGCCATGGACACCGAACTCGCAGATCTCTACGAGAAGCTGCAGTTCAGACACATGGAAGATGTCAGACTGGGCAGGATCCTGAAGGAGAAAGCGGACAGGGATGAACAGATGGCCCTGCCCCTTGGTTCTCTCGATGACGGACCGGGATGAATGGTCGATATCGGATAGCAGATCCGGATATGCACGACGGGTTCAGGTCACGGGATACTGCCCGGATTGTCATTCCATATAAAATGGACCAGTGGGTCCGGTCTGGACCCGTGACAGAACAACGCGTTTTTCACTTGAGGAGTCTCTCGACCTCCGTCCTGAGATCGGGTTTTCCTATCACCTGAAGATCGTACCGGACCCTGAAAACGGGTTTGTTCACGTTCACGACCCTGCTGATATCGATGGGTGTCCCCGTAACGACCACATCGCATGGGGTGTTGTTGATGGTCTCCTCGAGGTCGTTCGTCTGCTCCTCGCCGTATCCCATAGCCGGAAGGATATCCTCAAGGTGGTCGTACTTCTCGAAGGTGTCTGTTATCGAGCCGACGGCGAAGGGGCGGGGATCGACGATCTCACCGGCTCCGAACTTGGCAGCTGCAACGTATCCTGCGCCGTAGGTCATGCCACCGTGGGTCACGGTGGGCCCATCCTCCACGATGAGTACCCTTTTATCCCTGATGGCTTCGGGGTCGGTAATGCTGATCGGTGATGCGGCCTCTATGATCACGGCGTCTGGATTTACATCTCTGACGTTCTGCCGAACTTCCTCGATATCGTCAGGATAGGCTGTGACGATCTTGTTTATGATGACGACATCGGCCATCCGAACGTTGACCTCACCGGGATAGTACGATATCTCGTCTCCCGGTCTCAGCGGATCAACGACAGTGATGAAGAGGTCGGGTTTTATGAAGGGCATATCGTTGTTCCCGCCGTCCCAGAGTATGACATCCGCCTCCTTCTCGGCCTCCCTTAGTATGGCCTCGTAATCGACACCCGCGTAGACGATGGAGCCTCTATCGATATGCGGTTCGTACTCCTCCCTCTCCTCGATCGTGCAGTCGTGTTCATCGAGGTCCTCGTATGTTGCGAACCTCTGTACCTTCTGTTTGACGAGATCACCGTAGGGCATGGGATGCCTGATGGCAACGCACTGCTTGCCCATTTCCCTGAGGAGCTCCACTATATATCTCGTGGTCTGCGACTTTCCGCATCCAGTCCTTGAAGCGCAGACGGATATCACCGGTTTGCTGGATCGAAGCATCGTATCCTTGTGACCCAGCAGCATGAAGTCATTCCCGGCGGCATTCACCCTCGCAGAGAGGTGCATCACCGTCTCGTATGACAGGTCGGAGTAGGCCAGGACGCATATGTCCACATCGTACTCGTCAATGATCTGTTCAAGATCCTCCTCGGGTTTGATGGGTATCCCTCCCGGATACTGTTCTCCCGAGAGCTCCGGAGGATACATCTTATCGTCTATTCCAGGGATCTGCGTGGCAGTGAAGGCCACTACCTCAAAGTCCTGGTTCTCCCTAAAATACATGTTGAAATTATGGAAGTCGCGTCCGGCGGCTCCCATTATGATGACCTTCTTTTTCGTCATTCAGACTCATCTCCCGTCCAGACGAAGTCACATGCGTGACAGGCACCGGGGAACGATCTCCCAACAAGATGGTGTCCGCCCTCGCACGGACCGCCTTCGGGCGGTCATGGACTGATTTCCCGTAAAAAGGAGGGGGGACATTAATTTTCCGGAGAACGTTCCTGGAACCTATCTCATGTTCCTGAGGGTCTCGAGGGCTCGTGAAATGTGCTCCCTCACCCTTGATTGGGAGCTGAATATGTATCGGATGGTTCCCTCGCTGTCGATCACATACGTTACCCTTCCAGGGAGGAGACCCAATGACCTGGGAACCCCGAAGAGCTTCCTGACAGCACCATCCTTATCGCTTAAGAGGGTGAACGGAAGGGAATGCTTCGAGACGAACATGAGGTGACTCCTCTCCGAATCGGAGGAGATCCCGATGACCTCGGCACCGGCATCCTTGAAATCCTCGTAACTGTCCCTGAAGGCGCATGCTTGAACGGTGCATCCCGGCGAGTCATCCTTGGGATAGAAATAGAGGACGATCGGCCCCTTTCCAAGGTGGTCCGCCATGCGGAAATCCACACCCGAATGGTCCTTCAGAGTGAAATCCTGGACCCTGTCGCCCACCTTCATTTTGACATCATCTCCCTGAGGAGCCAACTTCTACAGGGTTATCTATGTTCCCCCATACATCCCAGGGGCCTTTTGAGAGATGAAGGGGAATCCTTTTAATACGACGTTATTGGCTTGATAACCTGGTGTGAATTATGGCTCGAGCATTAAGGTCAGCAGGTATTGCATTCATTCTATTGTTGTCATCGATCCTCATGGCGGGGGTCATAGCTCAGGAGACGGACAGGCCCCGTGAACCGAACGTTCACGGCATGGTGACCGATTCCGTTACCGAGGACCCGGTCCATGCCCTTGTCTACGTGGTGGGACGGGAGAAGGATATCATGCATAAGGTTGAATCCGGCAGGGATGGGACCTTCAGTCTGTTACTCCCGTCCGGAGCATATATCTGGGAGGCCGAAGCGGAAGGGTACAAAGCCGGAAGGGGCGAGTTCAAGGTCGGTGATTCTCCGATCAGGCTCCTCATCGTCATGGACCCCCTGGAGAAGGATCCCGAGGAACCGCCGGAATTCAATGTCGGCGGGATGCTCCTGGATGCCAAAACAGGAGAGGGCGTACACGGTCTCGTTGCCTTCTGGAACAACGATGGCAAGGGGACACAGATAGAGACCGATGAGAGCGGTCATTTCAAGCTGCTCGTGCCACCGGGGGTCTGGCTCTGGAAAGCGACAGCAAGAGGATACGAGATCCGGGAAGGCAGACTGCTCATGGAGAAGGACCCCATAAGATTGACCATCAA
>JBLIRL010000058.1:0-15194 GCA_049472275.1 Thermoplasmatota archaeon | reverse complement strand
ATATCAAGCTGGATGCTTCGAACAACTCGTACATAGCAGGATACTCGGCCTCCTCTGATTATCCGACGACATCAGGGGCCTACGATCAGAGCAACAACGGGAACTACGATGTTGTCGTTACCAAGGTCAATTCTACCGGACAGGGTCTTGTGTATTCCACCTATATCGGAGGTCCGGTGCAGGATTACGGCGTTGCCATCGAGCTGGATTCCAGTACCAATGCATATGTCACGGGAAGGACCGATTACTACTGGGGAGGGAACAGTTCCTCGACGGGTTTCCCGACCACCAGCGGCGCCTACGATCGGACGATGAACGGTGGAAATGACGTTTTCGTTCTGAAGCTGAACAAAGCGGGCAGCGCCCTTCTGTTCTCCACGTTCATCGGTGGTAGCTCCACGGACAATGGTGAGGGCATCTCCATAGATGGCAAAGGGAACGTATATGTCACTGGATTGACCAGGTCCTCATCGTACCCGACCACATGGGGGTGCATCGACAGCTCCCATAACGGGGTATACGATGTCTTCGTTTCGGTCCTCGGTAACAACGGATCCAGGCTGTATTACTCCACTTTCGTCGGCAGCTCGAACGATGACGGGGGGAGGGACATCCAGTACTTCACAGGGGACTACGTCTACGTGACGGGTTGGTCTTCGTATTCGGGCTTCCCTACGACGAACGGCTCCTACGACCGGTGGGGGAACGGCCAGGACGACGTGATCCTCTTCAAGATGGATTTCACTCTGTCAGCCCCCCCCACTGCACCCAGGAACCTCGTCGGCACCCTTTATCCGGACCATGTTCAGCTGGACTGGACGCATCCTGCCGACAACGGAACGGCCCCCCTGCTCGGATACTACATATACCGCTATAGCGAGGGAGGGAACGGATCCGGCAACCGCTCCTCCGTCTGGTTCTGGAGGATAGCAACTGTCGGACCCGTCACGACATGGAGGGACAACGACATTGTCATCGGCAACTTCTATTACTATTTCATAATCGCCTACAACTCCGTTGGCCCGTCGCCTGAGAGCAACTTCGCAAATGCAACCGATTGGACGGACCCAGTGATGGAAGAGGATTACACGCTATCCTACTGTTACGGAGGGGAACCCCTGGACTTCACCATTGAGGCGAGCGACAATGTGAAGATCAAGAGCGTCAGGGTCTTCTATCAGTTCTCCGGGGACTGGATAAGGAGCCTGGACCTCATCGAGGGAGCGGGGAATACATGGACCGGATCGATCGATGTTAGCATCGGCGCACCGGATGAGCTGACCTACCATGTTGAGATCGAGGATCACTACCGCAACTCCGTTAGGACTGATGATAGGAGGATCGCCGTCATGGACGGGCTTCCGTGGTTCCTTTCCGATTCCACGCCCGCAACCGCAACGACGGGGGATCCCTTGATGTTCACGACGGAGGTTCTCGACAACACAGCCGTCCAGGAGGTCGTCCTGAGATACTGGTACGGGGAAGCCCCTTCGGAGGACGCCCGGATGGTGAATACGGAGGGCAACACATGGGCGTTAAAGGTCGATATACCGAACACTCTGGAGACGCTCCATTACACGCTCCATGCAAAGGACGGCTCCGGATATCTCAACGAGACGCTGACCCAGGATATCACTGTGATCGATGACGATCTGCCGGAGGTCATGTCGGACGACACACCTCTTTCCGCCACCACCGGGGATGAGCACGTTTTCCTGGTGAAGGTCAGTGACAACATCGCCGTATCCCAGGTAAACCTCCTGTCATGGTATGAGGGAAAGGGAGTGGATAACAGGACCATGGAGGAGTGGACCAACGGAGAATGGAAGGAAACGATCATTCTGCCCTCCGACGATCTCTCGTCCCTCCACTACGACATCTGGGTCCTCGACACTTCCGGGAATTCAATCTTTTCCGGTGAAAGGACCATAGAGGTAAAGGATAACGATTTACCGGTCCTGGTCGGGGACCGGTCCCAACCCACCGGTTACACCGGGATGTCCTATGACCTCGTGATAGAGGCGAAGGACAACATCCTGGTCCAGCAGGTATGGTTCGAATACTGGTACGGGGACGGGGCTCCAACCAACTCATCAGCGTCCGGGGAGGACGGTGAGGACTGGAGATTGACCATCACCATCCCTCATTCCCTAGACAGGCTGCACTACATCGTGCGAATCTGCGATCCTTCAGGCAACTGGGAGGCCGCCGTCAAGAGGAGCGTGGACATCAAGGACCGGCAGGGCCCAGTCTTCGTCGAGGACCGCACCCCCGGAACCGCGACGAACGGTGGGCAGTTTACGTTCGAGGTTGTGGTGGCGGATAACATAGAGACGAGGTCCGTCGCTGTGGAGTACTGGTTCGGGAATGGTGAGCATCAGAATGCGACGATCTCCGGGTCTGTGAACTACCAGTACACCATCGATATCCCGCTCGACGAGACCGAGGACCTGAACTATAGGTTCCATTCTATGGATTCTTCCCTTAACTGGAACTCCACCATCACAAGGATGGTGACGGTCCGGGACGAGGATGAGCCCACAATATCCTTCGATACGACCCCTGAAACCGGGACGGTCGGTGAGAAGTTCACCTTCTCCGTGTTCATCGATGACAACGTCGGGATCGAATCGGTCTCCGTCGAGTACTGGTTCGACGACGGGGATCACCACAACATTACCCTTTCCGGATCGAATCCCTACAGGACCATAATCGATCTGCCGGCAGCCGGCGGCAAGCTCTATTACAGATTCCATGCGACGGACCTGAGCGGAAATGTCATTGTATCCGAAATTAGCGAGGTGACCGTCAGGGAGAAGCAATCGGGGGGACCGTCGGGGGCTGACGACGACGATGAGGAAACGACCGAAGATGACATACCCGCATGGGTCTGGATCATACTTGGGGCCATGATGGTCCTGGTGATCCTGACGGTCCTCAACTTCTGGGCATCCGTCATGAAGAGAAAGGGAAAGGAGCAGCAGGCCCCTCCGGGGGGTCAAACCGGAATGCCGGCATCGTACTATGACGCCCCGCCCCGGCAGCAGGACCCTTACCCGGGCTACCCGGGCTATCCTCCTCCCGCGGATGATCTGACAGGTCCGTACGATCAGGATATGTACCGCCAGGAGGCCATCGAGGAGACCGCTCCAGATGGGTCCTTTTCTGAGGACGTCCCTGAACAGGACACACCCGGCATTGAACCATCCGGTGTGAGCGGAGTAACAGAGGACCAGCTTCTGAAAGACCAGGAGGCCGTCACCGAGCAACCCCCTCCCGCTACCGGGGAAATCGTCGAGCAGGTCCCTCCGGAACCAGATGATGCCCCGGAAAGCACAGGACCGGTGGAGGGCATGGACCCGCCTGCTCCGGAAGAGGGCCCCTGAAAGCTCACCGGAGCAGACCCCGGACCCATTCGCGGTTCTCCCACAGGGCGCACCCTCCGCGGGTCTCTTCCAGCCTGTGGTGGTTCCCCCTGATCTCAGCCAGAAGTCTCGATCCCAGAGCTTCCCTCAGAGGCGTATCCCTCAGGTTCGTGTCGGAGTAAGGAGCGAAGGGGCAGGGTTCAAGATCCCCCGAAGGGTTAACGTGGACGAATCCCCTGCCCGAGGATAGACATCCCCCCAGTGCCTCCTCGTCCCCCGGGAAGGTTATGAAAAGCCCGGGGTTTTCGGAACCCAGCTGGTCCATGAGCTCGACCAGCCGGTGTCTCTGCTCGTGTGTTGGAGCGCAGTGTTCGGTTCCCTCCTCCACGGGTATGTACTCGACGTAGAAGAAAAGCCTGCATCCCCTCAGGATGAGGTCCGTCACGAAGTCCCTGCCCGTGACCACATCGAAATTCTGAGAGGTGACCGTTATCGATATCCCCCAGAAGATATCGACGGAGGAGAGCTGGGCTGAGGCTTTGCTGACCCTGTTGAATACACCCTCCCCCCTTCTATGGTCGGTATCCTCCTCGAACCCCTCCATGCTCAGTATCGGCACGATGTTCCTCCCTTCCGAAAGCTCCTTCACGGTAGTCTCGTCCAGCAGGGTCCCGTTGGTGAAGACCGGGAAGATCACCTCCGGGAATCCTTTGAGGAGCGGGATCAATCCAGGCCTCAGGAGGGGCTCCCCACCTGCCGTCAGTATGATGGAAACCCCGAGCTCCCTGGCCTGGGAGAGTATGCTGCCGAGAAGCCCGTCGTCCATCTCGCGGGTCCCGCTGGCATGCAGCTTTTTGGCGTAGCACCCCCTGCAGTCGAGGTTGCATCTCCTGGTCACGGAAATTATCATGAATGCGGGAACGTGGACCCCCATTTCATCGAGCTCCGCCCTCCTTCGGGCCGAGACCGCCTGGTCTTGAACGAGGTCCTCGACCCATCCCGAGCTTTTGTTCATGGTCTCTTCCAGGAGGGAGGAGGCCCTGTCCATGAGATCAAGAATGTTCCTGCTCAGATGGGCTCCCACTTCCTCCTGTTCCATGATATCACCAGGGGTCGGCCCCGCATATCCATGGGTGTTCTTAGAACTTTTGAAGGTCAAATATTTATATCAGGCAGGTATGCATGTAAGTAATTACTTTCAGGTGATCGGATGACCAACGAGGATGCCCGAACCAGGATACTCGACGCCGCTTTGGAACTCTTCTCGAATCAGGGTTTCTCTTCAACGACCACGAGGTCCATAGCGGAGAGCGCAGGGGTGAACGAACTCACGATCTTTCGCCACTTCGGGACCAAAGAGAGGCTTCTCTCCGAGGTGATCGACCATCATTTCGATGAGGTGAAGATGAATGCAAGCCACCTGGATGAACCCACGGGGGATCCCACCGAAGACCTCATCAGGATGATCAACTGGGTCCGCATGAACCTAAGGGAGCGGGAGAAGCTCTTCGGATTGCTGCTCCGGGAGGTTTCCACAAACGAGATCGTATCCCTGAAGCTGGGACAGTTCCCGGTGGTCATGAAAGGTTTCATGCTCCGGAGGTTCGAAAAGGCCCTGGGGGACAGGATCAGGAAGGATCTGAACATCGAGACGGCAGGTGTCTTCCTAGCCAGTTATTTCATACGTTCCGAGATGATGAGGATCATGATAGGCGAGGACCCATTCCACGAGATTGACGAAGATAGGACCAGGGAGGCAATTGACATATTCCTTCACGGGGTCGCGGAGGGGGATCCAGCATGAACGCTGTTGAGGTCAGGGGTCTTAGCAAGACCTTCGGAAAGGTCCGGGCCGTTGACGGACTGGACCTCGATATAGAGAAGGGGCAGGTTTTCGGACTTCTTGGACCGAACGGGTCCGGGAAGACGACCCTGATCAGGGTTCTGTGCGGTCTTCTTAGACCGGATGAGGGGAGTGCGACCGTCCTGGGAGAATCCATCGGAAGAAGGAGCTATCTCCCCAGGATTGGATACATGCCCCAGGAAACCGCACTCTACGAGGACCTGACCATTTCCGAGAACATCAGGCTCTTCGGAGGCATATACGGTGTGAAGGGCGATCCTTTGAGGACCAGGGAGAAGGAGGTCCTTACCCTTGTCGACCTCTACCATCGCAGGGATTTCGTCCTCTCCGATCTCAGCGGCGGTCAGAGGCACAGGGTCTCCCTGGCCGTCTCGATGGTTCATTCACCGGAACTCCTTTTCCTCGATGAACCGACGGTGGGAGTCGATCCGCCGCTCAGAGCGAACTTCTGGTCGACCTTCAGGGACCTCAAGATCTGGGGAAGGACCATCATCATGTCAACGCACTACATGGACGAGGCCTTGAACTGCGACAGGATCGGAATGATGAGGAACGGCAGGCTGATCGCCAAGGGCACCCCCGCTGAGATCATGGAAAGCACGGGAACCGGAACCCTTGAACAGGCCTTTCTGAAGCTCTCCGAGGAGGTGGTGAAATGAGGGTCGGAAGAGGTCTCATGGTCACGAAGAAGATACTATGGTCGCTCAGACACGATAAAAGAAGCCTCGGTCTGATAATATTCGCGCCCATCATGGCCATGTTCATATTCGGAATAGCCTTCAGCGGGGAGGTGGAGCACGTGAAGGTCGTGATACTTGACGAGGACGAGGGTTTCCATATCCCCCGGTTCAACCAGACAGTGGTGATCTCGAAGGAGGTGATATCCAACATTGCCTCCACAAAGCTAGATATTACCTATGTCCGGACCTACGAGGAGGGAGTGAAGGATGTGGAATCGGGTGACCACTACTCCTTCGTTCACTTCCCCCGCAACTTCACAAGATCGCTAGTCCTTCCGGCAGTGGATCCAGGTACTGTGGTTGAGGGAGGCACCCTGGAGATAAGGTCTGACCAGAGCAACGTGAACGTTGCATCGGAGATAACAAAGGCCTTCATGGATGCTTTGTTGATGACCATGGAGGAGAGAGGCTACGGCTCCCCCCTCTCAATCGATACAAGCTCACCTATCTACGGTGAGGGTGCGGAGTTCATCGACATGTTCGTCCCCGGAATCATGGGTTTCGTTGTCTTCCTCATGACCACCCTCCTCACACTGATAACATTCGTGGGTGAGAGGACGAACGGAACACTTGACAGGCTTCTCGCCAGCTCCGTTACGGAGGGAGAGATCGTGTTCGGTTATGCCGTCGCCTTCAGCGTCATAGGCATGGTGCAGGTCGCAATTCTCATGTCGCTCGCGATACTGGTGTTCGACATAATCGTTGCGGGGAACCCGCTGATAGCCTTCCTCATAGCGTCTCTGCTGGCCGTCGTAAGCGTTTCCCTAGGTATACTGCTATCGAGCCTCGCACAGAGGGAATCCCAGGCGATCCAGTTCTTTCCCTTCCTCGTTATGCCGGCCTTCCTGCTCTCAGGGGTATTCTGGCCCCTGGAGGCGATCCCCGGCTGGCTCCGGCCGGTCTCCTATCTGGTCCCTGTGACCTATGCCGTGGAGGGACTCCGATCGGTCCTTCTCAGGGGATGGGGCCTCTCCGATATATGGCTCGATCTACTGGTCCTTTCGGTCTTCGCCGTGGTGTTCCTGTTCGGGGCCATGTCATCTTTGAAATTGAGGAAGAAATGAAGATCAGCCGTACGTTCTCCACTCATCCGCGACCGATGCATATGTGTACTTCATTTTAAGGAGGTTATTAGAAACCTTAAATATCCCTCCGCTGGATGATAACATGCGGAGTGGTGAGAGAAGAATACTTCTGAAGACCACACATCCAATCCCCTCTTCCCCCCCACCGATCCCACTCCGTGACGATGGGGAAGATGTCCCGTTCGCGGGATCTTTCTCTTCCCCATCACCCTGAATATTTCAAAGAGATTGAAAATTTTAAATATCGAGATATCCTTAATTGGAACGACGGGATGGGCGATAAAAGATTTTATTCTAAATCACGCATTCAATCCTCTCTTCCTAACCCTATCCCGTTTGGACAGGGGTGCTCCCTCGTCCGCGAGTGAAGCGCACCCCTGTCACTCCCCGATGTTCGGTGTCGATGTTTCAAATAGTTGTGAAACCCATGTTGTACCGGGGATAGCATGACCGGTTTCATCGAGGTCAGGACCACAACTTCGGAAAGGGAGGATGCGGACAAGATCGCCGAAGGGATCGTTCGCGACAAGCTCGCCGCATGTGTCCAGGTGATAGGTCCGATATCATCGACCTACAGATGGAAGGACGGTATAGAAACCGAGGACGAGTTCCTTCTGCTCATCAAGACCAGGTCGGACCTCTTCCCGGATGTACGGATGTTCATAGAGGAGAACCATCCCTACGAGGTACCGGAGATAATTTCCGTCCCGATAACCGGGTCCAGCGGCCCCTATCTCGAATGGATGGAGGAGAACATCGTAGGGTGATCGCGGAAAACCGTACAAATCTCCTTATAAAAGAAATGTCAGTGTCATCCCCGGAGATACCATGAGGAGAGAGGTTCCGATACTGCTCGCAATCGCCCTGTTTCTACCCCTGATGTGCCATCTTCACCCTGCCGGCGGGTCCGGGACCAGATCCCCTGCCACGATAATCGTCGATATCAGCGGAGGGGGAGACCACATTTCAATCCAGGCAGCAGTGAACGCGGCGGCCCCGGGAGACAATATCCAAATCCGCGCGGGAACCTACGACGAGATCGTCCAGGTGAACAAGAGATTGAACATCACCGGAGCCGGCCCCTCACTGACCATCTTAGACGGCGGTAGGCCCGACCATCAGGACGTCATCAACCTCGGTGCGAACGGTATAGTCCTCAGCGGGATCTCGACGACGAACGGATATTTCGGACACGAGTTCGGGGGAATAACCATCAGGGGGAGCGGCTGCCGGGTTATCAACTGCTCCTCATACGGCAATGACTACGGAATGATCATATGGTCCGATAACAACCACGTCCAGAACAACGATCTTTCGAACAACAACCGAAACGGCATCCATATGAAGTTCTGCTCCGGCAACACAGTGGAGAACAACACCTGCAACGGTTCCGCCGTGACCCAGGGGATCTGGTTGGAGGGCTGCACGAACAACGTTGTCCGAAACAACACCTGCTCAGAGAACTACAAGTACGGGATATCGATCTACCAGAGTTCCGGAAACTCGGTAGAGAGGAACAACTGCTCTGACAACGAGCTCTTCAACGGCATCAACGTCTACCAGTCGAAGGACAACAACATAACGGAGAACTTCCTGTCCGGGAACGGGGCGGCGGGTTTGAGGATCGCAATGGATTCCGACGGTACGACCGTGAGGTCCAACGAGATCACGGGCAACACTGACGGGATACATTTCTGGAGGTCCAACCTGCGGTGCGTAGTGAAGAACAACCTGATCCACAACAACACGTTTTTCGGGATGAACTGCACGGACAGTGATGTCGTCGTGAACGCCACACTCAACTGGTGGGGCAGCCCGAACGGACCGTACCATGCCACGCTGAATCCCGACGGTTCCGGTGACAATGTCTCGGACAACGTAGATTTCATCCCCTGGCTCGGGGGGGAGCCGGTGAACCATCCTCCCGTCCTCGAGAGCCTTCCTTCCATAGATGTCCTCGAGGATACCGGTATGCTTCACGTACTCTCGGCATCGGACCCCGACGGCGATCCCCTGACCTGGTCCTTCGAGACCGATCTCGAATGGATCGAGTGGAATGTCAGGGATAGAAGTGTAGGGGGGATCCCCGACAACGGGGATGTGGGCGGTGGATGGGTAATGGTCAACATCTCCGACGGCAGGGGCGGTTTCGACGAGATGTCGATAAACGTAACCGTCGAGAACGTTCCCCCGAAGGTCCTTGGAAGCGACAAACCCTTCGCACTCGAGGACCGGCCGTACGAGAACGACTACGCATCGACGGACGACGGTCAGGGAAACATCACATGGAGTATTCATACGAACTGCACGTGGGTCAGGCTGGATACGGCCAATGGGACCCTTTCCGGAACACCTCTCAACGAGGATGTCGGCCAGGTATTCGTCAACCTTTCGGTGGATGACGGAAACGGTGGTTCGGATTTCCGCAACTTCACCGTGACGGTTGCGAACACCAACGATGCCCCTATTGGGATAATGGAAATTCTCGATCTTGACATGATGGAGGATACGACAAGGACGCTGGAGCTGGACGAGCTCTTCACGGACCCGGACGGGGACGATCTCGAGTTCGACGTATACCATAAGGGCAGCGTTCAGACATATGTCTCGGCATTCGGCACCCTCGAGGTCATTCCGGTTGGTGACTGGAGCGGCACGGAGAACTTCACCCTCCTCGCCAGGGACGGTTTCATGGAGGCTTCCATGGAGATCAACGTCACGGTGACGCCCGTGAACGACGCCCCCGAGAACGTTCTGATCACCGCACCCGGAGGCCCTTATCTGTCTAACGTGACCTACGCATTCTCGGGGTCCGCGAACGATCCGGACCTCCCCTACGGTGACCGACTGAACTACACATGGTCACTTGACGGTCTCGGGACCATAGGCTTCGGGACCGAGATCATTGTCAACCTTACCAACGGGACCCACGTTCTTCGGCTCTCGGTCACCGATACCTCCGATGTCACGGTCTGGACGGAATTCAGTTTCGAGGTGAGGGATCCCGCAGTGAATGATACGGGAACTGATGACGACGAGGAGCCGGCGGACGATGATGACGATGCTTCCGTGATCGATGACGATACGGAGCCGGCGGATGATGACGATGACGATGATGCCTCCGTGATCGATGACGATGCGGAGACCGATGCCGATAGGGATGAGGGTCTCGATCCCCTTGCGCTCGTGATCGGCGGAGCACTGGTGGTATGCTCTTTGGCGTTGCTCGTCATCATATTTGGGCTCTATCTCAGAAAGGAAAACGACCTCCCCGAGGAATGAGATCGGGTCCCTTTAGAGCTTTACACGGACTCAGCGGTCAGGACGATCCACGGGAGACGCGTACGGGGGAGGCGGATACCCGGGTGGATGATAACTTGGGACATATGGGGGATAAGGAGCATACAACGGGAAACTGGGGGGCTCCGGCATTACCGGGATTTTGTACTTCTCGTCGTAATAGATCAGAAGGGTGCTTATGAAGGCCGGGTGCATTGCCAGGGATACGATCATGTTGATACCCGGGATGAACATCAGCAGGATGATCAGCAGCATGTAGAGGAACCCTATGCCGCCGTAGCCGAAGAAATCCGAGAAGAACTCCTTCCATGCTTCGGCCACGTTCACGATCCCCCGGGTGCCCTTCTTATGTCGTATCACGAAGGGAAGGTACTGAAGCGGGATGAAGGTGTAAAGGAGCAAGGATGTCCCGAACATCATCATTATCAGGGTGATGATGCCAAGGATCTCGTCGTAGAATATGACCAGGATCCCTATCACAACGGCAAAGCCGACAATCCCCATCGTCAGAAGAAGGTACAGGAAGTAGTTCAGGAGCTGGATGCCGAAGAATTCCCATTTGTTCTTCCATCCGTACCTGAACATATCCCCGAACTTGACCTTCCTGTGGTTCCTGGTGTCGTCGATGGCCTTGACCATCCCGCCGTACATGATGCCTATGCCGAAGGCGGACGCTCCTATGGATACGATGTAGATAAGGAGGATCATGACAACCATGAACACTATGGCGCTCGTATCTGTCGAGACCGCAAGGATGAGGGCCGGGAACATCATCGCAATGATGAGAGGCGTGAGCACCAGGGAAACGCACATCATTATCAGATAACCTTCCGCCGCGGGTATCACCAAATCCGAGAACCTCTTCTGAAAGAACCGGAAGCTGTCGTTCATCGCTGATAAGGCACCCATCTCTTGGTCTCCATTGTCCCTGGATGAAAGTGCGGCGCTACCGATATGTTCTTTTCGGTGTTCCGGCGGAATGGAAAGGTATTTCAGAGCATTCAGCCCATATCAATTCCATGCCCGGGACCCAGCCGATCGAGATCCAGAAGATACAGGCCACATGGCTCAGGGAATGGCATCGCTACATGGTCAACTCCTACGCCATGGACTGCATCGATTCCCTCGAGGTCGGGTGCGGATCGGGGTGTGTTATGAGGAACCTCGAGGACCTGGTCAAGGTCAGAGGAATAGACATCGATCTGGAACAGGTCGATCTGGCCAGGGACAGGGGGCTTGTCGTCGATCGGGGAGATGCGGCCGACCTCGATTATCCCGACGGGTCCTTCGACCTCGTTTATTCGTCCTTCTTCCTGATGTGGGTCCCGAACCCCGACGAGGTGATCGATGAGATGATCAGGGTCTCGAGGAGGAAGGTGATGTTCCTGAGCGAACCCATCTGGAGCAGATCTATCTTCTCGCCTCATTCCCTGAAGGGCCTGGTGGATGCAGAGATCGATGTTATCTCGAAAGAGGAGGGCGATCCCGATTCCGGACTTGCACTCCTGAGACTCCTGGGGGAGCGGAACCTGACCTACAGGTTCGGGACGGTTCCGATGGATACAACGAAGGTCGAGCTCTCCCGCTTTCTGGAGTTCGAGAGGAGCTACCTCTCCACGAAGGGCAGGTCCGTCAGGATCAGAGAGCCCGAGTTCTTCCATGTCCCCTTCATATGGGCGGCCGTGAACCTCTCAGGATGACAGGACGTTCATGCAGGTGTACTCTCCCGACCGCCAGGACAGCGGGCACCCCCCTCCGCACACACCAAGAAGATCGCAGCCCCTGCATTCCTTCGGAATTTCCTCCCTGTCCCTGATCTTCCTGCAGAGTTCATGGCCCCAGATCTTCCTCCACCTGTCCTTCAGTACATTTCCGAGAGGTTCGTAGTAGCTCTGACACGGTATGACCGAACCATCGGGTTCGACGGCCATGTTCAGCCTGCAGGCGGAGCACTGCTTGAGACCAAGTCCCATAGACATGGGGTTCAACCTGCAGTAAGGGGTGGGTGAATACCACCTGAACTCGAATCCGGAGAGTCTTCCCATGTCCCTTCCCTTCACCAGTATGGAGCAGAGCTCATCGACCTCGAGCCCCCTGGCCTTCTTTCCCCTTCCGGACCGTATCAGCGAATTGACGGCAATGTGCCTGACCCCGAGGTCCCGGAGGAAGGATATGGTGTCGAGGACCGAATCACTGTTCTCCTCCATTATCGTCGTGTTGGTGACCAGATATATTCCCGACTTGACGCAGTTCCTGATCCCCTCCAAGGTCTCATCATACGAGCCTTCGGCCTCGGTGATCCTCTCGTGGACCTCCCGTATGTGGGATGCCAGGGTTATCTGGACATGGTCCAGTCCGGCATCCATGAGAAGTTTCAGATACTTCCCGTCCCTGAGTCTCCTGCCGTTGGTGTTCATTCCGGTTATCTGACCCAGATCCTCCGCATGGGAGATCAGGTCCGGGAGATCGTCTCTAAGCGTGGGCTCCCCTCCGGTGAAAACCACGTGCGGGATGCCCGCGTCCCAGAGCCTGTCCATTACCTTCTTCCACTCCTGGGACGAGAGTTCTGTTTTTTCCTTGGTCTCGTTGTAGCAGTGGATGCAGTCGTTGCTGCATCTGTAGGTCAATGCCAGGTCCATCCTGTACGGCGCCGACTGTCCCGCATAGAGCTCCTTAAGGTCGTCCTCGAGGTCGGCGATCACCTCCTCCGATGCCAGTGCGCCGTAGAGATCCGATTCGAACGCTTTGAGGTCCTCCCTTACCTGCTTCTTCGGGACCTTGTAATATTTCAGGATGGTCTTGACTATCTCCTCGTCCTTCAGACCCTTCAAAATGAGGTAGGAATACTCTATCCCCGTTCGGTTAAGCAGCAGCATCTTGGATGCATCGATGACCAGGACACCCTTGTCGATGGAATCGACCCTGAGGTGGATCCTCTTTCCCTTCAGCTTCCCCCTGCCCTGAAAATGGTGGACACCCGGCCTCACGATCCTTCTCCTGATCCGCTCCAGCAATCTCATCATCTACCACCTCCGGCACAGGCGCATGCACAGGCGCATGCACAGGCGCACCCGCCTCCGCTGAAGCCGCCCGAACTCCCTCCGGATGATGTCGGGTGCAGCGTCTGGACGATGCTGCGCGTAAGCTGGGTGGTGCTGGACACCACGTTCTTGCTCAGCGTATTGACGTTGTTGACGTATGCCCTCGCAAAACTGCCGGTCCCGATCACAGGCCCCCTTCCCGAGGATGGGTGATAGTAGGCCAGGACCGGATAGACGTGAAGGTCCATTCGCTTGTCGTAATCGTTCGCCAGCGGTAACCATTCGTCGTTCGTCCTCAGGCAGGATTCGAGGGAACCGGGATCCGCGGCCCCTTTTACCTCGCTCCATGCCCTCTCGACAATGTTCCTGTAGTACTGCTGGGTCTTCCTCTGGCTAAAACCGTTCATCCTGGTCTCCGTTTCCCTGATCATGTCTGTTAGTGCTTTTTCGAGCTGGTCCTTGTTGAAGGTCCCGTCCGGATCGAGGGCGTCGTACACGTCCTTCTCGTAATCATGGGTGAGAAGGTTCTTGTCCACCCATCGGAACCTTACAGGGTCATCCGATGCCATGGATATGCCGCCCTTCTTGATCATACCGTATAGGATCATGGCCAGGACCTTGTTGAGGGGAAGCTCCAGCACCATCGCCGCTTCCGGAGCTGTCAATCCTGTCCTTGCCGGGGCCCCCGGCATGGTGATCGAGGGTCTGAAATAGTCCTTGCTCTTCTTCGTGGAGTAGACGACGGTTCCGACCACGACGAT
This sequence comes from Thermoplasmatota archaeon, assembly GCA_049472275.1. GTDB lineage: Archaea > Thermoplasmatota > Penumbrarchaeia > Penumbrarchaeales > Penumbrarchaeaceae > JAFGLL01. The sequence goes on along the minus strand of JBLIRL010000058.1, from coordinate 1,038 downwards.
CACGACCAGGAAGATAGGCAGTAAAGTGCAGATCAGAGCGCAGCTGGATTCCATGAAGTCAGCGAGGTCCATCCAGAAGGTCCTCTCCCAGACCTTGTCAACGTACTGCCTGTCGAAGGCGACCCCAACATCGCAATCTCCGTTCTTTATGGAAGAGGGTGACTGGGAACCCCAGTACCAGGTCAGCTTCCAACCGTTCGCGGTCTGATTGTACTCGTCCCATTCCCGGTTGTCCCATGCCGTGTATTCCAGGTCCAAAACGGTCTCCGGAAGGACGATATGTATCGTCAGGTCCTTCGTGTTGCCTCTCTGGAAACTGGAGCTGAACCAGGTTGCCTTGAACTGGATGCTGGCCATCTTATCGTTTCTTGGACTCTCCCATACCATCCTGTCGCATACGATGGAAAAGTCCATAACAACCCTGTAATCGCCCCTTGCATTGATATGGACCTCCACTCCGGGATCGACATACTCCGACCTCCTGATGGTGGTGATATCCTTGTTCTTCAGGACCGATCCGTCGAAATCATATGTGGTCACATGAGCTGTGGCGGTGTGAAGCTCGTAATGCTCGTTGGGCATTCCGACATCCACTATATCGAGACCGTAACCGTAATTGATGAACTCGAACGTGTAGCTCAGCCGGGCTTTGCCATCCGTCCTTACCCAGACCGTCACTTCTTCTCTCTCAAGCGAGAAGTCGTACTCGGCGGCCTCCCCCTTTTCGGGAATGACGGCCAGCAGGCCGCCCGCGGTCAGGATGAGAACCGACCAGACGACAAGCGGTCGGAATATGCTCCTCTCTCCCCATCTCGATCCCATCATTTTTCACACCTACCATTTCGGGCTCTCTTCCATGGCGTATGCCTGATCGCAGTACGGACAATTGACCATCATGCCCATATCCGTGAACTTGAGACGACCCAGCGAGGACCCGGCCTCTGGCGAGAGGACCTGGGCGCCAGTCAGCGCAGCCAGGTCCTCAAAATCTGCCCGGCGTTTCGATTCTGGCCTGCGGAGCGCTGCCGCGACGACCTT
>JBLIRL010000057.1:0-15295 GCA_049472275.1 Thermoplasmatota archaeon | reverse complement strand
GTATGGAGCTCCCCAGCGGGGATGTAGTGATAAAGGAGGTGAAAGGCAGTGTGCTCTACACGAGGACCACACCGAAAAAACAGATCCATAAAAGGATCGTCCTCAAGGGCGGGGAGCTCTCACTCCAACCGGTCGAACCCATCAACACTCCGAAGTTCGTCACACCGAACCTCATGCTCGAGTTCAAGAGAACGCTTGTCATGCCCCCCAGGGAGAGCAGGAAGATCTATCTGAGGTTCCCGATCGAGATGGCCGTGATAGCGAAGAACGGCAAGCAGAACAGGATCATCGATATCTTCACCAGGAACACTCCCAAGTACACGCTGTACGGCGATGTGCGGACCGGCTCCATATGCAGGTACTATCAGACGGTGGTCTCCATGAAGCCTCCGAGAACGGACATCGCCTTTGAGGGTGACGTGGAGGTCCTCATCCGGAACCAGACGAACGCCTGGGCGGAGGTCGGAAAGCTGGTCTTTCTCGGTACTCTCATGAAGATCTACTACTCCGATGATCTGGTATCGATGAAGGCACAGGCAAGGATCCTCGACGATGATACGGCCGAAACGAAATTCCTGGACCAGCCCGTCAGGAAAGAGCAGAAGAAGGCATACGAGACGCTGACAACGAAGAACCTGAAGGTCATGGCCCAGAGGTTCGTCATGGAGGGGGGATATTGAGCATCTGGGACTTCAACATAGGAGGGATCGAGCTCATAGAGATCATCCAGATCCTCCTCATCATATTCGCGGGGGCCCTGATAGGGAAGATAGTCAGCATGTACCTCATGAGGACCTTCAGAAAGAAACTCAGTCAGGACCACATCAAGATCCTGACAAAGACCGTATACTTCGCCATAGTCTTCATCGCCGCTTTGATGATCCTGCCGATCGTCGGTGTGAAAGCCAGCTCGATCATGGTCGCCGGAGGGATTGTGGCCATCGTTTTGGGCTTCGCGAGCCAGGCGATCGTCGGGAACCTCATCTCCGGAATATTCCTCGTAATAGAAAGGCCCATGAAGGTCGGCGACGTCGTCAACATCGACGGCACCATCGGGATGGTGGAGGATATCCGGATAATATCCACGACGATCAGGACCTACGACGGATATTACGTGAGGGTCCCGAACCTCACTGTCTTCAATTCGAAGATAGTAAACTTCTTCATCAACAAGGCGAGGAGGTTCGAGTACATTGTCGGTATCAGGTACCGGGATGACGCCGACAGGGCGGTGGAGGTCATCAGGGAGACGATCGACGAGCATCCCTTCGCCCTCAAATATCCCGAACCCATCATCTTCGTCGAGACACTGGGCAACAGTTCGGTGGACATAACGATCAAGATCTGGGCCCCCGTCACTGAATGGTACGAGGTCCGCAAGGACCTCCTATGGAAGATCAAGAAGAACCTCGAGACCAACGGCATCTTCGTCCCGTTCCCGCAGAGGGAGGTCTGGTTCAACAGCGAGCTCAGAATGACAAGGGATGATATCTGAGGGCGGGTTCGCCGTCATATCCCTGCAGATTCGCGAACATCGCGACCCTTCTCGCTGCGAAGAAGTCCTGCGGGAAAAAGGAATATCACGCCGAGCAGGATGAACAATCCTATGGAGAAGAACGGCGAGACCATTATGCTGTGAGGTATCAGATAGAGCGATAATGACAGGACCGACCCGATCACCGCCAGTCTGGCGAACCTCTTCCTGCTAATCAGATCTCTGGAAGACCTTTCATCCTCGAACCATCCCGGTCTTATCATCCCGAGAAGCATCCTGAAGGGACAGAAGCGCCCCCTCCCGGCTCTGAACAGTGACATCACGGAGCCCTTGACAAGGACGAGCGAGATCATCCAGTACAGGAATATCACCAGCGTCTTGTTGTCCGTTATATCCCACCCGAACGGGACCCCAGTCCACGGTGTTCCGAAGACCTGGTATGCTAGAGCGAACCCGAGCGGGAATCCTCCGATGAATACCATTCCTGCGGTGATCCCGGAATATTTGACGAGCTTGTTGAAGCCTGTCCCCTTGACGATATATCTTGCCCCGCTGAATCCGGCCAGGACCATGAAGATGATCGCTCCCATGATGAAGAATATGTGCAGCGCGTACAGGACGACAGACGCCTCACCCCTGGTCGAAAGCACCCTGAAGGCGAAAGTGTCCGGAGGGGAATATCTCGGAAGGTTCGTCCTGACCCCGGTCGTCTCCGTGATCTCGACATAGTATTCGATATCCGCTCCCGCCTCCTGACCCGGGATCATCCCCCTGTATTCGTTCACCCCGTCCCCCTGCTCCATCACCACTGTCTGAAAGGGCGAACCGTCGACCGAATACAGAAGCTCTACACCTCTAGGTACGAACTCCCTCGGCCCCGTCCAGTTGACCTTTATCACTACCGGATAATCTGAATTGCTCTTGGTATCCGAAAGCGGCTCGTGCACTATCTCGCACCAGCCCATGTCAGGGTCCGAGGAGGCCTCTATTACAAAGAGGTTCGCTCCCAGCTGCTGCCTGCAAAGAGGAAGTATCTCCTCCTCGGGAAGTATGAACGCATCACCAAGCTCGATCGTGTATGCGAGGATCTCATGCTTTCCGTACATCCAGTCGTTGGAATCACCGTCCACCGGAGGATGCCTGCTCAGCTGGCTCTGTGCCCTCTCCGACATGTCCCGATACTCGTAGCCGTTGAAGTTGGACATCACCTTCGCCAGCTCGCAGAATGTCTCCTCATCGGGAGGAAGCTCCAGCGTCCACATCCATGGCCAGTAGATCTTGCCACCGTAGGTGTGGAAGTTCATGGCGATCACGAAATCATGGTCCTCCACCAGCTCCTTAATCGCGATGGTCTCTGTTGCGGAGAAACCACCGAGGACATCCTCGTCGATCCTCCCGTCCCCGTCGTTATCGATCCCGTCCATCCGGTCCTCGTTGATCATCCTGTCGTTGTCCTCATCGGACTTATCATAAGGTCCGATGTAATCTTCCCGGGACGGATCCGCATATCCCTGGTAACCTAACTCCCCCCAGTGGAATCCGTAATTGCGGTTGATGTCCACTCCCCACATGTCCCTCCCCGCAACCGTTTCGGGATACGGTTCGCCGGTGGCCGGATTGACGTTGGGCTCCCTGTTCTTCCTCCAGAGCGTCTCGATATCCGTCTGTCCGCTCTCGTACTGCCGGTGAGCGTACTCCACCCCGTCCGGGTTCAGCATGGGTACAACCCAGATCTGCCTGTTGTTCACGAGCCAGGTTATCCTGGCCTCGTCCTCGTCCTCATCGATAAGACCATCATTGTCGTTGTCCTCGGCGTCGAATGGGTCCTCGTTCACCGCCCCGTCCCCATCATTGTCGATGGGGCCTTTCCCATGGTTCGCCACAAGATATTCGATGAGATAGAGGGGGACCTCGACCGAGGGCCATTCCCTGCCGTGGTGCGCCCCGGTGAAGAGTATCTCAGGTTCGTCCTCGCGCTCCCACGGGTTGTCCGAGATCTTCACAGCCCATATCTCCCTTTCCTCGTAGGTCGTCCCCAGTGAGACCATTCTGATGATATCGGGACGTTCCGACGACAATCTCTCGAGTTCGGATGTGAGCCTGTCGTATCCGTGGTATTCCGAGAACTCCTGGTCGATATCGAAGGGAGTCACGGAAGAGCGGGTGAGGGGGGCCGAACCCGATGGTCCGCTCTCCGGGGTGGAGGGCGAATTCGTTCCAAGCAGCACGGGCCTTCCCTGGTCGGAGTATCCGTTCTCCGGTTCGTAGGGATTGAACGCGGGATCCGCAAATAGGTTCCTGACCCAGTACGCGGCCGGCTCTCTGTTCACCCTCTTGTCCTCGCGGAGAGCTTCACCCACGCTCAGATCGTCATAGAGAAGGGTCCTCTCGACCACCCCGGCTTTCGCCTCGCTGCCTGTGGACCTCGTCGCACCGTAGAAGGCGTTCACTCCCGCGTGAAGGAAGGTCATGGTCATCGACTCCACGGGTGGGACGTTGTCGATCCTTCCCAGAATGCAGGCCCCCGTCACCACGACCCCGGGTCCAAGCTCCCATTCCTGAGGGGATTTCCTGATATCGCTGTTCTTGACCCCTGTGCTGTAGGAATCGAGACCGTTAAGTTCAGGGACGTACCAGTACCAGTTGCCGTGCATCATGAGATCAAGGAAGTTCGCCCTCTCGTAAGCACCAAGGAACTCCATCGTCTGCCTGTCGTTCTCGTAGTTCTGAAGATATTCCTCGGTCTCGAAGCCATGCTGTCTGATCTCATCGGAGAAGGTCCTCTGCCAGAAGAACCATCCTGTCCTGCCCCCCATCTCTCCCGCGAGGAAATGGAAGTTCGCCCCCCAATCCTCGGAACTGCCGTACTCGCTGCTGATCATCCGGGAATGTCCGTCGGCATACTGCTCGAAGAAGAGCGTTCTTGCTATCAGGGCCGATACGTCGCCGACGTCCTCGCCAAGGACCCTGGCGGTCGAGAGGGATTCGCCCAGGCTGTACGGGACATCTGTCGGCCAGCCCGCACCGTATATGACATCCTCCTCCCAGCTTGTCTCCTTGGGCTCGTAATACTGCGGTATCATATTCGGACCGCCCAGGATCGCCAGCCATGCTGGTCCGGAGAGATAATCCTCCCGCATTCCCCATCGGTCGATCCTGTCGAGATAGGCCTCCAGCTTCTCGATGTTGGAATCGACCCTCTGGTTAACCAGATCATGGAGGTCCCTGTCATAGCAGGGGCCCGTGGAATGACCCGCGGCGCCTTCTCCGTATTCCTCGGTGGTGAGCTCGAGGTAGGGCCCGCCGAATACGGAACCGCCGTGGGATGCCGCAAGGTAGGGCGCCATCATGGACAACCGCGGATATTCCGGGAAATGGGGAGAATCCAGTATCTCCGTGGTTACCGAGACCTCGTACGTCCCGTCGATCCTGGACGCTGCCAATTCCGTGCCGGCATAGGTATTGAAACCGTCAATACCGTAAAAGACCTGCACCGTGAGTTCATAGGTCCCGGGAGCGTCGATCGCCAGTGTCTCGAGGTAATCGCGGCCCTTCAGGTAGCTGAAGCTCGGGGCGTAAGCCGCTATGTCGCCGTCATTGTCGTATAAGGAGGCAAATATCACGGGCTCTATCTCGATCGCTTCCTTCAGAGGATCCAGAGGGGTAGCGGCCACGTCCGTGAAATTGACGTGGATACCGAGCCGCACGATCCCCTCGGGGACAGAAATGGGGAACGTGTCCGTGGATTCCCCTATGATGTCGATAGCGACCTGTCCCGTCTCGACCCTGAGGTTGTTGACATCCACTGTGAAGGCCTCTGTACCTGATGATGCTACGGTCCGGGGCACCGCATCCGCGGGATCCGTCATTGCGACGTAATCGAGCCTTCCGAAACGTGCCTTGATGACCTGAAGTACGGCGTCCTGCACCTCCTCCTCGGTCCTCAGAAGGATCGCGTCCTTTCCGATGGAGTCTGCCATGGAACCGGCATCATCTCCGAGGCAGATCACGTAGCCTGCCTTCATCGTCCCGAGAACGTCCGAGATATCGTCCCAGGAGATCATATCATCCTTCACCAGGACCGGTACGTTCAGATAGCTGGCGAGGGGGGCTGCGATGGTGCCCATCTCATACTGCTCGACGGTTGCTTCGAGCACCAGGGCTCCGGCGGCCTGCTGGAACGCATCCCCGGCCATCTTGACGGACCCTTCACCAATGGCACCGGTCCCTCCGGGAAGGATACCGGGTCCGGACCTCGGAGGAGTGGGTATTCTGTAGGAATCGGACAACCCGGTATTGGAAAGGAACCTCGATTGGATGTCATCCAGCTCGTTATCGGTTGAAACCAGGAGAGGGAGCAGTCCGTAAGCCCCGGACCCCTCCGCTCCGATGTCATACCAGCATGCCATCGGTGTCGCCGCGATCCCGAAGAAGGGCTCCTCCTCCGGTATGATGATTACCTCACCCACGGATCTCCTGATCGAACCCAGGGAAAGAACGTCCTCGACGGAGATCTCCCTGCCTCCTTCCTTCTGACCCGAGAAACGAAATGCCGCAAACAGGATGCCGATGAGAAGGACCACTACGAAGGCGGCGAGCAGCAGCTTCTTCTCCCTGTTTTTCACCGGGCTGCCCCTCCATCATGTCCAGAAGGTATCGGGAAATTTTGAAACATCCTTGCGAACCCCCGATTTCTAAGGCGGTTTTAGATATTTCTCTTTTTCCGGATTTGTGCAACGAACCCTAAGGACCGATCTCACCTTCATATGATCCTCCGGATCTCGCCAGGGCAACGGTAATGTACCATCTGATGTTACCTCCTGCCATGGCCGAAGAGGTCGCTTCCGGTATCTTCAGGCTCGAGCTCCCGCTGCCGCGGAACCCCCTTCGCTCCGTAAATTCCTACATTATAACGGGCGGAAGGAGGAACCTCGTCGTGGATACGGGGATGAACCGGCCCGAATGCAGGGAGGTCCTCGAAGAGGAGCTCCGGGCCCTAAACCTCGACCTCACCAGAACGGATGTCTTCGTCACCCATCTTCACGCTGACCACCTGGGACTGGCCCCTTTCATTTCGAAGGGGATCACCAATGTCCACTTGGGTCCGAGAGATATCGCAGATATCAACGAAACTGATTACTGGAAGAGGATGCTCCACTTCGCCCTCAAGAACGGCTTCCCGTCGGTGGACCCGCAGGAGGCGATAAGGAAACACCCCGGTTTCAAATACGGACCCCTGGGCCCCATGAAGCTGGTCCCTGCCAACCACGACGACGTCATCGAGGTCGGGGAGCGCAGGCTCCGAGTCATCCACACACCGGGGCACACACACGGCCACAACTGCCTGTACGACGAGGAGGACAGATTGCTGCTTTCGGGGGACCATGTCCTCGGCGACATCACACCCAACATCTCGAACTGGGTGGACGGTGAGGACCCGCTCTCGGATTATATCTCTTCATTAAACGCCACGAGGGACCTCGAGATCGATGTCATACTGCCGGGGCATCGCTCCCTTATCGGGGATCCATTCGGACGGATCGATGAGCTGATCGAACATCATCACGAGAGAGCGGAGGAGGTCCTTGACATAATCGGAGATGGAGAGACGGACGCCTTCAGCATAGCCTCCCTGATGACCTGGGACATGACCTACGAGAGCTTCGATGATTTCCCCGTCATGCAGAAGTGGTTCGCTCTGGGTGAAGCCATTGCCCATCTGAGGTACCTCGAGACGGACGGCCGGATAGGAAGAAGATACCTGGACCAACGTTTCCTATACAGGGCTACCGTCCGTAAAGGATAAATATCCTTTCGGAAGCATTCAAATCTCCATTAATAAGCTCCTCCCCATTGTTTTCATGGCGAGAGAGATGAAGATCGCAGCGCTCATCATAACCGTATTGTTCCTGATGGCAGCTCCGATGGGAGGGATCATTTTCGGCATCAACAGCACTTTTACGGATTCCGGGGAGGATGAGGATTCCATACCTCCTACCTCTTCGATAGAATCACCGACTTTCTTCATCAAACCCCCGACCTATGCCGATTTTGGCACCACCGGTTTCGAAATCACGTGGAAAGGGAGCGACAATGCCAACGGTGCGGGGATCGACCATTTCGATGTGCAGTACAGGTCCTCACCCGTACAATGCTACGGGGAGAACATCATCGGCAGATCCACCGTTCCGGGATTCTCCAGCTGGCGCGACCTGGTCACCAACACGACCGAAACCTCCAATTTCGTTGCTGTAAGCTACGAGAGGACCGTGGAATTCAGGGTGCGGGCAGTAGACAAGGAAGGCAATGAGGAGAGCTGGTCACCCGTTGCAGAGGCAGGGACTGTCATCGTAACCGTACCCACCGTGGTCTACAATTGCCTCAGACGTTTGCCAGATGTGAGAGGGACCGTTCAGGAGAGGATTTCCGACAGGGTGCCGGAGAACACTCCTCCCGGCTCAAGGGTCCTTCCACTTGCTCCCCTTGCGATACCGGAGCCAGTTGTCACAGCTACCGACGAGGACATGAAGATCATCATTCATCCGGACATCGATCTCACCGATCCGAACCTGGTCCCAGGAGATGATATCTTGTGGTGGTGGAACTACGCACCGATCGAGATCAGATGGGAGGGGTGCGACCTGAAGGGATCGGGGGAACTGAGATACGACGTTCAGTACAGAAGGGTCTACCTCGAGGAGGACCCGGTCCATATTCCTGAAGCACCCCTCAAACCTCCAATTATCCCCGGTGCATCGGGGTGGAAGGACTGGATTTCGGACACGACGTCCACATATGAATATTTCGAGATAGTGGAGCCGGGACTCTACGAGTTCAGGTGCAGGGCCACCGATCCCCTTGGAAATGTGGAGGAATACCCGGCAATATCCGACGCGTTCACCTTTGTCCTTCCGATGATTTAATGAACCCAGTAGGAGAATTGGATGCAGGAGGAAAGATGAGAGAGAACCGCATCTCAGGCAGGGAAACCGGACGGTTCATTGCACTGATGCTCGTAATCTCGATCCTGCCCTTTGCCTTCATCGAGGTTCAGGAGGGATCAAGGTCAAGGATAGGCAGACACGACCTGACCATATGGAGCGTCCAGGTTGATCCCGCGGTGATCGGACCGGGCGTCCTGGAATATCCGGATTCCTACGATGCGGACAAGTACAAGGATCAGCAGACGACAATGGACGTCTCCGATGAGGTCCCCAACGAGGGGGACATCGTTCTCATAAACCTCACTGTATTCAATATCGGCCTTGAGGAGGGATCCGCGGAGGTGGAGTTCTTCGATGGACCAAGGGAAACGGGGACCTTCATCGGCAACGACACGGTGGATGTGAAGGCCCTGAACCACGACATAGCGAGCTCGTCGTGGGATACGGCAGGGGTAATCGGTGAGGAGCACGAGATCTTCGCCTACATCATACCCGATGATCCGGAGAACGAGACCAATTCGGATAACAACCAGGGCAGCAGGTCAATCATCGTCAATTTCTATCCGATCGTCGAGATCGACGGATTCTTCGTGGATGACGTTTTCGGCGCCGAGATAGAGGAAGGTGACCGGGTACTCTTCGACGGCGGCTCGTCGACAGATACCCAGAGGGACCTGGATGCCGGTCTCTCATTCAAATGGGATTTCAACGATCCCTGGTCAGACCGATCGAATCCGGAGGTCGTCACGGGGAACAACCTCACAAGGGTGGAGCATATTTTCGGCGATGCGGGTTCTTATCCCGTTTCTCTCACGGTCACGGACCAGCATGGAGCAAGCATGACCGATACGCTCGAGATAAATGTCATGAAGCGTGTACCGGAAGCCGGATTCCTTCCGGAAGGCCGGCTCTTTCGGGAGGACGAGATCATAAGCTTCGACGCATCGCCAACACTTGACAGCGAACATGACCTCGAGCTCATGCAGTACATGTGGGACCTGGGTGACGGAACCGTGACGGAGTGGTCCGGGGACCACGTTCTTGAGCATTCATACCCGGATGCCGGAAAATATACAGTCCAGCTGTGGGCAAGGGATGACGAGGGGGCCGTGGGGAACGCTATCCGGGAATACGAGGTCATAAACGTCGAGCCCGGATCATGGATAGAGAGGGTCGAGGTCAACGGGAAGGAAGTCCTCATGGTGGACGGGACGATCGATATCGTCGAGGATGACACCGTAAGGCTCGAATCGGGAGCCAGCGACACCGCTTCCGACATCGATACCCTCGAGGTCGTCTGGAGGACGCCTGAGGGTGGAAACCTTGAACAGAGGAACCTAACCCTCTCCTTCGGCACGAGCGGTAAGAGGGACTACAGCCTGATAGTCACGGATGATGACGGGGGCAGCTCCGTGACAGACGTTGAGATCCTTGTCAGCAATCTTCCGCCGATCGCCGACGCCGGAGAGGGGGGAACCTTCACCACGAGCAACGTTCGCTTTGACGGAGGAGGTTCCCACGACACACCTTCGGACCTCGAGAAGCTGGAATATGAATGGGACCTTGGCGACGGGAACGGGAAGACCGGGAGAACGGTTTATCATACCTACGAGGACAGGGGCACCTACGACGTGACCCTCAAGGTCACGGACGACGACGGGGAGTTCGCCCTGGACAGGATCAGGATAACCATCGAGAACCTGGCACCACAGGCCATGGTGGAAGGACCGGGCAGGGTGGTGGAGGATGAGGTTTTCATGCTCGATGCGGGTGGATCGTCGGACATGGACGGGGAGATCAGGAGCTTCAGATGGATTTTCCCTGACGGTGAGGAGCGAGAGGGGGTCAGGACCAGGGTATCCTTCCACAGGTCGGGCGAGTACGACGTCATGCTGGCGGTCACGGACAATGACGGAGCTTCATCGAAGGTCTTCTGGACCGTCCTCGTTGAGAACATAGGTCCTGTGGCAGATGCGGGACCGGACAACGAGACCGTCATCGGGGAGAAGGTGATACTGGATGCCGGAAGGTCCAATGACACCGCTTCGGACCTGAGGAACCTGACCTACGAGTGGACGCTTCCGAACGGGTCCGTGAAAAGCGGAAAGGTGATCGAGGTCCTCATGGATGCTCCCGGGAGCCACATCATACTGTTGAGGGTGACCGACCCCGAGGGCCTGATCTCGGTGGACGAGATCATCATCAGGGTTCTTTCGTCCGCCCTAGAGAACATCATCATCGACCTCTATGTAGAACCCGGAAGATGTTTACCGGGGGATATCCTGATCGTTTCGGGCAAGGTGACCTACGAGTTCAAAAGACCGCTCGTCGAACAGGAAACTGGTCTGGTGATGGCGAACATTCATATCGGAGAGGAGGTCCACAGGGTCCTTCCTGACAGGACCGGACGCTTCGAGATGACAGCGACAGCTCCCGTCAAGACCGGTGAATACGATATCAGGTGCACGATCACGAGACTGGGCATGAGTGAAGAGAGCACCGTGAGACTGATCGTGGAGAGGGAGGAGGATCAAAGTACCATCGTCACCTTCGCAAGGTCGCCTGCCGGGATCGCCTCCGGTGCGGCACTGATCATCGCCGGAGGAGGGTTCGCAGCGGCGATGAGCACCGATATCGGAAGGTGGAAGTTCTTCATCCTTCTCATCCCCCTCTTCAGCCGGATCAAGCGCGATGAGGTACTGGACAACTTCGAGAGGGGGCGGATATACCAGTACATCCTTCTTAATCCCGGTGACTACTTCAGCCACATCAGGGAGATGCTGGGACTGAACTCCGGGACCCTGACCTACCACCTCAAGGTCCTGGAGCAGAGGGAGTTCATAAGGTCGCGAACGGACGGCAACCTCAAGAGGTTCTACCCGTATGATATGAGGATAGAAGAGGGAGGCCACAGGGACATACAGTCATTGATCCTGGAGCTGCTGGCATTCAATCCGGGCCTGAGCCAGAAGGAGATCGCAAGATCCCTCGGGGTCCACGTATCCACCGTCAACTACCATATCAACATGATGGTCGGAGCGGGACTGCTGAGGTCCGATCGGAGCAGGAGGACCCAGAGGTACGAGGTCCAGTACATAGCGCAGGAGATACCCGTCGAGTGACGGAGCCGCCCACCTCCAATTTTCGGGGATCGATATATAAAAATCCTCCACCTGGTCCGTACGGTGAGAGATTGGAACTTGACCCGACGGAGCAGGAGATGGAGTTCAGGCGAGAGGTCGATGCTGTGCTGTCCGAGCATATATCCCCAAGGACCGCAGAATGGCGCAGGATGGGGACCACCTCGAGGGAGTTCTTCGAGATCCTGGGAGAGAACTGGCTTCTGGGATATCGATTCCGCAACGCATCGATCTCGCAGATCCCCTGGCTCGAGAACATCTACTTCTACAGGGAGCTCTCCCGGATCTCTGGAGGACTCGCGATAGCCGCATTCGTGCATTCACAGACCGGTCTGAAGGCCATCCACGCCTTCGGCAACAGGCGGCAGTACGAGAGGTACCTGGTCCCCGGAATGAAGGGCAGTATGATCATGGCCATAGCCAATACCGAACCCGGTGCGGGATCGGATGTTTCCGCGATATCGCTTGAGGCACAGGACCGGGGAGACCACTGGCTCCTCAACGGAACGAAGTCCTACATCACCAGCGGGGACATCGCGGACGCGATAGTCACCACGGCCGTGACCGATCCTTCGGCGGAGAAGCCGCACAGGGGGATCTCGATGTTCGTGATCGACGGGATGTCCGAGGGGCTGGAAAGGTCAAGGATGGACAAGTACGGATGGGCCGAATCCCACCTCTCCACACTCGTATTCGAGGATGTCAAGGTCACGAAGGACAACCTCATCGGAGCACAGAACATGGGATTCTACCAGACGATGGAGGTGTTCAATTCCTCGAGGATAGGCATCGCGGCGATCGCACACGGAAGTGCGCTCGGGGCCTTCAAGATGGCCTACGATTACAACCGGAGGAGGAAGGTGTTCGGTCAGACCATATTCGACAATGGTTCGAAGAGGGCGGAGTATGCCGACAGGATGACCTTCCTGGAGGCGGGCTGGCTGCTGGTGCAGAAGGCGGCCTACATGCACGATCGCGGCAGGGACTATCTCCAGTATTCGTCCATGGCCAAGCTGTTCAACACGGAAGAGGGGCACAGGATTTCGCACTGGGCGGCCCTGAACTTCGGGGCCAGGGGGCTTCTGTCCGGTCACCCGGTATCGCAGTATCCCCTGGATTCGACGGCTGCCATGATGGGCGAGGGGGCCCCCGAGGTGCAGAGGAAGATCGTTTCTGAGAATTTAGATAGCATTCTCGACGGACTGTGAGGACTCCTTTAGACCTCAAATTGAAAAGATTTAATTAGACCTCAATTCAATGTATATTCATGTTTGAGATGAAGAGAGGTTACTATAGAGGTCTCTACCTGGTCGCCGCCCTGTACGACCTCATCCTTGGGTTCTGCTTCCTGCTTTTCTGGAAACCGCTGATGGAGACGTTCGACATACCGATACCGTCCAATCCTGCCTATCTTTCGGCCTCGGCCATGTTCATATTCCTCTTCGGTGTCCTGCTGTTCATGATATTCCTGAAACCGAAGGGGAGCTTCAGGATGGTCATATACGCCATCTGCATGAAGATCGGATACACCGCTGTAGTCCTTTATTATCTTGTAACGCGGGGGACGGATTTCGTTGAATGGCCGTTCCTCGTTTTCGCAACGGTGGACATGGTCTTCGCAGTCCTCTTCCTGGAATCCCTGAGGTTCGTGAGGGACTGACGGTCAACCGTAGAAGCCTTTGCGGTACATGATCCTGAAGATCACCAGGATCGAGATGAAGGAGACGGTTCCAAGTATCGCTCCGGGCAGCGGTGAGAACAAAGCGACCAATCCGTTCTGGAACAGGACGGCTCCCTGGAAATTGAGCTCGAGAGGCAACCTTCCCGATGCCGGATCCCTGATGAGCACAAGGACCATGATGAAGTTCAGAAGCATCGACATCGACAGCAGGAAGATAGGGACAGGTCCCGCCCCTTGTTCCATGGCCCCCGAAATGATGAGGGCCCCGAGTAGCAGGAAGGGAAGCGGAAAGACCGCCAGGTTGACATAGCGTGATATGGCCGGACCAAGAAAAACGACAAGGGTCCTCTTTCCGGCCTTCCGGTCGCCCTCAACGTCCTTGAAATACGTGAAATAACACATGTTCGACTGGAGGACGGCCACGAGGAGAACGACGTACACAAGGGCCCTCTCGTTGATAACGTCACCGGGAGTGAGAGCGCCCGTGGTCATCGCACCGTAGATCGGGGCGAGGGATATCATGGCGCCGAACCAGAGGTTCCCAAGGACCGGGACGCCCTTCAATTCCTCGTAGATCACGTTGAAGGCATACCCAGCGACATAAACGATAAGAGCGTAGGGGTTCAAGAAGAATGTGACGACCGCACCGGCGACGAAGAGGAGGCCGGTCATCTGCCATGCCTTACTCCTGTCAAGCTCTCCTGTAACCAAGGGTCTGGACACCTTGTTGATCCTGTCCTCCCGGGATCCCAAAAGATCGTTGACGACCTGGTTTATTCCATAGGCCGAAAAGAGGAGGACAAGGGAGATCGATGTCCTCAGCAAATCGGAACCGCCTCCCACGGCCAGTATCCCGCAGAGACCCGCTGTCCCTGTAATGAAAAAAGTGTATGGCCTCGTTGACCTCAAGTACGCCCTCGCAAAAGCCATCATGCCTCCATCACTTCCCCTCGTAGAGTCCCATCCTGCTGTAGATCGGCGTCTTTCCGCCCCTGTCGAACTTCCCTATGACCTCTGCAGACCTCTCCTTCGAGAGCGGGGTGTTCCTCTGACCTGAGGACCTGAATGCGTTCGACACCCTCTGCTGTTCGGTGCAGCAGATCCAGCTGGTCCTCGGGTCCACGAACCTGCTTCTCATCCTCTCATAGATATCATCGAAATCCTCCTCCGTCACGTTCCCGAAGCTCACGTTGACGAACTCGCAGGGCTGGACGTCCCCGTTCGCATTGATGTAGAACCTCTCAATGGCGCCTGCCGTACATCCGAACTCGTCGAGGCGGGACTCGAAGGCCTGCGAAGATATCGGAGGATAAGCTCTCTTCACCCTGTTGGAATTGTACTTCCGGTGAAGCTCCTGCAGTCTTCGGAGATATTCCGCCCCCATGGTATCGTCCTTCTCCATCCAAGCTCCGGCGGGTTTCTCGTGGATCAGCTGGACCATTGCACAGCCGGCATCCTTCGCTATTTCCATTATCCTGTCGAATCCGTCTCCATCGACCAGCGCCTGGGTCCCGGTGCAGTTTATCATGGTGGAGATCCCCGCCTTCTTGAAGGTCCTCAGGGCACCTACCGCGATATCGAACGCACCTTCGTGACCCACGAATGCATCGTGTTTTGCAGGATCGGGGTGGTGAATGGACACCATAACGCCGAACACTCCCGCCTCCCTCATCTTCACGGCCTTCTCCTCTGTCAGGGAGAAACCGGTCGTGTTGACCCAAACCTCTTCCGTATCCCCGAGGACGGAGAGCATCTCGAGGAGCCTGTCGAAACGTATGAGTGGTTCTCCTCCCTCGATGTTGAAATAGGATGCCCCCAGGTCCTTTATCTTCCTGGTCACATCCTTCATCACCTCCACGGGCATGGGTGCGCCGCCCGTCATGCAGTAGCGGAGCGCCGAGAGGTCGTAGCTGCGATCCGAATCGTGGTGGAGCAGCGCGAAGTACATGGTCGGCACGGGGGAGATCTCCGCTCTCTACGAGAAGGCGTGGGCCAAAGCGTTCGCTGAGGAGCGCTGGCAACTCTACCGGGCCCT
>JBLIRL010000056.1:0-15368 GCA_049472275.1 Thermoplasmatota archaeon | reverse complement strand
GGAGGTGAAGGAGGATGAATGGGAGGAGGAAGCCCAGGTTCGTGAGGCAATCCTGAGGTCAATGGAGGACCTCGAGGATTACGTCCGATTCGCAAGGACCACACTGATGATGGAAGATCCCACGGTCAATCTGCCCTCCGGAATGGGCTTCAACAAGATGGACCGGACTAACGTCTCGGAACCTTCCATCGAACTTTCACAGCTGGATTACAGGTTGATCCTCGCACTGAGCAGGGATTCGCGCAGGGAACTGACGAACATAGCCCGGGAGCTGGATATCTCGGCCGCAACAGTCAAACGCAGGCTGAGAAGGCTGACCGATGCAGAGGTGATAGAGTTCTCTACCCATTTCGATCCTGGCAAGGAGAACGGTTTCAGCACAATGACTTTCCTGAAACTGAGACCTGGCATCGAAAGATCAAAATTCTTCTCACAGCTGAAGGATCGTCTCGGCCCAAGGATACTTTTCATGGCGACCTCGGGCAACCTCGCGGATTCTGTGGCTGTATTCATCTGGTCCTCATCGATGAAGGCTTCAAGGGATATGGATAATGAGTTCAGGAACAGCCCATTTGTAGATGATTTCAACACCTATCCCATCCAATACAAATATCACTTCCATTCGTGGCGGGAAAAGGTTCTGAAGCGGAATGCAAATAAATGAAACAAATGAATTGGGTGACATTCTCTCCAGGAGTGGGGATGGAAAAGGAGAAGGGCGATCAGAACAATGTCAACTTTGGACGATAGAGGAAAGTGAGGAGATGAAGAGATATTGGGTCCTTATTACCGTAATTCCATTATTATCAATCCTTTCAGGATGTCTTGATCCATATGAAGGAGAAAGAGAACAACTTGCGGAAGAAATAGAGCAATATGAAGATATTGCACAACTCAGATGCAATATATTTTCAGAAGAAAATATACTCGAATTCACCTTGTATTCAGATGATTTCAATTGGAATGACTACAAAATATGTGTTTGGAATAGTAGCGGAGAAGGAGATGGAGGAGATTCTCAAGTGATACTTGAAATTCAGGAGGATCATCGTGAAACTCAGACCATATCATATGGAAAGGAAACATGGCACCCATATACAGGTGAGGAATACGTTATCCAGATTGCTCATATTGGTTGGAATAAAGAGATGAGGAAAATGTACGTTATTGCCACTTAATTTCCCCAACCGACACATATCCTGAAAAACGTGGTTCTAGAGTCCATGACATATGAAAAAGCGCAAGGATTGTTCTTATAAGCTGTTTTAATAATGATTCAGATTTTCAGGCTATCTTCCACCGATCTGAAAGATAAATTATGTGGATTCACCCCTGGCACAGTGGAATGATTCTCTTTCCGAGACTCCCTCCTCACCCTGATCTTGTCGATATCCATTTTGGATCCCGCCTGCGCCTCCCTGAAGTAGTATTCCTCACCCCTGTGTAAAGTTCAAATAGATGCCATTCAAATGGTCTCCGCAGAGGGGGCTCGCTCATGGACAAGATGGGTTTCAAACGGGTTATGTCTATCGTGGTCGTTTTTCTCTTATCGTTGGGTTCGTTCGTCTCCATGTCGGACGGACAGCAGGAGGACGGGACAAGGGTCGTCTATCCCTATCCGGCAAAGGTCCGTCTCACACTGGAACGGGAGGATTCCTCTCCCGCTTCCGGTTTCACGGTGAAACTGCAGAACTACTACAGCAGCCCGCCGCAGGTACGTGAGTTCCTCACGGACACCTCCGGAGAGGTATCCTTCCAGATAGATGCCCCGGACTGGGGCCCCTGCAGGATCTGGGCCCACGATCCCATGGTCGAGTACTGGTGGACGACGGACCTGCTCGCGGAACCGAACGGGAACTACACGTTGAACGGGACCGCGGCACCTGTCCTGCCCTGGAACAACACCCTGAGCGGGATCGTCAGGAACGCTGAGAGCGGGGACCCTATGTCGGGGGTCCAGATATTGATGGAGGGATTCGATGACCTCGGAAGGGACCTGTCGGACGACACCCTTTCGGGACCGGACGGCTCCTACGAGCTGAAGCTGCCGAGGTCACATGAATCCTTCGAGCTGCGGGCGACGATGACAGGATACGAAGACCACTCGTCCGAGGTCTACGTCGTTCCAGGGAACACGGAATATCACGTGGACATCTGGATGAGGGAGGTCTATGCTCCGGGATCCATGATCCAGGTCAAGGCCTTCAATTCCACTACCGCGGAGGAGATGCCTCTGCAGAGCGTCGGATACTATGGCCTGGATTCGGATGCGGACCATACCCACGTCAACGGATATTCCTACACCCCCAACTCGACGACAGGATACTTCGAGATGAATGCCGGACCGGGAGAGTATCGACTTAGAGCGACCACGAAAGCGGACCCGAAACTGAACGTTTCCTTCGAGATGTACAATTACGTTGCGGTCAACGGATCGGGTCTCGTCCATCACATGGACCTTCCGGTCCCATCGGAGTGGAGGGAGGTCAGGGTCTTCATCGAGGAGGAATCGGGTCCGATGTACTATGCCTACTCGGAATATGACCTTGACTATTCCGGTATGAGGATCATGGGAGATACGTATACGGATCCCTCCGGACATGCCGTCATCTACATTCCTTCCTGGACCGCTGTCAACCTAAGGATCTGGGACTACTCCTACACGAGCGTGGATATCCCTATAGAGGCTGGACCAGCCACTTCGATCGTCCATGCCAACGCGACGTTGGAATATGTGGGGATATTCACACCTCCATCCGGACAGGTCTCCCTGCTCGTCAAAGATGAGATCACCGGTCTGCCGGTCCCGGAAACCAGGGTCACAGCAAGCGCCTACGTGCGGCCCGGGGAATACTGGATAAGCATGTACGGTAAGACCTCCGCTGACGGATACCTCAACAGGACCGTGGATGCCGGTTTCTACCCGGTCGTACGGCTGGAATCCACCCTCGGAACGGGAACCATGGAGAACATCACCATAGTCGAGAGCGGGACCACCGATCTCGTTGGAACGATATCGAGGAGGAGCTTCCCTCCGGAATTCGTCATGGTGGAATTCAAAATGATCACGAGAAGCGGGGACCCGGTCCCCAACCAGCCTGTGACCCTGTCCGGAATGGGATCCCACTCCATGGATTATGAACCGATTTCCGGCAGCGAAGGCATGGTGAAGCTCTGGGTCCTTCCCGGTGATTACAGGATAAGCATGGACGGAGAATACCACAGCACCAGGAACGTCCGTTCATCCTGGACGGTCCGTGAGACGGAGGTTACCATAACAGGTGATATCATCCTTCCCGACCTCGTTCTCCATCCCACTGGTCCTCTTCTATCCCTCGAGGGGTTCGTAAGGGATGCGACCACATACGACATCATTCCTCAGCAGTCGGTCATGGTCTCGTCCTATCACGATCTGGCCCCCGAGCCCTCCAGACAGATGCCCTATATCATGGGATACTGGGACCAGCTGTACGAGGACGAGGAGGAGCGTCTCTACTACTTCTGGCAATCCTACTCGGGCTCCAACAACGAAGGCTTCTACAGGGCATGGGGAGGGGAAAAAGTGCATCTATACGCCGATAGGGACGGATATTACTTCTACGACTTGGACCTCGATACGACCACCAGAGGCGATATCTCCCATGACATCCTCCTTGAACCCATCCCCGAGTACACGACCTACGTCAACGGCACGCTGATGGACCAGGATGGGGAGCCCCTGTCCGGCATCGTTGCATTGCTTGATGTTCCTCACAGGCACCATCTGGTGGGGGAGATGATGGTGGACACCAGCGGGACCTTCTCAATAGAGTGCTACCCCGGGGAGCTCAGGGCGCTTTTCGGCAACGAGAGCCTGTGGGATTACATCGATATCGAGGTCCCTCCGGAAGGGGTGGAAGGTCTCGAGCTCGTACTGGCCCCGAGCACTTTCCTGAACGGAACGGTGAAGGACTGGAAGGATGAACCGGTCCCGGATATCAACGTGACGCTTTTCAGTATTGGGACCGGGGGGCCCGTCCTGGACCAGTGGATGATCACGGGCCAGGACGGCAATTTCACGTTCCAGGTCGGAAAGGGGACCTACAGGATGGTCATCGAGGAGACCGAGGATTACTACGACCATGTGATGGACAACATAGAGACACTCGGATGGGTACCGATCCAGATCGATATCGTCCTGATGAACCGGACATCGGGTACGCTTTTCGGCACCGTCACGGGAGCTGGGGGCCCCTTCGAAGGCGGCATCCCGGGCTGCAGCGTGAGGCTCCATCACCCAGTTATCGAGACTACGGCGAACACCACGACCGACTCAGCCGGAATGTATTCCTTCGCGGGCATGCCCTATGCCGTGAACTGGACCGTCGAGGTCATACCACCTGAGCTGTACGCGGGCATATCGGGTATGAGGTCAGGGTATCTGCCGGAGGTTATTGTGAACCTCACCATGTCGATGTTCAGAAAGGAGTTGAACGTGGAGCTTCAGTTCATAGAGGTCGGTGAATACCCGATGGTGAACGTGACCGGATGGGGGCCCGTTGGTGACGATGTCGCCCTGAACGGCATCATATGGGTCGAGTTCTCCGAACCCATGGACAAAGCGAGTGTCGAGGCAGCCCTCCAGATACTTCCCGATATCATCGTCACATCCATAGAATGGAACGGGGAAGGTACGAGGATACTGCTGCACCACGATGACCTCGCGCCCGAAACCAACTACACCATTGCAGTACCGGGTCATGTGGTATCCCTTGCCGGGATGCCTCTCTGGGACCCAGAGGGATTCCAATGGACCTTCAGGACCGGGACGGAGCTTCTGGAGTGGTTCCTTGACTCGGTGGAGATATATGTGGGACCCGACAGGACGGTGGAGGTCGAGGTCACCGGAGGCCAGGGGCAGTCGGTATACTTCGTGATCGTGGATGTCGGCTCCTTCGGATTCACAGAAGGTGCGGACGGGACCTACACCGTGACGGTGAACAGGAGCCATCTGCTATGGAGCACCATGTACGAGTACTATTTCTCGGACATTGAGGACGGGGAGGATAGATGGCCGGGTTATAGGGGTACTTTCACCACACCGGACGAACCCGTCCCAACGGACGATGACGACGATGTCGATGACGACACGAATGATGATACGGACGATGACGACGTTTCGGACGACGATGATGATGACGACGTAGCAACCATAGCGGGTAGAGGTGCACTGATCTGCGGCATGGTGCTGCTTGTGGTGATTGCGATCGTGATCGTTGTGTTCGTTGTCACGAGGCGGAAGTCCGAGGGATGGGAGGAGGAATGAGAACTCCCGTCAGACACGATATCTCGTCCATTCAGGGAACTGTGGAACTCGATCTTGACCTGTGTCTTCAGACCGCGATTCAATATTGCGAAGGAGCAAGTGAGGGTTAGATATATAAGCTCCAAATGGGATGTTGAATCGATGGCCCGAACCCCTTAGCTTTTGTTATCAACGCACTCAATCCTCTCATAGGGGGTTCGGACCATCACACCTTCAATTCATCAATATCATTGCAATCGGATTGAAAGCCTATGGACCGCAATGATCACTCCTTCTTCCCGAACTTCCTTATCTGGTCCACTGACCTCATCGAAGCGCTGCGGATGATGCTTCCCTCGGTCTCCCTAATCATCCGGTCGAGGATCGCCCTCTTTCGATGATCCAGCAGGATGGTTTTGGCCCTGTTCTTCTTCCTGAACTCCTCCTGGGCCTTCAAGAACATCATCGGGTGCTGTGATGCGAAACGGTCCGGATGGAACCTCTTGACGAACTCCTTGTAAGCCTTCCTGATCTCCTCCTCGGAAGCATCCGCACCTATCCCGAGAACCACGTACGAATCCACGTCGGAGGGATTGACATCATCGACCAGGTCGGGGTCCAGCATATCGAGGTACCCCTGAAGACTTGCGATATCATCCTCCGTGAGACCCGTCGAGACGGGCGATAGATCGGACATCATCCGGTCGGCGGAGCTCCCTCCCGCCGACGGGAGCAGCCTCTCGAACACGCCTCCCTCACGGGCTCTTCTCAGATATGAACGGACGTACTCCGGGTTCATCCTGAGGGCTGACATGTCGCTCTCCTTCACTCTCTTGCCGGACCTCCGTCCGATTATGATCAGACCGATTAATACGATAAGAAGGACGACGCAGGATGCTATTATCGATACGATCAGTAGAGAAGATCGTCCCTCATCTCCATCCTCCTGTCCGAGCGGCATCATCGGGGTCCTGTTCTCGTAGAGGTGGTACGGACCGAGAACCACTGAAGTGGACAGATTGAAAGAGGAGCTGTCATAGGCTGCGATCCTGACCTCGTACTCCCCCGCCTGGACACCCGTGGTGTTCCATATCAATCTCTGCCTGTATCCGCCGTAGGCGGTGTCGAAGATCTGCCATCCTCCTCCCTTGAGGCTGTACAATCCCATGTACGTTAGAACATCACCGTTGCCGTCGAAACCCGCGACCTCGAACAGCATCTCCGTTGTCAGATCGGTCCCGTTGGCCGGAGCTTCCCTTATCAGGATCTCGGGCTCCATCTCGTGGTAGACGAGGATGTCCTTCACGACCAGCTCATCGTGGATCCATGTTCTGAGGGGGTCCATGAGGACGATCCGGACATCGTGGAACCCGTCGGGTCCTGAGGAGACGTCGATGGAGAAACTGCCATTGTTCTCCACCTGTACCGCTACCGGAGCATACTCCGTTCCCGGTTTTTTATGATATACCGTTAGGGAAATGTCGGGGGAGAGGGCCTGTGCCGGTTTTGATGTATCCCATGTGATCGGTATACTGTCCCTGACGGTCCGCGGGGGGAGGACCGGATCGATGATTATGGGGTCCCCCTGATGATATATCCATACCTGGACCTCGTCCACGAAGGAGCTCGCACCGTTGGAATCAATGATCCGGATGCACAATCTATGGCCTTGGGGGCCCGATTCCGAAGAGGAGGTGTTCCAGCTGTAGGACCCTCCGTTCCTGGCGCCGATCATCAGATCAAAACGTGCGCCGTCGTGGACGGTCACGTACCACAGGTCCACCCTCAGGCGGTCCCTGGGCTCGTTCCTGTCGAATGCCTCCCACTCCACCTTCACTGTACCGAAGAGCCCCATTCCATCCGAGGGGGAGACCAGGTCGACGGTGGGTGCAACGTTGTTGAATATCGCGAACCTTCCCGAGACATCGGAATCCTTCAGCCCGTCCGGGTCCTCCACCTCGACCTTGAGTCGGTAGCTGTCCCCGTCCAGAAGATCGGTCGTATCGATCACGCACCAGCCAGGGTCCTCCTGATAGCTGTAAACTAGATCGAAGGTCTGGCCGTTGTCCGGTGAGATGAACACCTTCGAGGAGATGTGATGATGATCATGGTCCCCGTCCGTCACGCTCCAGTTAACCATGACCTTGCCCGAACATTCCATCTCCGTCAGAGAAGTGGTGAGGGCGACGTCCGGTCTTATCCTGTTGTGCACGTGGATCGCGAAACTGCTTGTGTTGCAGGAATAGCACCCGTTGTGGTTCCAGGCCAGGACCTTCAGTATGTAATCGCCGTCGGGGACTGAAGGGTCCTCCAGGTCCCAGATGTATGTCCCGGTGTTCTCCGCGTCCTCCACGATCATTGTCCACTCGTAGCCATCCACGGGCATTATGTACAATTCGATGATGAGCGTGAGGTCGTCGGGGTCCCTGGCATACCAGTGGATGGGAAGCTCGGAGGACACGTAACGGTCCGGACCCAGCTCCTGGTCCATCCAGTACTCGTCGAAACCGATCACGATATCCTCGTCGTACTGCAGATCGGATCCATCGGCCTCCGTCACGAGGACTGCCGTCGAATAGAGCAGAAGGACAATGACAAAGAGAACTGAAGCTCTCGACGGAACATCCATAGGACCACCCTCTTACCCGGTTACCGCTCGATGGAATAGTGAGTAGATAAGGGGTGTACGCACATGAAATCGGGAGCGTACACATCTGTACGTTCTAGTTCTGACCCTCGAGAAGTCTTTCCTTCGCCCGATGATACTCGATATCCGTGATTATCCCCTTGGCATGGAGCTCGGAGAGCATCCTCAGCTCGTTTGAGATGACACCCGTATCATTGACGGGTTTCCTGTCATCAAGGAACTCGAGATCGATCTGCACCCTGCTCAAAAGATCTAGGACCTTGGCCCTGACATGATGTTCCTGATACGGACCGATCCCTTCGTTCTCACCCGTGACCTGGAGGGTGACGCCCGCTGGACCCTCCTGGAACAGAATCTCGATATCGACCGGATTGTATGTGTCGAAACGGGCCTTCTCCCTCGAGGTGATATGGTCCGCCCTATCCTCGAGCTTGTTGAGGTCCAGGTCCCCGACTGCCATCTCGCAAGCTCTCTTGAGAGTGGCGGGGGATACCTTGAAGGTCATACCTTCGGAGAATCGGGCCATTCAATATCCTCTTCCTATTACATGCATGGACCTTTCTATATTTATCAATTGGTGGGGTTTGTGAATGTTGGGGCCTATAGCATTATCCTCTTCAGGCGGTCCCTGAGCGCCTCGAACTCCACAAGGGAGAGATCTCCCTTTACGAGCCTGTCGAGAAGCAGTGCGTAGACCTCCCTATACATTCCGTTCTCCGTGATGAACTCAAAACCCTCTCCCTTTGAAGTCTTCACCTTCCAGATCAAGCCGAGGCCCATCAATGACCGGAGGTTCCCGGAGAGCTCCTTCCGGGTCTGCTTAGTTCTCATCCACAGTTCGCTCCTCGATATGCCAGGAGCAAGTGATATTGTCTCGAGCACCATCCTTTGCTGATCGTTAAGCCTACCGGGTATGGGTCGTCCAAGGAGCATATTCCTCTTCGTCCCTGTGCAGTAGTAGATCCTCCTGTGACCGTCCCCTCCCTTGACTATCTCACCTCTTCTGAGGAGATACTGAAGGTGATATCGAAGTGTGCCGTCCTTCATCCTGAAGGCTTCCTGAAGGATCTGGAAGGAGACCCCGGGGTGATATGTGATGTAATCGTACAGACGTTTTCTCGTCCGGTTATCGATTACCCCCTCTCCACTCAAGGCAATCAACCTGTTATTTGGGCTCACCCGAGATAATACTTACTTTTTCCTGTGCAGTTTTCCATTCGCCCATTATCGATTCGTATCTCCCCGCATCCAGCGAACCGGTCTCCAACTTGTCCATGAGACCCTTCCTGATCTCCCTCTCGGAAACGAAATGGTCCGTTGGCTTCTCCCCTTTCATTGCCTGTATCGTGACCCCATACAGCTTGGGGTCCTTCAGCAGCTTCCTTATCTTGTCACTTCGGTGTCTGGTGTAAACGGGGAGGATGAACGCAAATGACAACACCATGGCCGAGATCCACACTGCCATGATCAGAAGAAGGATCCATATCGGAAGCTTCGCTTCCCTGTGGACTGGAGGTCCGAGCTGGACCTCTATCAGGACCTTCAGCTCGGTCTCCACCCCGTCGGTATCCTCCACATCAAGGATCATCTCGAAGACCGCAAGATCGTCCTTTGAGAAGTTCGATAGGTCGAAGGTATGGAAGAAACCTGAGGCGCCTTTCTCCGGACCGAAGATCACCCATGGCTCCGATCCGTTCAGTGAAAGACTGACGGTGCATGTAAGGTTCTTCCATGACCGGTCCATGGCGGGGTGGGGGAAGTAGGAGGGGTCGTCAAGGTCCTTGCAGCCGGTCAGATCGAACCAGACCGATAAATCCCGATCCTGGGGGGTCTCGAAGCGGAAGAACTTTTGAGTGCTCAGAGGATGATCGATCGGGACAATGGACCCGTCCTCACCAGCTCTGATGATCAAGAGGGGGGCTTGGTCTATGTGAAGGTCGATGACGGTCTGGAATTCACCCGATCCAATACCTGCGTCATCGAACGCTTCGATCGTCAGAATGTATCTCCCCTTCTCCCAGGGATCATATTTGTCGTTCCTCCTCGTGGTGTCCACAATTACAGTCTGTTGGACTGTTCCTTGAACGAGGTGGTTGAGGTAGGGGTCCGGTACCTCCTCGGAGAACATAAGTCCCGCCCGGCCCTGAGGAGTGATCTCGATGATCAGAGACTCGATATTCCTTCCTTGGCCATCCCCCAATATCGCCGATGACCAGTCCAACTCCTCGATCCCCACCTCCAGGATGAATGATGGCTTGTAGGTTGACACTCGAACGGGATAAACCTTTCCCGTATCTATTACGAAACGACCGTTCAGGTCAAAAAGGGTTATCCTATCAAGGTTGGGAGGATGGTTGTAGATTTCATAGGCAAAATCAACTGACCATTTGAGGTTCGTCTCGTGCTCCCCGCAGATCAGAACTATCTTCAGAATATGCATGCCGGGAGAAACGGAACTAACATTCAGCTCGAACGACCACCTGGAATAATCCGTTTCGTACTTCGGGGAAAGGTCCAGGGCGTTAGCCATCCATTGACCATCGATGAACAGGCTCATGTTTGTAATCGGGCTTTTGACGATCTTGGTTGTTGTTCCGGTAATATTCCAGATATCCCCCTTCGGATCCTCCATATCGATGAGTACCTCCATCGTAACGATGTCCACCTCTGCGCGAACCATGATGTTCCCGTCATCGGGATTCCTATATTTTGGAGTCGTCTGAGGGATATTACCATCCACAAGCGATATGACGAATGTGTAATCGATCACCTTGTCGTCGATCCTGGTGATCAGTTCAAGACGTGCCAGACCCTGCTCGTCAGTTACTGGTGCAGCACCGGTACCCGGAAGGATGTCCGGATCGTCTCCTTTGATATGGAATAACGTGGCTCCCTTTATCGGACATCCGTACGTATCTATTACAACCACCTCGAACCACCAATGCAGATTGATCCTTGCATGGCCCAGAGGGGTAGGAGGTATGTTATTGAGATTCACCTGATGAAGGTGTGAATCACCTTCTGTCTGGACCTGGAAAGAGAGGGTTTCGATCATCGACATGGAGGAAAGGCTGTACCTCTCTTCCTTGTTATCATCCCACAACAACGAACCGGTCGTGGAGACGCATCTTAGGAACGAGGGAGCCGGTTCCGGAATGGACCTCGTGGACATTCCCCCGAGGGAGATTACGTCGGTATGATGAAGGTTGATGTCCTGATTGGATCTCAGGACCGTGCTGGCGCTTCCACCGTCGTTCCCTTCCGAGTTCCCTGTGATGGATCCAGCCCTGCCGCCGGCCTCCCTGAGGTCCGACCCCGAGATTGACACCGAGTCCCCGTTGACCCAAAGGGAAGCTGAACCTCCGCATCCTGAAATGGCACCGTAGGTAGTCGCACTTCCACCATCTCCCCCCTCTGCGATGATCACGGATTCAATAATCTCGATTCCTCCACCTTGTATATCCTCGATCACAATTTCTGCATCACCTCCATATCCAGGATAGGTGAAGGCGTTTCCGGCCGCCCCTCCGGTTGCATAAGCTTCCATACTCGTATCGATCATTACGATTCCCCCGCCCGCCGCTCTGAGATGGATTTGTGTGTTCTTACCGTCCTCGCCAGTCTCCATCATTTGGGCTGAATGGGAGGCTACGATCCTTGAATCCTGAAGATGAATGCTCTCTACCATTATGTCCGCATACCCCTCCACGATCGAGAGGATGGCTGGGGTTCCGTTGAAACCTCTCATGATAAGCCTCGACCCGCTCCCATTGGACAATGAAACTATTCCGTCCACCTTTAATGTGGCTCCGATCACCCTAATATCCGCGTTCATACCTATCCAGAGAGTTCCGTACTCCTTCGATCCGGTCTTTCCATCGATGATGAATGTACCGTTCTCGAACTTGATGGATGGTGCCGATGATCTCGGAGGGACATCCAAGCCTCGTGTTTCCATTTGTAAGGTCACAGGAACAACCAAAAGAAATACAAGGAGAAGTACAGACGTCCGCATCTTCCCACCTGAACGTGGATTGGTATGGTTTGTTAACTTTGTTCCGACAGGAATTCAAACAAACTCTGGCTCATCCGTCTGACTTAAGCTTTCCGGCACTTTCATACGTATAGTGCAATGGTGACCTTCCCCTGGTCGAGGTCCCATTCCCTGCCGTCCGCTGTCTCCCCGAACTCGATGGAATCGGAGAGCGTCTCGTTGAGGATGTATTCCCTATTAGCTTCTATCCCGGAGATGATGGCTGCGTCGCCCGAGATCGCAAGGTTTATCCTGGCATCATACTCGAGGTCCATGTCCTTGCGCATGGTCTGGACCCTCCTTACGACCTCTCTGGCGATACCTTCCATAACAAGCTCTTTTGTGAGCTCCAGATCAAGGAGCACCTCGACATCCTCCCCCTCTCCTCCTATCGCCCATCTTTCCGGGAGCACCTCATGGAACCTGAAGTCATCCTTCTCCAGATGATAGGACATGCCGTCAACCTCAACATCGACACCCGTTTCCGATGCGACCCTCGCAAGCTCCCTCGGGTCCATCGACACCAGTTCGTCCCGTACCTTGCCCGATGCGGCCTTCAATTTCGGTCCGATCTTCTTGGGGTCGGGCTCCGCTGTCATTTCAAAGAACGTTGAAAGGTCCTTCTGGAAATCGAGCTCCTTGACGTTCAGCTCCGAGCGGATGATGGAGCCGAGTCCTTCCCCGAAAGCCTCAACACCCTTGATGACCGCCTTTCCGAGCGGCTGCCTTATCTTGACGTTCCGGGCACCCCTCGCGGCCCTTCCGAGCTCGACGACCTTCTTGAGAAGGTCCATCTTCACCATGACAGATTCATCGATCATCGATCCGTCGGTCTCAGGATAGGGTTCGAAATGAACGGAATCCAGATAACCGCCGAGGTCCATGTATACCTTCTCCGCGTGGAAAGGCACCACGGGTGCTATGAGCTTCGCCACGATCATCAGGGATTCGTGGAGCGAATCGTATGCTGTCTTCTTCTCCA
The DNA here is from genome assembly GCA_049472275.1 of Thermoplasmatota archaeon. Taxonomy (GTDB): domain Archaea; phylum Thermoplasmatota; class Penumbrarchaeia; order Penumbrarchaeales; family Penumbrarchaeaceae; genus JAFGLL01. The sequence goes on along the minus strand of JBLIRL010000056.1, from coordinate 2,422 downwards.
ACGAGTCCTCCGCACCCCAGAACCTGCGCCTGTTGACGCGGACGTACCAGTTGGACAGGTCCTCGACCACGAAGTAGTTGATGATGGCTGTCGCCCCGTTGAGGTCGTAGGCCTCCATCCTGTCGTTCACATCCCAGACGAGTCTTTCGAGCTTGGATCGGAGCCATCTGTCGACCTCGGGCCTTCGATCCACCGGGACCGGATCGCCGTATACGTAACCGTCGAGGTCGGCGTAGGTCTTGAAGAAGCCCATGACGTTGCGCAGTGTACCGAGAAACGCCCTGTTGCCCTCCTTCACGGCCTCGATCGAGAACAGCTTGGGCCTCCACGGGGCGGACGATGATAGAAGGTACCATCTTATTGCATCGGCACCATCCGAGACGAATATGTCCCTGGGCTCTATCACGTTGCCCTTGGATTTGGACATCTTCTTCCCCTCGGCGTCCAGGACGTGGGCGTGGCATATCACGTGCTTGTACGAGGGTTCGTCGAAGACCGCCGTGGACACGGCAAGGAGCGAGTAGAACCAGCCCCTCGTCTGGTCTATCCCCTCCGCGATGTAATCCCTCGGGAACTGGTTCTCGAACTCCTCCCGGTTCTCGAATGGATAGTGCAGCGAGGCGTGGGGGGCCGAACCCGAATCGTACCAGCAGTCTATCACGTACTCGACCCTTTTCATGGGCTTTCCGCATTCCTTGCAAGGGAAAGCCACCTCGTCCACATAGGGTCTGTGCAGCTCCGGGATGTGCTCCAGACCGGACAGCTCCTTGAGCTCAGCTATCGATCCTATCATGTGCTCGCTGCCGCATTCGCATCTCCACAGGGGCAGGGGGGTTCCCCAGTACCTCTCCCTCGAGAGGTTCCAGTCCTTCACCTCCTCCAGGAAGTTGCCGAAGCGACCCCTCTTGATGTTCGAGGGGAACCAGGTGATCTGATCGTTGTTGTCCATCAGGTTCTTCCTGAGCTGGGACATTCTGATGTAGATGCCCTTCCTGGCATAGTAGAGGAGAGGGGTGTCGCACCTCCAGCAGAATGGATACTGGTGAGCGTAGTGATGGACCCCTTCAAGGAGCCCCCTGCTATCGAGGCTCTCGATTATCGAGGGGTCCGCATCCTTCACGAACTTCCCCTTCCAGGGTGTGACCTCCTCCATGAACGTCCCGTCGGATTTCACGGGCTGGACCATGGGGAGGTCGTACCGGACCCCCAGACTGTAATCGTCCTCTCCGAACGCGGGAGCGATATGGACAACACCCGTCCCGTCGTCCATTGTGACGAACATCGCCGTGGTCACGAAATGGGCGGGTCTGTCCGGCTTGACGAAATCGAACAGAGGCTCGTACCTCACGCCCTCGAGATCCGAACCCATGAACCTCTGGACCACCTCGTGCTCATCCTCCTTGAGAAGGACCTTTGCCCGGGTCTCCGCCAGTATCAATTCCGCCCCGTTGAGCTTCACCTTCACGTAGAACTCGTCCGGATGGACCGCCAGGGCGACGTTCGAGATCAACGTCCACGGCGTCGTCGTCCATGCAAGTATGTAGGTGTTGTCCTGGCCGAGGACCTTGAACTTGACGAATATTGAAGGCTCCTCAACCTCCTTGTACCCCTGGGCGACCTCGTGCGATGACAGGGATGTACCGCACCTGGGACAGAAGGGAACGATTGTGTGGCCCTCGTTCAGGAGCCCCTTCTTCCAGATCTCCTTGAGTGACCACCACACGGATTCTATGTAGGAGTCCTTCATGGTGATGTACGGGTCGTCCAGGTCGAGGACGTAGCCTATCCTTTCTGTCATCTCCGACCACTGGTCGATGTGGGAGAAGACCGATTCACGGCATTTCTTTATGAATGGTTCGATGCCGTACTCCTCTATCTGCTCCTTGCTCTCGATCCCGAGCTCCTTTTCCACCGAGATCTCCACCGGCAGGCCGTGGCAGTCCCAGCCCCCCATCCTGGGGACGTAGAATCCTTTCATATTCTTGTACCTGCAGACGGTGTCCTTGACCGTTCTCGAGAAGATATGGTGGACCCCGGGGGGGGCATTGGCGGTGGGAGGACCTTCAAGGAACCTGTAGTATTCCCTGCCCTTGTTGTGGGAGAGAAGGCGCCTGATGATGTCCAGGTTCCTCCAGCGTTTGAGCACCTCCTCCTCGAGGGCGACCGATTCGCTGGCCCTGAACCCTTTTTTTTCACTGGCGTCTTCCAAGCAGATTCCTCCTTTTCGTACTGTGTATTATGTAACGAAGGGGTGAAAGAGGGTATCCTATATAACCCCTATCCAGATGGGATCGCCCGTAAGATTGCGGAGAAAGGTTAATAAAAGTGCCAATTCTACCAATCTATCGGAGGGCGATATATGGCTCATGTAAGACCGACGGAAGGACTTGCCCTGATAGGGTTCACCGACAGCGGGCACCAG
>JBLIRL010000055.1:0-15414 GCA_049472275.1 Thermoplasmatota archaeon | reverse complement strand
TTATCGGTTTTTTGATAATATAGAGCCTCATTTTTCCAAAATTTAAAGAGAATGTGACACTTATTTTATTATATTGATATATCTTTGGAAAATTAGGCCATAATTATTAAATACATAGGCGAGATAGGGCCAGCAAGGAGATGTCATGTTCACGGAAAAGGTCGGAAGGTTCACTACAGATCATCCCTGGATCGGGATAACCCTAATACTGCTGATCACTGCAGCATCGCTATTCTCAATGATGAACTGGCCCATGGAAGAGAAGTTCGAGAACGAGGATTTCCTTCCTGATGTGGAGGTTGCCAAAGCCAACAGCCTTTACTCGGAGACCTTCACCTCATCGTATTCCTTCGCAATAGTCGTTCGGGGGGCCGAAGGAAATCTCCTTACACCTTCGGGCTTAAAGGACATGGCAAGCATCTCCGACCTGATCTCGGATGACGAGACCTATCAGAGATACAAGGACATCAGTTCGCCCGCCCCTTCTTCACCCGCGTCCGCCCTCTACGACATGAGGTTGTCTGTCGATCATGCGGAGGATATCATTCACTTTGCAGAGGTGGTTGAAGGATCTCTCGGATCGGCAAGGTCATTGAATACCACTTCCCATGATCTTATGGAAGGTCTCGAATCCGCGAACCTGTCCGATCCCTCCGACGTCGATCGGATCATCGATCCGTTCAAGTCCAGTATCGATGAATTCCGGGGTTCGGCGATGATCCCATCATCCATTTCGGCCACTCCCGAGGATATGTTTGACTACTACTCTGGATTCAACACCACCGGGGATTTCACGGGAGAGATCGGGTATCTGCTCGCATACAACTTTTCCTCGATCGAGCTGCGCAGTGCGATGACGGACCTAAACATCTATTCTTCGACTGCCGGGACCTCAATCGGATCCTTATTGGATGCCAGGGCCCTTATCGAGGATGTCATCACGGAGGGTAACGCTTATCCCAACGTCACACTTTCTCTGCAGGGTGCTATCGATGACATAGATGATTCCCTTGGCCTGCTTAAAGATCTGCTGCAGATCACGGGGATGCAGGGAAACCAGCTTGTCTTCGGTCAGGTCAGCCAGGATTTCTATGTCGGTCAGTTCTTCCTACTGAACTTCCTGACAGAGGATTTCGATCCCATGAACGGGGCGATGACCGCGAAGGGCGCTCTGATGATGGTCAGCCTGGATTACTCCCTCGGTGAAATGGCAGATGAAGGCAACCTCGATAAGGTGCTGGAGATCGAAGGCAACCTATCGGAGCTGGTGAGAGAGTTCGATGAGGTATCGGACCAATCCTTCAATCCTCTGGGTTCAGCTCAACTGGGCGAGAAGATCAACGAGGCCAGCACGGAATCCATGAGGATCCTTTTTCCTCTGGCCCTCTTGTTCGTACTTGCGATCCTATTTTTCATATACAGATCTATCATTGATATCGTGATCAACGTCCTGGCGCTTCTGTTTGCGATAATCTGGATGTATGGTTTCGGTTCGGTGATGGGTTATGCCTCGAACCCCATGATAATGGCTGTTCCGGTTCTCCTCGTCGGACTTGGGATCGATTACGGAATCCATCTGACCATGAGGTACCGCGAGGAGATCAGGAAGGGAAATAGCGTCAGAGGATCCCTCAACGCGATGTCGGGCTCTGTGGGGATGGCGCTCCTTCTGGCGACCTTCACGACGGTGTTCGCTTTCCTTTCAAACATCTCATCCCCTGTCTCCCTGCTACTCCAGTTCGGTGTACTTGCCGCTGTCGGTATATTTTCAAGCTTCGTCATAATGATGATCTTCGTTCCGTCTGTCAAGAAACTGATAGACGGATGGAAGGCAGGAAGGAACAAGGTCCTTTTCCGGGGGATCAGAGAAGGCGAATGTGATGTCTGCGAGATCGAGAAACAGAACAAGAAACTCATAAACAGGACCATACTCGGACTCTCGATCAGGGCCGAGAAACATCCGATCATGATATTGACTATCGTGATAGGATTGACGCTCGTCATGGGCGGGTTCGCCGTCCAGAGCAAGGTCACCTTCGATGTCAATGACTTCCTCCCTGATGGCCTCCAGGAGACGAAGGATATCAACTTCCTTCTTAGCGAGTTCAAGCTTGGAGGTAGCGGAGACAACGGGATCATAATAATCGAGGGGAGTATCTCATCACCTGAGGTCCTGCTAGCGATGAACAAGGTCATGGAGGATACTGTCGACCTCGGGTCCAGATACATTTCCCTGGAAGGCACGGGGGATTCGGTCAGACCAAAAGCTGATTTCATACTCTATTCCATGAAGGACACCGCTCAGACGCTTGGTGCCTTCGATCCCGCGAATCCCTTCCTGGAGAACTATTCTGCGATCTTCGATATCAACACCGGTCTTCCTCTCGAGGATGCTGATTCGGGTGATATCGGTGATGTCCTCGTGGAATTTCATTCACAATTTCCTTCCCTGGCGAGAAGGATGATACATGTTGAGGATGGAGAAGTGGACATGGCGGTGATAACGTTCACCGTCGGGACCGAAAACGATGACCAGGCATGGAAGCTGTATGACGAACTAAAAGAGCTTGTTGCCCCTCTCGAGGCCCTTGAGGGAGAGAGCATTGACAATGTGTCCATAACGGGCTCGACCATTCTCATGGCAGTGATCATCGAATCGATCAACCAGAGCCAGATCACCTCTCTGCTTCTGACGATAATCGTATCGTTCATAGTCCTTACCATTGCCTTCTTCATCGAGGAAAAATCACTGTTCCTCGGAGCTGTGGCGACACTTCCGGTGGTCTTCTGTGTCATATGGATCGCGGGCGTCATGTACGTCACAGGCATCCCGTTGAACGTAATGACGATAACGATAGGAGCCCTGACGGTGGGTCTCGGGATCACCTACGGAATCCACATAACACACCGGTTCATCGAGGACGAGAAGAACGAGAACGACCTTATGGAGGCATCCAAGAAGACCGTTCTGAACACTGGAGCAGCATTGTTCGGAGCCGCATTAACGACTGTTGGCGGGTTCGGAATGCTTTCCTTTGCCAAGATGCCCCCGCTGCAGCAGTTCGGTCAGGTCACGGCACTTGCGATAACCTTCTCCTTCCTTTCGTCGGTGATCGTCCTCCCGGTCCTCCTCATTCTCTGGGCCAAAACAAGGAGAAGGTGGAGGCAAAGGACCGGACGCGAACTGTTCAACGGAGTTAAAAGAGATCACGAAAGCTCGGAAAGTGCAAATTAAATACCTTATCCGTTATTGAGCGGACGATGAGGACGCTCGGGATAGAATCCACAGCCCATACCTTCGGTGCGGGTGTCGTGGAGGACGGATCCATCATCTCCAATGTCAGGGACATGTACGTCCCGGAGAAAGGGGGAATCCATCCGAGAGAAGCCGCCGACCATCATGTAAGGGTCGGAAGCGATGTTGTCCATAGAGCACTGGAAGAGGCCGGTATTGAGGAAAGCGGCCTGGATCTGGTGTCGTTCTCGAGGGGGCCGGGGCTCGGACCGTGCCTCAGGGTTGGAGCAACGATCGCAAGGGTCATATCGTTGAAGAACTCCATTCCCGTAGTGGGTGCGAACCACTGCGTGGCCCATCTCGAGATCGGAGCCCTTCTCGGAGCCGACGATCCCGTTCTGCTATATGCATCCGGCGGCAATACCCAGATCATAGCCTTCGTTAAGGGGCGATACCGAGTTATGGGAGAGACCCTCGACATAGGGATCGGGAACATGCTGGACAAGCTCGGCAGGGAGATGGGAATACCCTTTCCGGCAGGTCCGCGCATAGAGAGACTCGCACTGGGCAGGGAAGTCCCGGGAATAATGGAGGAAAGTAAAGGAGACGATATCGAACTCCTCGAACTGCCATATTCGGTCAAGGGAATGGACATATCATTTTCCGGCATCATGACAGCAGCTACATCATTTTTCAGAAAAGGGGCATCGATACCTTCCATCTGCCACTCCGTCCAGGAGACATGCTTCTCGATGCTGTGCGAGGTGACCGAGAGAGCGATGGCGCATATTGGATGCGAGGAGGTCCTCCTGGGTGGTGGTGTTGCCTGCAACTCGAGATTGAGGGAAATGGTGGCCCTAATGGCCGAGGAGAGGGGGGGCAGGAGTTACGCTCCCCCGCCTGCCCTGGCCGTGGACAACGGAGCGATGATAGGATACCTTGGAGAGAGGATGTTCAGAAGCGGGATCTCTCATGGTCTGGATGATACGGGGATCGACCAGAAGTTCAGGACAGACATGGTCGATGTGCTCTGGAGACAGGAAAGGGAGATGGGGGTCATCGAGACTCCCGGCACGAGCACCCTGGCGATTGATGGAACAGCCTCCGCCGGAACCATACTCGGGCGGGGAGCCGAAGCATTGATCACTGCCGATGAGTTCGGTGATATTCCTGCGGTGAAGAAGCAACGCATCCCCAAAGGCTACAGGACGGGATCCATCGAGGAAATGATATCCTGCGGCAGGATGAGGAACGAGGCGAGGATGCTCACGGCTTTGAGGAGCCTCGGTATAAGGACCCCCTATGTGCTGGACGTCGATATGAGGGCCAAAACACTCGTCCTCGAGATGTTGAAGGGGCCCAGGCTTGCTTCCTGTTTGAACGTGATGTCGGAGGAAGAACAGAGGAGCGCCCTGAGGGAGATGGGATCGATAATAGGAAGGATGCACGAAGGCGACATGGTCCATGGTGATCTCACCACATCGAACTTCATCCTGCTGGCAGGGGGCACAAGCCCGGTCCTCGGGGTCATCGATTGCTCGATGTCCGAAAGGACCGCAGAGATCGAGAAGAAGGGAGTGGACCTCAGGCTATTCTTCGAGGTCTTCTCGTCCACCCATCAGGGGATCATGGAACTGGAGGAGAATTTCTGGAGCGGATATCTCGGTTCGAATCCGGGCGGGGGAGAGGTGAGGAGAAAGATGGCGGAGATCAACCGCCGCGGAAGGTACATCGCAGAGAGGTGGGCGGGATGAGCGAATTGAAAACGCTTAAACTTCTGACCGGAAACACGGGCAAATTGAAGGAGATAAGAAGATGGCTCGAACCACTGGGCATCGAGGTGGTGCTGCTCGATCTTCCCTTCATCGAGACGCAGGTGGATTCCCTGGATGAGGTGATAATCAACGGAATGGAGATCCTCGAGCTGAGGGAACACACCGATGGTGCATTCATCAAGGATGATTCCGGCCTCTTCATAGAAGCTCTCGCGGGCTTCCCCGGGGTATATTCCTCCTATGTACAGAGGTCCATCGGGAACAAGGGCATCCTGAGATTGATGGAGGGAATTGAGAACAGGAATGCAAGCTTCAGAACAGTCATCGGACTTTATCTTCCAGATGAAGGGGTAAGTCTTTTCAGGGGAGAGTGCAGGGGTACGATCTCCATGGAAGAGAGGGGAAAACAGGGTTTCGGATACGACCCTATTTTCATTCCGAGAGGGGAAGATCGGACCTTCGCCGAAATGTCGCTCAGGGAGAAGAACGATATCAGCCACAGGATCATGGCCATAAGGGGTCTCGTGGACTTCCTTTCATTATAGTACTTCAAGGAATGAGACAGTTCATATTGTCATTTCAAGGCTCGCAGGACTCTTCGAGGAGCTTCACCACATCCTCCTTCATCCCCGCCTGATCGGCCTGAGCCTCGAGCTCCATGATCCTCTGCTTGTGCTCCCGGAGTTGATCGAGCACCTCGCTGAAACAGATGACCTCGGATTTCGTCACCTGCCTTACCGGAACCCTCTCCAGGGCAAGGTCATCCTGTGCTATGTCGTACTTGAGATTGCAGAACTTGATGACGGCATCCTCGTCCCCGGTATAGAATCCCAGGGTTCTGTGGGACGAGATCTGGTAGACCCTATAGATGGTTATGCTCCGGGGAGCCATGTTGTATCCATCTGTACAAATATATAATGGGATTGTTCGGGACATCCCGAGGGTATCCCCGTTGAAAATTGAAAGTAAATGTACATCTCATACGACTGGAGCAGAAGAGCATCGGGATTAATATCGATAATGTGTCGAATATGATTATATATGCTTTTTGATATTGTCCGAACGTAAATGAAAACATTGATACTCTGCGTGGACAGGGATGATGACCTTGGCGAGAAGGCCAAGGTCACAAGTCCCGTGATCGGGAGGAAGAACAACCTCAAGGCCGTCATAGCTCTGGGCATAGAGGACCCCGAGGATTCCGACGCGAACGTCATGTTCATGGGGCTAAAGCTCTACAACCGCTACAAGGACATGGGCAGGGACGTGGAGATAGCGACGATCTGCGGAGACAAGATGGTGGGCATACAGTCGGATGCGAACCTTATAAGGCAGTTCTATTCGGTGATCGAGCAATTCGCTCCGGACACCGTCGTCCTTGTATCTGACGGTGCTGAGGACGAGGTGATACTTCCCCTCATATCACAGAGGGTCCAGATCGAGCACATCGCCAGGGTTGTGGTCAAGCAGCAGCAGAACCTCGAATCCACTTACTATATAATCATGTCCGCTTTCAAGAATCCGAAGATCGGGAAGAAGATCATCGTTCCGCTGGCACTTATGTTCATGATGTGGGGGATCCTCATCATCCTCAGACAGTGGGAGATATCCATTGGATTGATGATCACGGCGCTTGCGACATTTCTCATGGTAAAGGCCCTAAACGTCGAGGAGCAGGTAACCCGTGTCTTCGACGACACACGGGACGCTTTGCGTACACGTAGGTACCTGCTCTTCGCAGGGGTCTTCCTGACCCTCGCCCTCGTGCTGACAGGATTCGTCATCAGCTTCATGAACGCCAGGAGCGAGGAGGAGGTGCCGAGGTTCATATTCGAGTTCCTGGATTCCGTCTGGATATGGATCATTCTCGGTGCACTCTCCTATACTATGGGGAGCGCCCTGGATACCTACGTGCGTACGAACAGGTTCATCAGGTCCACCTGGGTCATACTGCTGTCCCTGGCGGCAATATACTTCATATCCAGCACGGCCTTCAACTTCGTTGGGTTCATAGGTTTCGGTCAGGAATTCGAGGTCCGTGAGAACCTCATCTTCATGTTCATCGGAGTGTTCCTTCTGCTGATGGGGGGCATCGTCTATACTTACAACCGGAGCAAGACAAGAGGAAGAGGTAGGACAAGCTGGCTTCGCTGACGGAGGTTCTTCATGGAGACTATCTACTGGCTTCCATACTACAAAGAGATCATCAGGGACCTCGAGATAGATCCGGGATCCGACATATTCGCATCCAACGTCCTTTCCGACCTGCTGTCCAAGAATCACCGTATACACGACAGGAACGAGGTGATCATGGAGCTTGAAAGGTCCCTGGAGGGGAGGGATGTGTACATTTTCGGCGCCGGACCTGACCTCGAGATCGAGCTGGACAGACTGGTTGAGGAGAAACGATCCCGCGGGCGATGGACCGGCAGCTCGACCGGGAACGACATCCTGATAGCGGCGGACGGGGCGACATCGGTTCTGATGAGCAGGTCACTGATACCCCAGGTGATCGTCACTGATCTCGACGGGGGTGTTGAGGACCAGCTGCGGTGCCTGTCGAGAGGTTCTGTGATCGTGGTACATGCCCACGGTGACAATATACAAGCCCTCAGGGACATCGTTCCGAGGATGTTCGGTAGCATTCTCGGCACTACCCAGGCGGATCCGGGAGAAGCGGGAGGCCTCGATAACTTCGGCGGATTCACGGACGGGGACCGCGCAGCCTTCCTGGCTCAGCATTTCATGGCAAGATCGATAACGCTCCTTGGTTTCAATTTCAGTGAGATGGGACCGAAGATCGGGGACGGCGGAATGAGAATGGAGTCGATGGACCCTGAGGAGAACGAGTTCAAGTTCAAGAAACTGGCCTGGGCAAACCTCCTTCTCGGTCTGATATCGAACCCGCAGGTCCAGCTCTACAGCGGAGACCCCATAATAAGGCTTTGATATCAGAGAACCAGGTACTTCAGCACAGCATAGGTCACTATGAGAAAAGCATTGACAGTGACCCCGATGCCCGCCGCCTTCGTCTTGAGCCTTATCGTCGGGAGCTTCAGGACCAGAGCGAAGGTGATCAGCACGACGAGGACGTTGAGGACCATCACCGTTATGAGTACGGGAGAGTTCGTGTTGAAGAACCTCATGGGATTTGTTTCTCCTGACGGGTACGGTCGCGTATGGGATTCTTCCTATCAAAAGATGCCTGTATCGGTCCCTGCGTTCTCTATGGGAATCTTCAATGGAGGTTTTCGGCAGAACTACGGATCTCCTCTCGTTCTCTTGATCTGGAAGACCGTGATCCCTATCATAACCAGGAGAAGGACGGAAGATACTCCCGTGGAGAGGAGAACGGGCAGGAGGTCCAGCTTCCCCTCCATCCTCCCCCTGATCCAGTCGACGGTTACCGGCTCGAAGAGATCTCCGGTATCCGTGAACACGCCTGTCTGGTCCACCAGCCTGTTGTTGTCTCCCTTGGTTATGAAGCCCGAATGGGGCCTCTTCCCGATTCGAGCGAAGTTGTCCAGGACCTCTCCCAGATCGATCACCAGGGTGTAAGGATCGGGAATCCTGGGCCATTCGTAATCCTTTATTGAGATAGTACCGTTCACGTTGAGAATGTTGAGGGACGGTATGTCAAAACCTCCACCCTCCCCAGTTAAGGGATGATAGGTGGATGAGTTGAAGTACACGCTGACCACGGCCCTGTGGACTATCAATGTCGCATCCTCATCACCGTTGGGTTTGAAGAAGAGCACGTCACCGTAGGAGCCAGCCTTCGAATATCCCTTCTCTCTGCCCTCGACATAGGTGGTCACTCCCTGGAACGACCCAACATCGACCATCTTCACCAGGTCACCGTCCTCGATGGACCCTCTGCTGCCGTTCTTCATTGAATCGCTCTTGATGTGGACTATCTCGTAAGAGCTCATCAGCGTTACGAGGAAGACGAGACTGGCTATGAGCATCAGAAGGAAAAGCGATGTAACGGCCACGGATATCCTGAGCCTCGATGACGGATCGGTCATCCCGTGTTCTCCCCTTCGAAAACGGACCCGATATCATGGATATGGACCTGATGATATTCTCCATGTCCACTGCTCCATACGAATCAAGTGATACTTCTTGTTTTTCCGTGCGGGGCAATCAACATGAAACAATGTTTATATATATTGACAGGTTAGCCCCCACACCTGGTGATGCCCATGGCAAAGAGCTTGGACCCCGAGATAAGAGCGATCGTCGAGAAGCGCAGGCTCGTCAAGCGGATATGCATGAGATGCTACGCCAGGAACGCCGTCAAGGCCCAGCAGTGCCGTAAATGCGGGTACAAGGGTCTCAGGATGAAGGCCAAGGAATCCAGGGGCGGATGATCCTTCACCCAACCGACAATCAAAATATTTTCAATGATTCAGTGTATTACCACTAAGTATGGCGGAGTTCTACCTTTCTTCAAGGTCCGAGATTCTGCGGAACGTCAACATGGATACGGGGAGGAGGATCGCACTTGTCGGCGCCCCCGAGGATTTCAAAGTGTGGATGGAGAAGCTGCTTCCCCGGGATACCTGCATAGTCGATGAGCCGGTGGGACTGGCCGAATGCACCTTCTTCGATATCATCATCTACTGGCAGACGGAGGAACTTGGACTCGAGAGGCTCCGGAGACTCGAGGATATCCTGTCCGATAGAGGCGACCTATGGACCGTGGTCAGACACGGTCCGGACCGCGAACTCCTCTCGAAGAACTATGATGTGAGGGAGGACCTCGTCCTTAATCTGACGCCGGAAACGGACCTCGTCCCGGTTATCGTTCGAGATGTCTGATCAGAAATCGAGCAGTGTCTTCTGCGATGCCTCGGCTACCATCTTCCTGCAAGTCTCCCATGACGACCGTGCAAATGGAGGGAGCGATCCCTTCCTTCTGAGGTATCCCATGAGGAACTCCCTGGTGATCGGATCGCTCGGGTATCCGCTCCCGATATCGACGCCTGCCTCGTTGGATATCTCCCTTATTCTTCTGTCCCTTGTGACCTTGGCGAGTATCGAGGCGGCCCCGACCACCGGATGGTCCCTGTCCGCCTTGTGTTTCGAGAGTATCCCTATACCTCCGATATCGGAGAACCTGGCAACCTCCTCGAGTATGGACTCGCCGAACCTGCTCTCGTCGACATCGGCGGCATCCATCAGGATCCTCCTGATCTCTATCCTCTCTCCACCCAGGGAAATATCTACGTCTCCCTCGATCGAGGGATGGATGAACTCCCTGTTGAGGAGAAGGGAAAGGATGACTGACGAGAAGCAGACCACCTCGATCTCGTTTAGGGTCATCCGTCTCCTCATCCGATCTATTGTCGGAGCCGGCAGGATCAGAACGCAATGATAGTGGGTCAGGACGAGGTGCTGGTGGAGAGCCCCCCTCCTGTCACTGGAAAGCTCCTTGGAATCCCTCACACCGATCTTCCTCAAACCCTCCTGGTCACCGGACACAAGTCCCCCTACCACAAGCGGACCGAGGACCGGCCCTCTTCCCGCCTCATCGACACCGAGGAACATGCGACCCTATCGTTCTCCTTTGAGATATTCTTTGTCGATGTCACTTTTCCCCCAAACTAATAATAATCAATTCACAATCCGAAATCGATGAAATGGAAGGAGAAGCTTCTCTCGTCCCTGGAGAGGAGAACGGTCCTCTGCGTGGGACTGGATACGGACATGGACAGGTTTCCCCCCGAGATGAAATCGGGAGAGCTCCCCCAGTACGAAAGGAACCGGGATCTCATAGACGCCACCGCGGACGTGGCTGCCGCCTACAAGCTCAACCAGGCCTTCTACGAGGTCCAGGGGATCGCGGGCGTGACGGCATTGGAGAAGACCGTTTCTTACATAACCGAAAAACACCCCGGCATACTGGTGATCCTCGATGCGAAGAAGGGGGACATCGGGAACACATCGAAAGCCTACGCCGACGCGGCCTTCGACAGGCTCGGTGTGGACTCCATCACCGTCAACGGGTACATGGGGAAGGATGCTGTCTCTCCGTTCTCTGCCGACCCGGATAATCTCGTATTCGTTCTATGCAGGACCTCGAACGGTTCCGCGGGCGAGGTTCAGGATTCCCCTTCACCGGAGGAGCCTTTCTTCATGTATATGGCCGACCTGATAAGCAGATGGAACGACAAAGGTAATCTGGGATTGGTCGTGGGAGCGACATACCCGGAGGAGCTGAAGATGGTCCGCGAAAGGGTGGGAACTGACATGCCATTACTCGTCCCGGGTATCGGAGCGCAGGGAGGGGACATGAAAAAGGTTCTCGAATACGGTACGGACGGGAGAGGCTGGGGTGTCCTGATCAACGTTTCCAGAGGGATAATGTTCGCCTTCCAGAAGGACGGAGGCGATTTTGCAGGTTCGGCCAGGAAGGCCGCGCTCCATTACAACGATACGGTACGTTCAATGATGAAGGAGCTCGGGAGATGGTAGTATGAGAGAGGAGAATAAAGGTGAGAACGTGGGGATAGAGCTCATGGTCCGCAAGAGTCCCATCTCCGGTTCGGGGATCGCAAGGGTGCACATCACCATACTGGATTTGCCGGAGTTCACGGAGGGGAAGGTAGCTCTGTTCCAGAACGGGAACCACAGGAAGGTCCTGAGGCTCGTCGGGGACAGGATGATGACTAAGGGGAGGGTATCATTGAGGAAGAAGGACATGGACTCCCTGAAGGTAAGGGAAGGCGGGAAGGTGACTCTGCTCCCCGTCGTGAACATCGGTGACAGGATCAAGGACCGGTTCAAGCTCTTCAGATCCCGGGATGATGTGGCATGAAGGACGTTATCAGGAAGAACACCAAGAAGCTCGACATTCCTTCGGTACTGGAGGCGATCAAGGAGAGGATGGTGGAGAACCGGTTCAACATCGACGATTACGACATATCGAGTGGGCGGATAGAAGGGAGGAGGAACAACCTGGACAAGGTCGTCCTCGGATTGAACAGGAAGCTCGAGGGACATGTCACGAAAGATAAGGACAGGCTCGAGGTGGAGCTGAAGTGGGGTTACATCCCGCGGAACTGCATCATCTCAGGGGTGGAGTTCCTCATCGTAGCAATGGCGGTTCTCAGATCCTTCGAGATGAACGGGTTCCTGATATCCCTGGCGATAGGTGCAGCCGGAGTGGTTCTGAACCTTGGAATGTTCACTGTTCTGAGATACAGAATGACATCCACAATACAGCGGGACCTGGACGACCTTGAAAATGCCCTCGAGGAGGGTAAGCGAAAGGTCAGGATGGACCTGCTCTAGGCTACCTCCATTCCAGATGATTGTTTGACCTGCTTCTTCTTTCCCTTCACGTTAACGGGTGGCATCGGCATCGGAGGCGGCAGCTGTACCTCCCTCGATAGGAGTACCGCAACGGGCATGCAGGTCTTCATGATGGCCCCATGAATCTCCTGGGCAGCGTTGTCCGGCATGTTCCCGGATTCCGACCATTTCTCGCTGAGCTCCCTGGCCCCTCCGGTATAGATTATCCTGCCCTCTATGCCAACTGTCCCGAGCCCCGTGTAGGTGGCCATGAAACGGAAGTCCACCCTGGCCTCGTCATCATCGGTCAGATAGATCTGGGACACGTTGGAATTGACGTCGATCCTGATGTTCATCTTGTTGGCCAACACTCCGACCCTCTTGGCCTCGATCGATAGGAGCTCTGTCCTCTTAACGGTCATATACTTACCTCATCTGGGCGGGGCCCGGGGAGATAAGGACCTTCTGTTATTTCTCCATTTTTATCCTCTCATGTTCCGAGCTTCCCGTCCCGCAGATGTCCGATACGGGGCAGCCCCTGCAGGACGGCTTCTTTTTGCAATGGCCCTTGGCCAGCAGCACTATCAGTGCATGGAACCTGTTGTAAAGCAGATGATCGCCCCTAAGGGCTTTCATCACCATGTTCTGTATACGATGGTAGGAATGATGTTCGCCGTCAAAGACCGCTCCGAAGGCTCCTCCGGCGATCCTCGACAGTATCCGCCTTGTATACGCATCCACCACCAAGACCGGACGGGATGCTGCATAGCACATTATGGAATCCGCCGTCTCTTCCCCGATCCCCCTGAGAGCGAGAAGCCTCTCCCTTTCGCATCTGACGGATGCACCGGATAGGGAGGAGATATCGCCGTTGAGCTCTCCCACAGTGAAACGAGCGAGTTCCTTCAGGTACCCAGCCTTCTGGTTGTGGTATCCGGAGGGACGTATGAGGGAGGCTATCCTCCCGAGTTGTGCGGAATCCATCGCAGCTGGGTCCAGCAAGCCATCACTGGAAAGGTTCTCTATCGCCCTCTCGACATTCCTCCATGCGGTGTTCTGAGTGAGGACGGCTCCAACCGCTATCTCGAACGGAGTGCCCCCCGGCCACCACCCGGGATCTCCGAAGTGAAGGTAGAGCCTGGTATGGAGGAGCATGAACCACCGGGTAGAGAACGGCTGCATCGAATAGGGTAGAAATTACAAAGATATAATTGCACCCGGGATATTCCAAGGACATGGGCCGGCCTACAGCTCAGCAGGAACAGGGTCGGATCGATCCTAAATGGAGGTATGTGATCCTTGACGGATACGTCGACGAGCCGTCATCACTGGGAGTGCCTCCATATATCTCACCCCAGGTCAGATCCCTTGCAGGCGGTCTGATCTGCGGGGGAGCGGGGGAGGATGAGGTCGGATATTTGACGGTCGACCAGTGGAGGAAGATGAGAGGGGCCGGTAACGTATTCGGGAAAGCACGGAAGCTCGAGGCCATCTTCATAATGTACGGGTGTATCGTTCCCGGCAGGTATCTGCGAGGAACACCAATATCACGAAGGGAGATAGGGGAAGCTTCACGGGAAGCCGGCGAGGCACAGGTCATCGCGACCGGGATCGCCTCGGGCTCCCTGGACATCGAAGGAGTCGAGGTCTCCGCGGGGGACCCGGGGGTGCTCGGGGAAGGGGTCGCTTCATCCGGAACCGCGTCGGACAGGGACAGAACGGCTGATGAATGGAACGATCATCTCCTTGCTGGAGCCTTTGTCATATGGATGCACCCGGACCATCCCTCCCCCCTGATAGCAGAGATCGAGACATCCAGGGGATGCCCAAGGTACGTTTCCGGAGGATGCTCCTTCTGTTCCGAACCAGGTAAGGGCCCCGTCCAGTTCAGGGAACCGGCAAATATAGCGGAAGAGGTGAGGAAGCTTGCGGACCTTGGGCTCGAGAACATCAGGATAGGGGGCCAGTCCGACCTCCTAACATATATGTCACCCCAGGTCGGGAGAAGCGAGGTCCCGGAACCTGATCCTGCCGTTCTCGGTGAGATGATGCAGGGAGCCTTCTTTGCGGTACGCGGAGGCAAAGGGGTGAGAAGAGCTGCCGCAAAGGGCAGGAGGACCGGGATCGATACCGGGATAGTCCACACCGATAACGCCAATGCCGCTGTCATCAGCGAGCATCCGGAGCTTTCCCGGGAAGCCCTCATCCGGATAGTCGAGCACACCACTCCCGGCACCGTCCTCGCCCTGGGGCTGGAATCGGCGGACCCAGAGGTCAGGAGGCTGAACAACCTGAACTCCGGGCCCGGAGAGATAATCGATGCCGTTAGGATGATGAACGAGGTTGGCGGGGAGAGGGGAGAGAACGGCTTGCCCAGGCTTCTTCCGGGGATCAATTTCCTGGGAGGCCTCCCCGGCCAGGTGCCGGAAAGCTTCAGTTATGATATCGATCTTCTTGAGTCTATTCTCAAGGAGGACCTGCTGGTCCGCAGGACCAATATCAGGGGAGCGCTCTTTCCGGGGAGAAGCGGAGTACCTGAAGCATTGTACCTGAAAGGGAAGCTTAGAAAGGCGTTCGTGAAGTTCAAGGAAAAGGTCCGATCGGAGCTGGACCCGATTTTCCTGGAACGAATCGTCGGCCGCGGAGGGGTTCTCAAGGGTGTCTACACGGAGGCTGTTTCAGGACATGTCACCTTCGGAAGGCAGATCGGTTCGTATCCCGTACTCGTAGGGATCGAGCACGGGGTTCCCCTCGGGAGCTTCATCGATGTGGCGGTAAACGAGTTCTCGGGAAGGAGCGTTACGGGATTCCGGACCCCTTTCCCGATAAACAGGATGTCATTTCGGGACCTGCAGGGGCTCCCCGGAGTTGGGAAGAAAAGAGCGGCATCGATCTTCAATGCCATTCCTCTGGAGGAGGAGGACCTCAAGATGTTTCTCGACAATGAACCATGGGTCATCGATCATATCGAACTTTCATGAATCAAGTATTCAATGATAGGAATTGCGAAAGTTTCCTCTTATCTGGCGATTTCATCTGAGGAAAGGGACGCTTGTGGCAATCGACAGCAGAAGGATCACCAGTGGTGTAATCTATGCCCAAGGT
>JBLIRL010000054.1:0-16057 GCA_049472275.1 Thermoplasmatota archaeon | reverse complement strand
ACTTTCCGGTGAGATAGAGGTGGGGGAGAAGGGATACGCTGTACTTTTCCTCATGTTCCTCGGGGGATTCATACTGCTTTGCATAGGATCACCCCTGCTTGTGAGGTCCGCCAAGGACCTGGCGATAGAGGTCGGTGTGGACAGTTCCGTGATCGCGGTCACGCTCATAGCCGCCGGGACTTCCCTTCCCGAACTGATAACCGGGGTAATGGCTGCTGTCAAGGGACATGAGGGCATGGCCGTCGGTAACGTGCTCGGATCGAACCTTTTCAATATTCTGATGATCCCGGGAGTGGCCGGATTGATAGGTGCCCTCGAGGTGACCTCCCTGTTCTCGACGGCAATGATTCCGGCGATGATGATACTGACGGTACTTGCTGTTGTCCTGAGCTGGAGGAAGATGGGAAAGACCGCAGGGATCCTTCTATTCATAGGGTTCTGCGCCTTCATGTTCCTGCTTGTGCAGGTCTAGGCCTCGGACCTCTCGACCCTCTTCTTCTCTATGTATTCGACCCTCACACCGAGGTCCACTTCGTTCCCATCGTCCTCGGCCCGGGTCACGATCCCGAAGAAGCCCGTGATATCTCCAGCCACGTTGCAGCGGACCACGACCGTCCAGTTCCCGGTATTATTGACCTCTATGATGTTCCCGCCCTCGTCCCTCTGGTAGGTCAGTTGATGATTGAAGCTCAGGCCGTTCTCCGAAGGTCCGTCGCTTTCCATCTCCTGCCCCTCCGGATCGAGCAGGGATATGCTGAAGGAGTCCGGTTCGTTCTGGAGAGGTATCCTCGGGACGGTGTCGCTCCAATCAAGGCTTCCGTTGATCCATGTTGACATCATCGGAACCTCGAACTGGAAACGATAATCCGATCCCTCCTCAACGAATTCGGAGGCCTGGTATGATATCGAGTTACCCTCCCAGATGATATCGTACTTCGTTTCGTCATCGTCCGGGGAGTAGATATTCGATCCGTATGAGAAGGTTGCAAACAGGACGATGGGGATCAGGACCACGGGGAGAAGCCTGAATACCCTGAAGTCGATCGCATCGAAGGGTTTCATGTACCAGGTCTTCGGTCTCTCGACCTCCTCCTCGAGGGGGCCCTCCTCCATCTCCTTGATCCTTCTGGCCCTGTCTATGATATCCTTGCCCCAGGCCTTGTAGTAGGTCACGAAGGCGATAAGGAGGACCAGTCCGAAGGTGATGAGGATGCCGTAGAAGAACCTCGGCATCTCCATCTGTATGCCGATGATGTTGAACAGCGAACCGAAGACGAAGGTCCCGCCCACGAGACCCAGCATGGTCGCCAGGAAGTTAGCTCCGATGTATGCCGATACCTTCTCCTTGGGAGCCAGCTTCGAAACGAAGGCCAGGTATCCTGGTGCCACCATGAACTCTCCTATGCTCGCGATGATTATGCCGAATATGATAAGATAGAAGTTCTGGAGGGAGAAGCAGATTATGGTCAGACCGAAGATATAGAGTATGACCCCCCCTATGAGGGCTTTGAGTGAAAGCAGTCTCTCCACCAGTTTTGCCAGAGGTATGCCGAGAGCTATGATGGTGAACGGGTTGAAGATCCCGATCATCATCGCGTCCACCCAGTCGGGGGTCGGGAAATCGAACTTGAGGATGGCGACCGGAAGCACGTTCAACATGGATGAATAAAGAGCCCAGAAACCCCCGATAAGGATCACCATGACGACGAACTTCCTGTCCTTGAACGCTATGCGGACGTTGTTGATCGCATCAGCAGCCGTCTTGACCTTTCCGCTCCTCGGGACCTCCCTGAATACGAATATGCCCACGAAGATGTTGACGGCAAGGAATATGCCTCCAACGAGGAACACGTAGCTGTACATCGATTCATTGACGACTCCGTTCACCCTGAGGATGGTCCATATTATCGGGAATACGGCTGCCGCGAGGTTGACGGTCCAGTAATAGATCGAGTAGGCGAAGTTACGGTCCTTGTCCGAAGTGCATTTGGCGACCGTCGCCGATATCAATGGCTTGTAGGAGCCGATACCGAACCCGACCAGCATCACACCGATGATCATCATTATCCAGTTCGATGCGAACGATAGGAAGATGTACGCCGATGAAAGCACGGAGAATGCGAAGATCATCTGTTTCCGGTAACCCCACTTCTCGGCAAGAGCGCCGCTGAAGATCGGTATTCCGTACTGGAGGGGATACATGAACATCGCCAGAACCAGTGCCAGCCCTTCCGGAACACCAACATTGTCAATGGCATGGACAACAAGTACGGGCATCATCAGATAGTATGCGCCCCGCTCCATGAGCTCGAAGATCTGGACGATCCAGAATACGTTTGGGAACCTTCGGAAAAGTCCTACCTTTGGTGCGGAAGAGTCCGATGTCATGGCAAATCCAACGGGTATCGCTATTCATTATTTAAATGAATGTGTGTTCTCACCATACAAACGCGCAACATGATGTGTCCGATCCCGCATATCAGAGTTGGCCCCCTACCAGTATATTTTAAATCGGTTAACCGTGGTTCCCGGGGGTGGGGCCATGCAGGCCTTCTCAAGAGGTCGGGGTAGGTAAATGAAGAACGAGGTCGCGGGAATGCTGTTGATCTCCGGGACAGTGTTCCTCTGGAGCATGGTCGAGGTCATCACGAAATTGATGCATTCGGCACTGCCCCCTCTCACGATCGCCTATCTCAGGTTCCTTCTGGGCGGTCTTTTCCTTCTGCCCCTCGTGATTGTATACGGGCGAAGGATCGAATGGGGCAGCGTTTCGGTCCGTGACTGGACGGCGCTCCTGCTCCTATCCTTCCTGGGGATCTCCTGCACGTTTTCCTTCTTTCATATAGCCCTCTACTGGATAGACGCATCATCCACGGCGACATTGATCGCTATGGTTCCCCTGGTTATCGCGCCGATCTCCTTTCTGTATCTCGGGGAGAGGATGGGTCCGATAGGTGTGATGGGTATAATCCTCGGAGGGAGCGGGGTCCTGCTGATATATTTCTCCGAGGAGAAGGGTTTGAGGTCCCTCTACGCGGTCGTTTTAATCTTGATAGCGGTCTTCTGTTTCTCCGTTTATGCTGTCATGATGAAGCCTCTCAACAGGAGGATGGACCCGAAGGTGACCACTTCACTGAGCCTTTTCCTTGGAGGTCTGATGATGGTCCCGATACTGATCTTTGACGGGGCCCCTCTCATAAGGGCCATGGAAGTTCGATCATGGGCCCTGCTGCTGTTCCTCTCCTTCATCACGGTCGGCGTGGCCTATCTACTCTATTTCATGGGTCTGGATAGGGTGAGGGTTTCGACGGGAAATTCCCTCATGTACCTCAAACCTCTGATAGCCACCGTCCTTGCCTGGGCCTTCCTGAACGAGGTTCCAACACTTATCAGGACGGTGGCGATCCTGATATCATCGATCTCCGTATTCCTGGTTGTGAGGGAAAAATGGATAAGAAGCCTTCTTGGAAGCGAAAGAAAACATTCATAATGTGATCTCATCATACCGAGGTCATGGACCTGCTCGTTCTGGACATCCTTTACGGGATCCTATTCATCCTGGGGATATCCGTCTCCGTCGCAGGTGCTCTCATCTACAGATACAGAAGGGATAAGGGTCCTCTCCTTCTCGCGGTGTCCGGATCGTTCGGGATGATGTCTTCCATACTCTTCGTGATCGACAGCTCCAATGCAGCACGGATACCTATCTGGCTGCCTCTCTCCTGCCTTCTCCTCTTCATCGTACTGATCCTGGTCTCCCTTTCAAGGTGGAGGGGTGGCAGGTGAGGGCCGACCCCCTTGACCTCCCTCTTCGCAAGAGGATAACGGAATATGTAAGGAGGAACCCGGGGGTCCATTTCAGACAGATATCCAGGGACCTCGAGCTCGCCATAGGACAGCTGGACTTTCATCTCAACGCTCTTATAAAGGGCGAGGTGCTCGTGAAACAGGTCGTATCCGGGAATACGAGGTATTATGTCCGAGACAGGTTCTCAAAGGATGAGCGAAGGGCGATGTCGGTCCTGAGAAGGGAGATACCCCGTGGTATCGTACTGTTCCTACTTGACAACCCGGGGGCCACTCCCACGGCGATCCTGGGTAATTTCACCTTCACCTCGGCGACCCTCTCGTATCATCTTCGGAGGCTCGAGAGGTACGGCATACTCACCGCGGAGCAGGAGGGTAGGGAAAGGCACTACTCGGTAGTGGATCCCGAGCTTGTCCGATCCCTGCTTGTCCTCTACAGCGCCACGCTCGCCGATACAATTGTGGACAAATTCTACTGAGGACCCCTGTAATATCTGTTCTTGTCGAGATCGAGGTCGGATCCCTGCGTTTCGATCTTTCTTGAGGAGGCGATCATCATTGCTCCGGCGATCACGACGACCGCAATCACCGCCCCTCCGGCGAAATAGTAGATATGGTCGATCAAGAATTCAGCGGCCTCCTCCATTCCCGCCTTGAGAGCTTCCGCCAGATCATCGAGGATGCTCAATGATCCCGATATCGATGCGGACCTGGTCCCCTCGGGAAGGGCAACCCCGATTTCCAGGGATGCCGAGGAGTTCACGACATCTCCCTGCAACTCCGTCTCGACCTCCAAGTTCCCGGCTTCCGTCTCTATGCGGGAAGTCCGACGGACCTTAAGTCTGGTGAGTTCGTTTCCCTTATCATCCTTAAGGGTCAGCTCCTTCCCATCCCAGTTCGGTTCTCCTCCGTCACCATCCCAGCAGCATTGTCGATCGACGTCGTTCGTATCCACCATGAGTGAGAATCTGATATCACCATTTTCGGGTGGGTCCTCCACAGAGATATTGTAAGATAGGGTCCTGGCACCTTCCGAGCCGGTATAGCGGAACCTAATATTGATCCGTGAGCTCTCACCAGTGGGTTCGTTGTCGCTCCTCCATTCCCCACGGGATTCGTAGGAAACCTCCATACCGTCCTCGAATTCCCGCTGCTGAAGGGACCATTCCTCATCCTCGATGCCTATGAACATCGAATGCGTCTCGTTCTCGAAATCTATCCCGGCAAGCCGAATTCCGATATCGCTTCCGGTATCCTCTCCCTCGATAGAGGTACTCGGAGATTCCATTCCATATCGGAAAAGGAGCCCCTTCTCCACCTGTTTCTGTGAACTCTCCTGTTCCCATCTTGGACCGGGCTCCTGACCGTCATCGGGCCCGGGTCCCATTCCCGGTCCGCTGTCCTGCTCCGAAGGTGGTCCGCTCATCATGGCATTCGCACCGAGGCTGAAGGACAGTAGAAATACCATCAGCCCTGCGATCAAGCCCGGGGATCTCATCTTCATGATGAGTGCATTCGCCCGGAGTATATAATTTGGAATTGGAACACCGCTCTAGATGAGCGTCATTCCTCATCACAATATTGACATTTCCTGCAAAGAACGGCATACTGGAGGAATATCTAGAGAGTTGTTCCACATCTAGAGCACCGTTCCATAACGGGATTAAATACCCCCTCAGATGAGGAAATGTGGCGCGGATAGCTCCACAGGAGGTCGAAGAAATGAGAACGAAGATCCTGGCTTTCGGAGGACTCGCAGCCCTGGTGCTGCTGGTGGGAGTTGCACTCTTTGCAGCCGCCGGCGGGGCAAGCGGAGGTGCTTCCGGTGAGCCTATGAAAGAGCAGACCATGGAACAGGCAAAGAGCGTTGGCGAGAACGCTCCCGAGGACGCCGACCAGGTCCGCGAGAGAGAGCAGCTTAAGGATGGCAGCTGCGGCGACGAAGCTTCCGGCGAGCCCGCAAAGGAGCAGACCCAGGAGCAGACGAAGAGCGAGGGTGAGAACGCCCCCGAGGATGCCGATCAGGTCCGTGAGAGGGAACAGGCCCAGGACGGCAGCTGCGGCGAGGATGCTTCCGGCGAGCCCGCAAAGGAGCAGACCCAGGAGCAGGCAAGGGACGGCAGCTGCGAGGAAGAGTCCTCCGCACTTTCAGGTGAGGAAACGACCTCAAGGGAGCGTGCGGGCGACCTTCAGCAGGATCGGGACCGTGACCAGGTCAACGGCGGTACCGGACCGCAGTACAGATACGCCGACGAGTGAGCCAATTGAGTTCTTCAGGGGGGTCCGAATCCCCCCATTTTTTTTTGGAAATCATTTAATATTCCCACAATATTCCTCAACTGGATCATCCAGGGAGGAGAGTTATGGATTTGAAGATCGTTCTTATCGTTTTCGTTCTGCTATCGACATCCTTCACAGCATTGATCGAAGAAGGCTCTGCCGGTGAGGAGATGGTTGAGGACAGGCTCCCTCTCTCCCGTAATAGTCCGCTCCCCCAGCCCATTTACCTTAGGATCAACAACGATGCTCAGCTGGCGGACCTCGCCTCTTATTTCGGATGGTCTGGTGACGGCAGTTCGTCGGGTCCCTACGTAATAGATGACTGGGATACCGAGGTACGGGGCTATAATACGGGTATCTATCTGGGAAATATCTCGAAATACGTGATCATCCAGAACTGCGACCTGTCGAACGGTTCGGCATGGGGTTTCTACGGGCACGGGAACGGGATCTACCTATACAATGCTTCGAACGTTATCATAAGGAACGTCGTGAGCGTGAACCAGGTGAATGCAATATTGATCCACTCCTGCGAGAACATCACCGTCGTCGGCTGCAACCTCTCGTCCTCCTATTCGGCCGTGCGCTTCACCTATTCCCGTGGGTTGAACGTCAGGTCATCATGGGCCATCGTGTCGTACAGCCTGATCTATTCCCAGGAATCCGAGAACATCACGTTCCTGGAAACCGATATGGTCAAGAGCAAAGGACACATCATCACCGCCTACAACACGGATAACTGGAGGATAGAGGGATGCGATTTCATCGATGGAGGAGGCAATCTTCAGATCTACAACGATTGCCTGAACTGGGTCTGGAGGGATAACTCCTTTGTGAGGACCTCCCTCCGGGATACTTACGTCAACAACTGCACTCTTGTGGACAACAGCTTCATCGACGGATACGTGGATATCACCCAATCGTCGGACATAGTTCTCTACGGGAACAGTTTTACGAGAGGGGGGATATATTTCTACACATGGACGGTGTACAAGGATTTCGATCCAGTACTCCCCCAGAACAATACCGTGAACGGAAAACCGATAGTAGTTATCAGGAGCGAGGACAGGAATTGGGGAAGCATCGGCACATCCCCGGGGCAGCTCATAATGGTCAATGTCACGAGATTGATCGTTTCGGGGCTTTCCTTCGACAACACCTCCTATCCCATCATAGTAAGCAACTGCAATGACATAAGGATAGAGAACAACCAGATCGCGGATTCCATCACCGGGATCTCGATGTGGCTGGCCAGCAACATTCTTCTGGAAAACAACAGGATATATCGATCCTCCGGGAAAGCGGTCGAGATGACCAACAGCTATCCGGGGGTCCGGCTGCTAAGGAATATCATCAAGGGCGGGGGAACGGGCATAAAAATGACCAGCATGGGAGAGGCAACGATCGATTCCAACGAGATCGGAGATTTCGACCAGATCGGACTCCACATCTACCATTCCACCTGGAGGATCAGGATCACGAACAACCTGATACACCGCAACAGCATCGGAATCTGGATGACAGGGGACATGTCCAACTTCCATGCGGCGACCGGTAACGACATCACACTAAATGAAATCGGTGTCAAGATAGATTCGAATGCCAGATCCAACGATATCGTCAACAATGACATATCGAGGAACCTCGTAAGCGGTCTTCATGTCGACACCGAGGCCAGGTTCAACGAGGTCATAGACAACCGCTTCGAGGATAATGGACGGAGAGGAGTGTTCATCGGGCATGCATTCTTCACATATTTCTACAGCAACACGTTCCTCGGGACCGGCTTCATCATCGACAGCATCATGATGACGGAGAACGAGATAGCCCCGAACAACACCATGAACGGCAAGTCGATCATATACATCAGGGACCAGAACTACGGGAACGCATTGGTCCCGGGAGGTGGAGGTCAGTACATCCTCGAAAATGTCGAGGATGCCATAATCTCCGATATGAGCCTCAAGGAGGTGGATGTCGGTGTCCAGCTCGTCAGATCCACCAGCTGCTTCATTATCAGAATGAACTTCACACAGTGCTCTCGGGCGGGTGTTCTGATCAGGAATTCCAGTGCGATGAGGGTGCAGGACAATGATTTCTACATGAACAACATAGCCCTCGAGGTCTTCGGTCTCTACAACACGGTGGAACAGAGCAACAGGATCGAGAGGAACGACTTTTACTTCAGCAAGGAGGCCTCCATCAAGGGTGGCAACTGGAACGGCAACAGGATCCGATACAACAACTTCCTGGGCGATGGAGGAGGGGCTATCAACCTCTTCTACAGCACCGGCAACGAGATCGCCGCGAACCTGATCTATGACGGGGATTGCCCCGGCATATACCTCAACCAATCCTACACCAACGAGGTGTCCGATAACGTGATCTTCAGGTGCTCGCTCGGTCTGTGGATCTACGGAAGTAGCAACGAGATCTTCGGGAACCTCGTCCAGGAGAACAGGGGACTTGGCATCTTTGTAGAGGTCGGTGCGGAAAACCGGGTGTTCGACAACGCGTTCATCGAGAACAATGGCACAAAAACCGGTCGGGAAGGGCCGGGGCCCCAGGGACTTGACAAAGGTGCCGGCACCAACTGGACTAACATTCTCGGGAAGGGAAATTACTGGAGCGATCATGTTTCCCCCGACGACGACGGGGACGGCATCGTCGACGAGCCGTATCATCTGGGTTACATGGAACACAACGACACCTTTCCTGTTACGGGCCTTCCCTTCGAGCTGATATCGGCTCCCATCGACCCGTCGGCAGGATCCGGGAACGGCTACGTGGAGCTATCCTGGGTGAAACCCGATTACAATATCGCAGATTCGATCCTGGGCTACCACATCTACAGGAGGGATTCTTCCGGGGAGGAGGAAATGGTATCTTTCCTTCCAACCTCGGCCAGGTATTTCAACGATACTTCGATGGAGAACGACATGGTATACCATTACTGCATAGCCGCCGTCAACATGTTCGGGGACGGGACAAGAACGCAGTGGTTGAAGGCATTCCCGGACAGCCAGCCGCCGGTGGTCAAAATCTTCAACATAACTGACGGGAGCGCCATTCCAACTGACCAGCTGGTGATAGGATGGAGCTGCCACGACAACACGAGCGGGATCGCCTCCGTCAAGACCAAGTTCGGCGAGACCGGACAATGGTTCAAGGTCCCCCGCAACGGTTCCGAGGAGTTCCCCTTCCTCAGCGTGGGACCCCATTCTTACTTCGTGAAGGCTGTGGACCTCGTGGGGAACACCAGAATCGTTAGGACAGACTTCATCGTGGATTTGGACCTCCCGCTTCTCAAGATCCAGGAACCCCTAAACAATACCATCCTGAACAGCGACCATGCAACCATTAGGTGGAACGCGAGCGATCGCGGGTCCAGTATAGTTGTCTGCAACCTCACACTGGACAATTCCACCCTGCTGTCCTTCACCGGGAGCGGTGAACATACGCTGACCGGACTATCGGAGGGACCGCACTTCGTGAGAATGACCACGATCGACCTTGCCGGACACACAGCTGATGCGGAGGTTCATTTCTACGTGGATATGACATCACCGACCGTAGAGCTGTCCCCGCTTCCCAACGGAAACCTGGTAAACAGCGAGGAGATCCTGATCCCCTGGAGCGCCCTGGACCCGCTTTCAGGTATAGACTCGGTCAGGTTCAGGCTCGATGAGGGAGAATGGCGGACCGGGAATGCGAGGAAACCCCTCCATGTAACGGGACTCAGCGAGGGATCACACACCGTTCATGTTCGGGTGACCGACAGGGCCGGGAACATTGCAGAGGACCAGATCGCGATCCTCGTGGACCTGACCCCTCCGGAACTCCTGGAGAGGTTCCCCGAGGGTACAGATATTCCGCTGGATACTGGCATTTGGGTCGTCTTCTCGGAGGAGATGTCCCGGAATGATCTTGAAATCCTTCTGGACGGATCCTCCATCGGGGCGAACTGGAGCGATGGAAAGTACGGTACAGCGACCGTTCCGGGATTGGAATACGGTTCCGATCACACCGTAACGGTGATGGGGAGGGACCTCGCCGGGAATGAACTGACAGATGCATCGTGGTCGTTCAGCACTATCGAGGGATGCTGCATATCCGGTTACCTTAAGGATGCCGACGGTTCCCCCATCCCGAACGCCGAGATAATGCTCGGAAACCTGGGCCCATATGGCACTTCATTCGACGGCTCCTTCGATATCAATGCCATGCCCGGGGAGTACGTTATGACTGTCCGGGCCGAGGGTTACAAGGACTACTCGAGGAGTATCAAGCTCGAACCGGGAGGCGACATGTTCCTTGGAACGATAACACTCGAACCCGAGGAAGAAGGCAGCGAGAAGAAAAGCTCCCTGGTCCTGATAATAGTGATCGCTGCCGTAGTGGTCCTGCTGATCGCGATATCGGTATCGATACTCCTGGTCAGGAGAAGAAGGTCCTCGGTCGTTGGCGTGGAGGGAATGCCCCAACCGGAGGAGAAGGATATGTTCGAGAGGGTGGAGGAGCTGAGGGAATTGGCCCACAGGAAGGGTGTCCACATCGAGGTCCATGAGGGAGATTACGAGAGGGCGATATCCCTGATGGACATGGAGGACAAGGAGCTGGCGAGATTGGCCATGGAGCCCTATCTCGCAATACTCGAATCACTTGTGGGCGAATCCGAACCCCCCTCGCCGGAGGAGGAGGTTCCCGCAACTCCAGAGAATGAGATGATGGAACCCGCTCCTCCAGTTCCCGTTGAGGAGGATGATGCGCTCTCGGAAATCACGTCAGCTCTCGATGAAACTGATCCCCTGTCCTGAGAGCTTCTCAAGTGCAGGCTCGTAGATCTCCGGGAGGGTCGGGATGATCACCCCGGAAAGATGCTTCAGCTTCCCCGTAAGGGCAAGCTCCACTCCGATGGCTGCCGGTATGCCCACGGTCCGGGACATTGCGGAATCCCCATCTGGGACACCGTAGTCTATCATTGTTGACCTGAGGGTCTTTCCCTTCCCTCCGAAGGAAACGTTGAAGGTATGCTGAAGGACGATCATGTCCCTCTCTCCCGTATCATAGAAGAGCTTCTCCTGGAGAACGGCGCTGAGGGCGTTCATCCTCGTTGTCCCGTCCAGAAGGTCCCGATCGTCAAGCAGGCCCAGCCATTCCCAGTTCCTCATGACAAGATCGTTATCCCTGGTATCGATCCTTGCCTTCAGCCTGTCTCTGATGTTGCCCTTTCCGGGTGCGAGCTGGTCCATCATCGTGTAGTAATCCTCCGCCTCGGGATTCACCTCCTCGAGTATCCCGATGTCGTGGAGCCCCTTCCAGGTGTCGCACCATCCTCTGTTGCGGAGGGTTCCCCTGAGCACAGTATCAACATCGGGGATGTCGTAGATTTCGGCGTAGGGTACCGAGTTTCGGTTGGGGTATCCCTCGAACGTTCCGAGCCCCTCGATATCTATCAGCTCGTAATTGGCGAAGAGGTCCTTCCCGGGGACCTCGATATCCTTCCCTCCCCGCCTGAACTTGGCGTTGTTCTTGCTGGCCAGCACCACGCCTTTCGGGCTCCAGGAGAATTTGTACCCCCAAGGATTCGTGTTCGCTTCCGGTGCGGGGAGCCCCCCGCAGTAAGAGATGAACTCCTCGATGGTGCCTCCCCTGGAATGTACATCGTCGATGACCCTCTTCGCCTCCATATGGTCGATGCCCGGATCGAGCCCCATCTCGTTGATAAGGAGTATCCCGCTGTCCCTTGCCTTCTTGTCGAGGGCTTTCATATCGTCGCTGACGTAAGATGTCGTGACCATGTGTTTTCCGGTCTCGATCGCCGTTTTGGCCACGGTCACATGATGCGTGTAGGGAAGGAGCGAGACCACAAGGTCGTGCCCCTTCACGAGTTGCTTGAGGTTCAGGTCCTTCGAGATATCGAACCTGATCACGGAACCCCTGGGGTGCCCCGCTATCATCCTCTCCCCCTTCTCCGCGGTCCTGCTTGCTACCGTGACCTCGAATCCCGCGGTGTCCAGAAGGTATCTTACAAGAGGTCTCGCGACGAGACCCGCTCCTAGGACCAGTACTCTTTTCATTTGTTACCCTCCTTGAGGTACCTTTCCAGATATCTGTATCGTTCCGTTAGTTCGCCCTTGTACAGTATCAGGGCTTTGATCAGAGGTGTGGGAAGTTTAAGGGCTTCCACCCCGGAATCGAGGTCCGCTCCTGCAAGTGAAGGGATGAACTCCTTGAGCTTGTCCCCGAAGTACTCCGACGCTTCCACGGGTATCTCCCCAGGAAGATTGTCGACTGCCAGGATCACCGGACCGGTCCCCTTCCACCCCGGAATTGCCTTGTCCTCCCAGGGATCGTAAACGTAAACGGGAGCCTCCGGGGTGGTCGCCCTGATCGTGGCTTCGATGGCCCCTTCTATATCGCAGCTGATGTCCCCGATAACTCTGAGGTTGGGGGATCTGTGGTCCGAATAGAGACGTTTTGCCGTTTCCTTCGTCAGGAGCCTCGGGTATCTCTCGTCCCAGTATATGCAGTTCATCAGGACATGGAGATACGGTATGTACTGCTCGAACTTCGGACGGTAGAGGTTGGGATTGGAGTAGTAGTCCTGAAGTTCGAACTCCTTTCCGTTTTCGACCGGTTCGACCATGTCCCACTCGTTGAAGATTACCTTGTAGATGTTCGTTCCTGCATCCTTCCTCTTCTTGAGAGACGGAAGTTCGTTGGGTTTGACCTCCTTCACCGGAAGAAGGTCGAGGATCTCCTGGACCCCCTGTGATACGTTTCCGGCCCCCGCTATCCCTATGACGAAAGGTCTCAGTGAGTAGGGGACACCATGGGTCGCGATCAGCCTGCCGATGGAGGATATGTGCTCCCTTATGCCGGCCATGTCACCGTACTCGTGTGCCTTCATCACGGAAGAGAACGGATTCCGGACCCCTTCCCATTCAAGCCTCCTTCCCAGTACCCAGAGGGTGTCCACCATTCCGGCAAGGCCGGCGTGCCTCCCGAAGAATATCAGCCTCCTGTTCCTCTCGTCGACGATCTTCTCGTAATCGAAGAGTGTGCATTTGAGCTCCATCATCCTTCTCAGCATCGGCATGTTGTGCGGCTGACCCTTGATGGTGTGCGAGAAGAAGAGATAGGTCTTTCCGGGTTCTATCTCGTGTTTGGGGATCTCCTTGATTCCGAGGATGATATCGATCCCCTTCATGTCCTCGTCTATCCTGGCTCCGGCCTCCTCGTAGTTCTCCGAGTGGAAGGTCCTGAGGTCCGACGGCTGGACGGCGAAATCGATATCGTAGTCGTTGACGAGCCTGCGTACATGCTCCGGTGTGAGGGGAGCTCTCATCTCCCATCTGTTCTTGCTTTCCCTTCGGATACCTATCTTGTTGGCCATAATATCGCCATGTTGAATGCAGAGGTCTCTTAAAACCATGCGGGTGAAGGAACGGATAACATGAAGCTTCGAGAGGCCTTCCCTTGGTCGTCATTGGAGAGGCTGGTTGTACTTGGGGTACCTGCCGAACCTCTTGTAGTAGTTATTCATCTGCTCTTCCCACGAATTCAAGGCCTCCTCTCCCGTGTCGAAGTACTCGATAGAGAAGAACTCCACTCCTTCGGCCGGACGGGGTCCGTCGGGAAGGTGCTTCGGAAGGTGCTTCTTGACATTTCCCCTGCCGATGAAAACGACCTTCTTCAAGCTGTCCGCGAGCTTGTAGACTCCCCACCTTTTCTCCACCTTTTCCACATTCTTTTCCGTATATGGATAATAGGTGAACTCCATGATCATTTTCCTCACCCTATGGTGAATAGGTGATGTTCATAATAATATATTTGGTCTCGAGGGAAAATAATCAGTGTTTTTTCAGTTTTCCGAATGAATGGACCGCACCGACGACCTTATCGGACCTCGTCCTGATCATCGGATTGTTGTATCTGTTCGAACCCTTATTTTTCAATCCGAGCTCAGAGAGTACGTGGTATGTCAGGACCGGAATGATATTTGTATAAGCACCGTCGGGAACCTTTATCGAGATCCCGAGCCATCCTTCATCGGTCGATGCGGCAAGTGTCTGAAGACCGACAGCTCCGGCTTTTGATAGTACCTTCCCGGGAAAGTCCCTCATCAGCACCGTGTCGAACCTGTCAGTGCCTGCGACCATATCCGGATGATCCATCATGGCATTTCCCAATCGTCGGAGTTGCTCCGATCTGTCCGAATTCCCCGGGTCCGCCAATAGTGCGAAGAGCTGCGC
Source organism: Thermoplasmatota archaeon (assembly GCA_049472275.1). Taxonomy (GTDB): domain Archaea; phylum Thermoplasmatota; class Penumbrarchaeia; order Penumbrarchaeales; family Penumbrarchaeaceae; genus JAFGLL01. The sequence goes on along the minus strand of JBLIRL010000054.1, from coordinate 1,712 downwards.
CATCCTGTCAATTGGGATGGCGAAGTTCGGGATGTCGCATCCGTCACTCCCGACATGGATCTCATTTTTTTGCAGGTTCGTCAGTTCGGCTATTGAATCGATGACCTCCTCGGTCAGGGGGTGATCGATTTCGATATAAGAATCCAGGTCCCAGCTGTTGAATCTGCATGCGGCAAGGGCACCCGCGTGCTTCCCAGAGCAGTTGTCGTGGATCGATGTGAAGTCCTTCCCGACGATCGCTGCCTGTTCCTTGTTGAATGGAGCGTGTCCCCTGCATTTCAGGAGGGATTCTTCTATGCCCGCCTTCATCATGATCGATCTTACTACTTCCAGGTGTCGGGGCTCCCCCGAATGGGAGCCGCTGATGATCGCGATCTCCTCATCTGTGAAACCGTAATGTTCCGCGGCTCCCGTGTAAAGCAGTGGGAGGGCCTGTATGGGTTTGATGCAGGAGCGGGTGTAGGTGATGTGGACGGGGTCCCCGCTCGAATGCAGGAGTTCTCCCCTGTTGTTGACAACGGCGATGTGGGCGTCATGGAAAGCCTCTATCAGACCGTTCCGCTCCTCCAAGACCATGTGCTTGCCGGGGTCCCATTCCTTCACTCGTTCTCTGAACTCCTCGAGGAACATGGTACATGGATTGCGGAGGGGGTAATAATTGATTTGGTCCCGGTGGATATCGGTATCGCGCTCCTCGTCCTGAAAAGCTATTAATAAATCATATTCCAATTGATTCGGGATCCCTTTGATAGGGGGAGAGATGGATGCCACATTACCTGGGCAAGGGGATACTCGTATCCGATGCGGTGTTCTCCGATATGAACTACATCAAGTGCAATGACTGTTTCATGTCGCATGATTTTCCTATAGTCCCCGGAAAAGGTATCGTCTCGAGGAATATGGAGGTCTCCATCAATCTGGTGGATTCGAAGATCGAGCTCGGACCTGGGGAATCCTTCAAGGACCTCAAGAAATTGAAGGACCATCACGGGATCGATCTGTTCTGCGGATGCGGAAGTCTTCTTCGATCCTGGGGGCCCGAGGATGTGATGTTCGATGCGAAGAGGCCAAAAGGCGACCTGGGGTCCCTAAGCGATCAGATGGATGAAGGCATCCTGCCGGTTCTATACTGGATAGTGCGGATGATCTGGGGTGCGATACTTGCTTTTCTGGGTTTTTAAAAAAAAAGAAAGGGAAGCAAACGATTAGAAGCTGCTTCCCGTTGCGAAGATGATTCCATCTAGATAGCCATTGTAAATCGGAGAATGGAAATTTCCGTTTAGGCCATTATACCAGGTGCCAAAATATAGATCGCAAGTAGTTGTGCCGATACCGGACGAATATTGAGTCGCTACACTTTCAGCATGTGTTTCAACACCATTTTGGATGATGTTCAACTCGATTTTAATCCAATTACTTCCATAATCATATGTGGCCCATACATGGTACCAGTAGGCATTCTGTATCTGGTAATTCCCCCATGCTCTTCCGATACTTAAACCGTTGAACAGTCGCAAGGAGATTTTTTGCTGATCTATCTCCAGTATATATCCGTTAGAGTTACTACCAGAAGATTCGAATTTCGACAGGATCGTCTGCCGGCCTTTGTTTTCGAGATTCTCAGTTTGGAACCAGGCTTCCATATACATGTTCTGGTCGTTATCGAAGTTCAAATTTGGATGGTGGGGTATCACGGCATAATCGGTAACGAT
>JBLIRL010000053.1:0-9022 GCA_049472275.1 Thermoplasmatota archaeon | reverse complement strand
AAGACGGGAGCGATTCTGGTTGTCGATGACGAGCCCAACATCCGGCGCGTGCTGGAGGCAGTGCTCGTTAAAGAAGGGCATAAGGTCTTCACCGGTCGTGGATACCGAGGGGAACATCATCTTCGGGTCCAGGGACGGTTCGGTCAGGTCCCTGAACGGAGAGGGGCGGCTCAACTGGGTTTTCCCAACCGGAGGTGATGTGGATTCCTCTCCTGCCGTGGACCGGTACGGATGTGTTTATGTCGGTTCGGATGACGGCAATGTGTACTCCATCCTCAAGAACGGATCGCTCAACTGGAAGTACAAAACCGGAAGCTGGGTATACTCCTCTCCCGCGATAGGTCCGGATGGCATCGTTTACGTGGGATCCGATGACAACCATCTGTACTCATTCGATACCGATGGCAGCCTCAAATGGAAATACAATACGGGAAATGATGTCTATTCGTCACCTGCGGTCTCGAGGAACGGGATGATAGTCATCGGGTCCGATAACGATACTCTCTCGGCCCTGGACTCTGACGGTACTCTTATCTGGGACTACGATGTTGGAGAAGATGTGTTCTCCTCACCTGCGATCGATCTGAACGGAATGATCTATTTCGGGGCGGGGAATGGTGATGTTTACTGCCTGAATGAGAACGGGTCCAAAATATGGAGTTTCATAACAGGTGGGCCCATATCATCCTCATCTCCGGCGATCGGAGCCAACGGGACCGTATATATCGGATCCACGGACGGCAATCTCTACGGTATAGGGAGGGACACGGGCCCTCCGGTCATCTTCCATGACGATCCGGGAGTGGGACCCACGACAGGAGAGAAATTCACTTTCCGCGTGAAAGTCTGGGATGATAACTTCGTCGAAGGCATCGATGTGTCAGTAAGATACTGGATAGCCCAGGGAAGATCCATCCTTGTCCAAAGCAACTCCACAATGAAAGGATCCGGTGAGGATCGGTATCTGGACATCTACATAACCAATGACTCGGACAACCTCCAGTACGAGTTCATCGCCAGCGACCGTGCAGGGCATTTCTCATATTATCCGGGCCATGGTACGAGAGAGGAGCTTGCGATCATCGACAACGATCCGCCCGTGATCTCCGACTTCACGATATCCCGGGGTACCACGGGAGATCCGTTCACCTTCGATGTGACGGTGACTGACAATCTCCTCGTCCGTAACGTTGCGGTTACCTGGTCCCACGGATCGAACGGGGGTATTGAGCAGAAGCTCCTAGGGACCACGAACAGCTGTTTCGAACTGACAGTGATGCTGGATCAAGACATCGCTGCTATGTCATACTCTTTGATGGCGAGGGACGCATCCGGGAACATCGTGAGCGAAGGCCTGAAACTCGTGGAGGTCCTGGACAACGATGATCCCGTCATATTGAACAGATGCCCTCCGAACGGGACCACGGGGGATGTGTACAACTTTCAATTCGAGGTCAGGGATAATATTGCCATTTCAAACACCCGTATTGAGTACTGGTTCGGTGAAGGAGAACATCATGATATCACTCTTGAGGGAGAAGGAAACCTTTCCCGAGGGATCATCCTGCCGCCGGAGGTCCGGGACCAGATGCGATACATACTGTCAGCCGTGGACACCTCTGGGAATCGATATCGATGCGGGACCTCCAACGTAACAATCTTGGACAACGATCCTCCGCAGCTGGTTGCGGACCGAACACCTTCCAACGCAACCACCGGAGATCCCTTCAGGTTCGATATCGAGGTGATCGACAATACGAACATATCCACTTCCGTTCTCGAATACTGGTTCGGCGAGGGACCGCATTCCAACAGAAGCTTTTCCTCCGGTAGTCCGGGATCCTTAGAGCTCATCATCCCTCAAAATTCCACGGACCCGCTCCATTACAGGTTCCATATAATGGATGGCTCCGGAAATCTGATCTCGACCGATGCTGTTTCCGTGGAGGTCCTGGATAACGATCCACCCTTTGTCGATATCTTCTCACTTCCCGGATACGGGACGACCGGGGAGGAGGTTCTGGTGGACCTCTCCCTTTTCGATAACATAGGGATATCATACGCATCCGTCGAGTACTGGTTCGACGGGGATCCCGTTAAGGAGATGATATCAGATGAGGGGGTCCGCAGAATATCCATCGAAATACCAGAGGATTCCCTGTCTCCGCTGTTCTTCCGGATCTCCGCCCGTGACGCCGCGGGGAACCTGAATGAGACACAAGCCAGAAGGATCCCGGTCATGGACAACGATCCCCCCGTGATCCTTGATGACAATACACCCTCCAGTGTCATTGCCGGGACAGAACTCGCTGTTTCGGTCGAGGCCTCGGACAACATTGTCATCGATACTGCATATGTGGAATACTGGTATGCTGGTACTGAACGTTTGACCTCAGTTCTGGAAATCGGACCAATCCTCGAAACGACCATTGAGATTCCGGCAGATGCTGAGGGTCCTCTCCTATACATGATCATCCTCGTGGACAGCTCTGGAATTCGGACCGAGGGCGAGACAATGACCGTGGAGATCGAGAGAGGCCCCGTGGATGCCGATCAGAACGTGGCACTATATGCCTTCCTGGGTTTGGTATCGTCCGCTGCCTTCGCTATCATCATCCTGTTCCTTCTCCTTTTGCTGAGGAGGTCAGGCAAGGTACGCTCCGGAGGTGAGGAATGATGCCGGTGACCGCCCCTGGAAAGAGGATTCCATCCGACGCGACATCTCCCAAATTGGTACTGCAGATTCTCCTTATCGTTCTTCTGCTCTCGATACCTCTTGTGGTCTCATCCCGAAATGAGTTAATCCTTCCCGAGACCCTTGATACATCCTTGTATGAAGTGAATGGCGACGGTGTCTACCTCAGCCTGGACGAGGGATCAGGTCAGTTCGCATACGATTACAGTGAGGAAAGATTCCCCACAGAGGATTCTCACGAGGAGAGTTTCATGCTCGGTGCTTCACCAGAGGAGGACCGGCATGATCCCGTATGGAGCAGCAACACCCAGTTCGGGAAATGCCTTCAGTTCTCCGAGGGAGATGTCATGTTATCCTACAAGGACCGTTCGATAGAGAACGGACCATTCACCATCCGGATATTGATATTTGCCGAAAAGGTCTCAGATAGAAGAGGGATCGTGGTCTTCGAGGATTCCGATAACGAGATCAACGGTCTTTTCCTGAATGACGGTCACGTATCCATCGTATGGAGTGGAATGGAGACCTGCCGCAGTTCAATGGAGCTTCGCAGATGCGAATGGTACGAGATCGGGTATACCTTCGATCCGCCCGTGGAATCCCTTTACTTGAACGGAATGCTGGCTGGCAGGAGCTCCTCCGGAACACCCGTTCCAAGGTTCACGGATTATATCGATTACGATCTGGGTGGACTATGGGACGAAGGAGAGGTCAGATTTCCTTTCGAGGGTATGATCGACGAGTTCATGCTCGAGGCGGGGGCGCTCGATCTGAGGGGAATATCGGGTTCATGGAACTTCCAGGAGGGGTGTCCCGGCGATGGAGCTCTGGTTCACGACAGGTCGGGAAACGGCATCGATGGAACCTGCATCAACATGGAGAAGGGGGGCCTTTGCAGGGGACCTTACGGGACGGCGATCTCGTTTGACGGAATCGACGATTTCGTGGATTGTGGGAACTCGCCGAACTACCCGTTCTCCGGTGGAGAGGAATGGTCGATATCGCTGTGGATTGAACCGGGGAGCCCGAGTAACAAGGTGAGCGCGAACGGGATAGCCAACTGCTTCCTATCGCTGACCTCGGAGGATGACTCGGACAGGGATGTACTGGAGGTGGGGATCGACAGCTCTTATCATATAGAATACCACCTGGCTTTGGAAGAGGATGGCTCTGCGATGGACCTGAAGGGAAGAAGTCCCGACAGGATCTCCGCAATAACCTGGACCCATCTCGATTTCGTGATTTCCTTTTCAGAGGGAAAGGGACGCTTCTCAATAATTGAGAATTCCGTGAACGAACTGGTCGGCAGGATATTGGATGGACCGCTCCACAACAATTCAGGGTGCGATCTTACCTTAGGTGGGTCAAAGGCTTCGATCCCGTCATTTCTGGAGGGGTCTCTGGATGAGGTCCGGATATCCAACTCCCCAGTTATCAGAGATGTGCAGTCAAATTCCTCATATTACGATTTCGACGGGAATACGAAGGACAGGAGCAAGTTCGGGACCATGGAGCTGAGCAACACGAAGGTAACGTTCTCCAGCTCGAACGCCAAGTACCTTGACAAGGCAGCCTATTTCAACGGTATCGATGCATACCTGCACCATGCCTCTGGTGAACTCACAAGCGAGATGATCTCTTTCAGAATGTGGATATGTCCCGTCTCTCTTGATGAGGAGAACATCCTGGCATGCCTGGAAGATGAGCTCGGGGAATCGGTATACTCAGTGTCCTTGATGAGGACAGGGCGGCTCGTTTTCAGGATCAGGATGAGCGGTGGCGGTCATCCTGCCCGCACCGTTGAAATATCATCCAGAGGGTCGGTGACAGTTGGAAATTGGACCCATATCGCGGTGGAACAGAGGAAGGATGGATCTTCAATATACATTGACGGCAACCTTGACAACCACACGAGGTCCAGGGAAATCGCAGGAGAAATACTGTTCGGATCGGGTGAGCATCAGCTGCTTATCGGGGGAGGAGGAGAAGCTGGCGTGCAGCGGGATTTCTTCCACGGCTACATCGATGAGCTTGAGATAACGGAAAGCCCGTATGGCATGCACGAAGATCTGGACGGAGACGGCATGAGTTCCGCCTACGAGATTATGAGGTCCGTGAACTCCCGGAACTTCAATCAAATGGAGAGCAATCCAAGATATGCCCTTCTCGTCGGCAACAACGATAACACATCGGACAGGAACGTGGGCTATGCCTCGGCACACGACGCGAGGGATATGCGAAAGCTCCTGAAATCCCTGGGATATGATGATTGCGATATATTCTTCCTCTGCTACGAAGATAATATCCTTGCCTCGCAATTCCCGGAAACACATTACTTCGACGGTGAACCGACAAGGGAAAAGGTGGTGGAGTCGTTGAAGCAGCTCGGAAGGATATCCAGTATGGAAGGCATCGTGACCATCCTGTACACCGGGCATGGCGATCAGGTTCTAGATATTGACGATGACGAGGACTACTACGACTTCTCCTCAAGCGGGAAGAACATGAGCAAACAGGATGAGGGATTCGCATTGTGCGATGGTCTCAACGGCAATGCCGACAGGCTGCTGGATGACGAGTACGGTCGTTTGTGCATTGAAATCGAAGCGAGGCAGATGGTCCACATACTTATCAATTGCAATTCAGGCGGTTTCTTCGAGGATGTCGTACAGGCCTATGAGAGATGCGATCCCAAACCCTGGTCGCACTACTCCATCCTTACACCGGCGCACGAGAACGATGTGGCCTTTGTCAAGGACAGGGTGAACTCGTTCTTCGGCGCAAGCATGATCAACAAGGCTATCAGAGGTACGGATGAGGATGACTGGAGCGACAGAGCCGCCTACGGAAGAACATCCTGGGATCCGGATGTGGACATCACCCTTTCAAACATGATGTTCATCGAACAGGACGGAACACTCTCGGACGGCCCCACGCGGATCGATACACCTGCACACTGGCAAAGGAACCACTACACCGAACAGGGATATCAGCCCGGTTTTGCCAATGGAATGAACGGACAGGATTTTCCGGACTTCCAGTTCGACTGGGGCGCGACCGATCAATGCACACGTTGGGTCTCGAGACTGGATTACGACCCATCCGACCGAAACGGGATCATAGATATCGAGGAAGCTTTCTATTTCGCAGCTCACAACGAATACCTGGGAGAGGGAGAGGTCAATCCGGAGACCGATGCCGATAAGACCACTGACCTCGGTGATGATCCCCTGATCTATGATTCACACGATGAAGTTTCCTCGAAGACGTACCTATGACATAGATCCAGCGATCTGGGTGCTCATCTTGGAGGGAAGGCGTCCTAGTCCCTTGTTCGTATAATCATCTGTCATTCCCGGACCTCTTCCTCCTGGTGAGATAGACCGTCATCGCTGCGCCTGATATCAAAATGGCAGCGGCAGATGCGGATAAGATGATCATCAATATCGGGCCGGACCCTTCATCATCGGTTCCGACCTCCTGCGGCGGAGGTTCGGTGAAGATGTTCTCCGCCGTCAGATTGACCAAGAAACCATAGGTCCTTGTGGATGACCACCCTGCAACGTCGGTCCCCCTGATGACGAGAAAATGCCAGCCTTCGGCGAGGCCGGAAATCGTTACTGCACCTGTCGTCGATCCCGAGGGACAATCCTCCGATATCCCGACCCAATCCCCGCCGTCAAGGGAATAATCCATCCTGATGCTGCCGCCCTCCCAATCGTATCCCCAGGGGGTTATCAGGAAGGAGGTGACGTTTATGGTCTTTCCGTCAAGAGACTCTGTCATGGCCACCTCGGGTGCGTTCAGGTCGAGTATGAACTCCGCGGATCTCGCCTCCTCGACGTTGCCCGCATTATCCCTTGACCAGTAGCGTATTGAATGAGTTCCGGTACGTTCGAAAACGAAGGGGCCTCTGTATCTCTGCACATCCCCGCCATCCATGCTCCAGTATGTCGATGAGGTTCCGCTGGTGGCATCCGCCGGATGAAGGTTGACGGTGATTTTAGAGAGGTGGCGGTTGTTTCGAATCTCCTCGCTTGTTATGAGAAGCTCGGTCTCGGGCGGGGTCGTATCCACCTGTATCAGTTCATTGTGGACCTGTTCGGTATGCCCGGAGAGATCTTCTGAGTAATACTCGATTATGAACCTGCCATCCTTGGAGATCAAAATGGGAGAGATATAGTCGCCCCACGATCCTCCTACCACCCTGTAGTAACAGCCTGCGAGCCCGCTGTGACCTTCCCTTGGAACAAGTTCGATCTCAACCGGTGAGAGATAATATCCGTTGTCGCCCTCCATCCCCCTCACGATGAAATCGGTTCGGGGTGTTTCGAGATCTATCCTGAATTGACCGATCCTCTCCTCCTCGATGTTGCCAGCGATATCCCTGGAACGATAACGGAACTCGTGGGAACCGGAGGAAGAAACCACCGGCGGTTCATTCTCGTCATATGTCATTGTCTCCCCATCGATCTCAAGCTCGACGCACTTGACCCCGCTCATATCATCGCTCGTAATGAACCTCATCTCCACCGGAGAGACGTACCAATCCTCGCTTCCCATGTCCCCCAGAAGAACGACCTCCGATCCGGGGAGCCCCTTATCGATCTTCACCTCCAACGTGACCGGCAGCTCTAGATTCCCTGCTATGTCTAGGGATCTGAAGCTCAACTCGTGTACGGCATCATCCTTGATCACGAAGGGTTGGGAATAATTTTCCCAGGCTCCGCTGTCAACCCTGAACATCGTTGCAGCGATCTCGGATGTAGGATCGGTACCCAGAAGCTCCACACCGACCTCCGAGATGAACCACCCCTCGTCTCCTCGGACTCCTGTCAGTTCTGCTCTGGTAACGGGATCATTATCGTCGAAGATGAACTCCACCCATGTCGTCGACACGATGTCCGCGCAGCCATCCTGGGTCCCGGTTGCGGTGAGTACGTGAGGACCCGCCGTGAGATCAAGGTCAATAAGCTCCACCTCCCACAGTCCGTTCCTGATAATGGTGTTCATCTCCTCCCCCTCATCGATCCGGACCTTCACCTGATCGATCTCCTGGGACACGGAACCTTTGACCGTGTAGTTCGTCCCCATCTTGTCATGGGTCATGGGGGATGCTATGTTCACATGGCCGACCAGGCCCTTGATGCAGAAGTTCGCGCTCTCGTTGACATGATAGAGATCGCTCCAACCCGAAGCTTTCCTGTAGAAGCTTTGGTTGGGAGCGGAAAGAGATGTTATCCAGCTGTCGAAACCGGGCTCTCTGGTGGGCGGCCCGAGAAGGGTGGGGACAAGGGATGTCCTGTCGAATGCTATGCCTCCCCTGCTGACGTTGAGCATGATATGGAAATCGTTCCCTTCCTCAAGCTCGAGGGGTTCCTCGAAGAAAACGGTATGCAATCCCTTCTTCCTGTACAACGAGATGTCGGACCAGAGGGCGTTCTCGAGGGAACCATCCCGGAAATCATCCCATATGGTCACCTTCGCGGTTACACCATCCTCGGTGGTGTAGAAGCTGACCCCTTTGAGCTGCTCGTTCCTTTCCGCGACGTATGAATTGAAGGCTTCAGTCGAGTTGTACCACGTATCTCTCCAACCGTGGTAGTCATGATAGTATGCCCTGTCGAAGGCCAGGTATGATACGTCCCTGAAGGAGACGGCACCCATCTCCGGATGCTTGCAGGCCCATCTATCGTAATATGATATCCAGAAAAATCCTTCGTTCCCCCATTCGGAACCCCAGCTGTTCTTGATCAACCATGCCCCGTCGAGAGGAGCTGGAGTTGTCTTCGCATCGTCCCATCCAACTATTGCTACCGCGTGATTCGGCTCCCTGTTATCGTTCGGAGGCTGGTAGTGTGCATGGGTCTCATCACGGAGCCTCGGGTCCGCGTTCATGCAGGTGGCCACTGCACCGTACTCCATCACTGCCATCTTGATATCATCGATACCGTTCAGATCCTCGTCCATCTGGTACCATTCTATCTCCAGCGGCTGATAGCGATGGTAGTTCGGTAGGGCCCTTTCCGGAGGATCGTCGTAGTTCTGTCCGTCCTTGTCCCTGACGGCGCCCTCGCCCCTTGAAAGGTATGCGGCGGCCACCATGTAGTCGCCTCCGTAGTGGACCCAGAGACCGGAATCCTCAGGTGGGTCCCGGTCATCGTTGTTATGGTTGTTGAACCCGTTCCACCAATCACGACCAGGCATGTACAAGATCGATTTTTCCGAAGGCAACTTGGGAGTAAATTGGATGTCTCCGTCGATCAAGATCTTCAAAGGCGCCGTCACGATGACGTGATCGGCAGCGAACGTCCGCCCGTCGCGACA
>JBLIRL010000052.1:0-7332 GCA_049472275.1 Thermoplasmatota archaeon | reverse complement strand
GGTCCCGTGGGTCCAGCATGTGCCCCCGCTCTGTGATTTTATGGATGAAACGTAGTTCGCACCATCGTGATATCTCAGATCGAACCTTGAGGGTATGGTCTCATTTGCGTCCGAGGGAGCGCTCCCCAGCGTTGAAAGAAGGATAGACAGGTATAGAATGACCACGAGCGAGATAGATAACGGCACTCCGCCTTCTTTTGTTACCAAGCGATCAGCCCCCGGACAGCACGGGATCTACCCGTATTAAACACTGGCCTTCTTGTATTAAAAGGGTTGTGGTGCGTGGCTTGAATGTCTCAATCCTGCTTCCAGGTGGTGAGCTTCACACCGAGGATGAACACCAAAACGGCAAAGATCGCGATCGGGAGCATGTTACGAAGGGCCTCAACCGTATCGTTGAAGAGCATTGCCTCTCGAAGACCCTCGTTGACATAATAGAGAGGGAGAACCTTGGCAAAGACCTGGAGGAAACGGGGAAAACCCTCGACAGGAAAGAAGGAACCTGAGAGGAACATCATCGGGAACGTCAGAGCGTTTCCCAGTGCAGACGCTGCCTGGGCTTCCCTGACGAACCTCACAACAAGCATCGCAAGACCGGTGAATGCGAAGGCCTCGAAGACGAGGATAACGAAGAATATGGGGTTCAGATATAAGACAGAACCGAATATCAACCATCCGATCATCAGGATCTCCGCAGATGCAAGTGCCGCCAGGAACAGCTGGAAAAGCATGGTGGAAAGGATCCACTCACCCCTTGTTATCGGTGTTGTGGAAAGTTTCCTGAATATACCCTTCTTCCTGAGTTCGGTGTCACCGAATATGGTTCCGAACACGGCTCCGGTCATCACCGTGAGACCGATGACTCCCGGAATGAAGAAATCTATGTATTCGAAGTTCTCGGTTATGACCCTGTCCTCCTCCAGAAGTACCACGTCTCGACCGCCGCTCATTCGCTTGTTCATCTCCTGCAGGACGGAATTGAGGACGGACATCTTCACCTGGGTAGCCTGGACTGACGGGTCGTATTTCACCGTCAGGTTCACGGTTTCATTGCTCCCCGAGATCAGATTCCCCACGATGGAGCTCCCGTACCCCTCCGGGATGACAACAACGAAATCAACGTCGTTGTCATCAATGAAATCGTCGACATCCCGATCGGGATCGATCTCCCTGACCCTGAACGCCTCCACCTCCTTCAGCACTAGGGTGAGATTGCTTGAAAGATCGGATCCGTCCAGGTCCTGGAGGTGAATATCGTACACAGTCTTGTCGCTGTCTTGGAAAATGAAACCGAAAAGGAGCATTAGAAGGATCGGAAAGAGGAATGTGAAGAATATTCCACCCTTGTCCCTGAACAGCTCCTTGATATTCACTATGAAGACGGAGAGGATCGGCCTAGGTTTCAACCTTGTCACCTCCACCTTTCAGTGATTCCCCGGTCAATGACAGGAACACCTCTTCCAGATTGCTCCTTCTAACATTGATCCCTCTGTATTCGAGCCCCGCACCCTTGACAAGTTCAAGGATACCGAGGAGGTCCTCCTTGCTGTCTATGACAATGGAGACCTGACCCTCCTTGGCATGGCCTATCGCACATTCCTTGTCCTTATCGAGGATCCCGCAGCCAGCCACCTCAAGGAATCTGGCAAGCTTCGGGTCCGCCCCGGTGAAATTGAGCACCATTCCCTTGCCGTATCTGTCGATCAGCTCGTCGACAGTTCCTTCCGCCACTATCTTTCCGTGATTGATTATCGCAACATGGTCAGCGAGCTCCTGGGCCTCCTCCATGTAGTGGGTTGTGAGAAAGATCGTCTTGCCATCCCTCTTCAATCCCTTTATCACCTTCCACACTTCCTGCCTCGCCGCGGGGTCGAGTCCCGTTGTAGGCTCATCCAGGAATACTATGGTCGGATCGTTCACGAGGGCTACCGCGATGCCGACCCTCTGCTTGAGACCTCCTGAAAGGTTCTTGTAAAGCTTCTTCTCGTGCTCATTGAGGTTCATCAGGTCAATCAGCTCATCCACTCGACGGGTCTCGGAGTAGAGCGAACCGAAGAACCTGATGGTCTCCCGGACCCTTAGGTTGTCGAAGGAGGAGAACTCCTGGGGCAGCACACCTATCCTCCGCTTGATCCAGTTCGTGTCCCTGGAGAGGTCCCTGCCCATGACAAGGATGTTTCCCCTGGTTGGCGTACGGATGCCCTCGATCATCTCGACGGTCGTTGTCTTCCCGGCCCCGTTCGGGCCGAGGAAGGCGAATATCTCCCCCCGTCTTATATTGAGGGAGATGCCGTCCACCGCGTTCAATTTACCGTAGGTCTTCACCAGGTCCGTGACCTCGATCATCCATGATCCCTTGTTACCGACGCTCTCACTTTTCAAAGCAGGTCTCCGGTAATCCTGAACCACAGGATATAGAATAATCTTTTTCCCGAATCCACTCGTCGAGGAAAGCCTCGGCTCAGACTGCCAGGATATCGAATTTCAAAATCTATTAATATTCATGAGTTTCATTCGTTTGGTCAGGGGGACATCAAATGCTGAAAAGGATCATTACCATGGGAGCTGTATTGTTATTCGCAATGGTACCACTTTTCCATCTTGCGAGCGGAGAGGGTACGGAAATTGAGCATACGGACCCGACGGGGGACTACTCCAACGATGGAATGGACGAAACGAGGAGGAACAACATCGATATCACCTCCGTTTCGGTGGATTTCTCCGGCGATCCCATCATAATGGAACTCACCGTGGCAGGCACCATAGACTATACCGACCAGGATTACAACTACATCTACACGATCTCTCTCGATCACGACGGGGACGCGGACGAAGAGACCGAGGTCGAGATCACAAAATACGGCATGTTCTTCACCTCGGACTACGGTATCGAGACATCGATGCTTTCGGACGAGGTTTCCGGGGCCGGGACGTCGACCCTCAGGGTGGAACTGCCTGCAAGCCACATTGCAGGACATCCGGGTATCCTGGATGTGATGGGCGAGGCGGAGGTTGATGATGTCTGGAACTATGCGGATGATATAGTGAACGAAGATTTCGGGGGAGGAGGGGGCCCCGGTCCTGATGACGACGATGATGACACGGAACCAACTCTCTACCTTCCGGAGGACGAGGACCCCGCTGGGGCGACACCGACGGACACATCGCTGAACATCAAGATAGATGATTTCGACTTCTCCTTCGTTTTCGATGATGACACATACACTCTCACGCAGGAGGCCTCGGGCGACGGCGACGGCGAGATATACAAATGCGCCTACACCCTTGTTCACTATCCCGAAGGCGGTGGGAGCGTGTGGGTGGATTGGAGCGTGGGCCCGATGGAAGAGAGTTTCAGTTTCGGCGGCATGTCCTTCGAGGAGAGGTTCAGGGGAACCGGAGCGGGAAACACTTGGGACTCATGGGAATGGTATCTTATGTCGGCTGGACCGTCGGACACTCAGGAGATCCAGGATTTCAAGGACGGCGACAACTACTTCACCGGACTGGACAGGATAGTCCTTTATGTTCGCGCCTTCGATATCGACGGTGAATGGAACCAGGCATCGAGGGACATAACCCAGGCTTTCAGGGATGCAATGGGCGCCGCGGATGATGATTCGACCGACGATGATGACGCGTCAGGCGATGATGATGATGACGACGACAGTCCCGGATTCGAACTGGGACTAGTTTGCGCCGCTCTTATTTCCATATTGGGTAGTGCTTACCTGCTCGGAAGGAGAAGGCACTAGGATATCAGGTGAGATCGAATCAAGAATAAAACGCGAGTTAATGGATGGATCAGTGGAAGGAACCATTCCTCATGCTGAGGTTAGATAGAAATAGATCACGATCCCGGCAGCTGCCAGGCCGGCTCCCACGGCCAACGCCACCTTGATCCATGATATTGGCTTCTCTCCGCGGACCTCTCCCGTCTGCCCGTTTATCAGAAAATGGTAGAGCTTCTTCTTGTAATGGTATGAGGCGGACCAGATCGGAAGGAGGATATGTTTGTATTTCAGGTCCGAGAAACGTGTCATGACATCGAGAAAACGATAGGTGTCACCGGGAACATCACCTGCACATCTGTCGTGGACCGTACTCTCGACCTTACCCTTGGCCTTCCGCCAACCTTCATGAACATCCACGGAATATTCCTCGGCCATCCATCCGGACAGGAAATCCGGTTTGTAGGGGACCAGTGCGCTCAGGTGAAAAGGGTATATCTCCTCGGCGATATTCTCATCGATACCGCGCGACGCGAGTATCAGAGTGTCATCGAAGAGGTCATCACGCTTCCCCCGTGAATCCTCCCACCTGATCTTCCTGACATCCCTTGTCTTTGTGACCCATTTTCCATCCTCGTAATCGGAGTACGTCTCGGTCTCCCAGTAGTAGTAGCCGCTCTCCGCGGTCCATTCCGCATGGGTCGTGCAATCATAGGTCCAGAAGGGAAGATAGATCCCGTTGAGCTTTCGGAGCCTCTTGATCTTTTTCAGATCATTTGGTCGAAAGAGCCCTTTGCCCAACCACGATCTGAATAGGGCCTTGGCCCTGTTCAGGGAGATCTTGAAGGGTATGAGGTTCTCCGGTCTTATGATATCGTCATGCCTCGGGAGTTCTCTCACATAGTGCGATCCGCAGAACGGGCATTCGCCTGTTATGTTCCTCCCTGTAGATATCGTGGCGCCGCACGATTCACAGTTGAATGTATGGACATCCATATCCCACCCCTTCAGGACCGAAGCCGAATCCAGGTCCTTCTCCTCGATAATCGAGTGGTCAAGATCGATCCTCCTATCCGAACCGCAGTACGAACATTTCAGACCCTGGGTTCCGGGATCGAAGGTCATCTGCGCACCGCAGTTCGGACACTCTACCTGTGTCCCCACACATGTCATCATGACATCGGATTAGAAAACATTTTCGAGGAAACATCATCCTCAGGCCGAAGCGATACTGTATCCGATATCGGTCATGTAGCAGTGGGTCTCCCTGCCCTCGCGCTCCATGTGGAGGATGCCCGTCTCCAGAAGGATCTTCAGGTGGTAGTTAACGACCATCCTGTTCCTTCCAAGCCTTTTGGAGATCTTGGACTGTGTTATTCCTGGTTTCTGGGATATGATGAAGAGTATCTTCTTCTGCATCTCGTGCAGTCGGAACTCGAACTCGATCTTCTCATCGTAAAGGTAGAACCGTCGATAGGTACCGTCCTGGACCGATTTGATCATCTCGTTCTTCTCGAGGACGTTAAGATGATACGACAGTACACCCTGTTTGAGGTCCAGCTCCCTCTGCAGCTCGCTGAAATGTATCCCGGGTGTTCCCTTGATCGTATCGTATAGGTGTTTACGGTTCAGATTGTTGAGAAGCTCACTCCTCTTGTGTCTTGCATAGAAGGCCGGGATAAGGATGGCGATCATTACGAATACGATCGATATGGCCGCAATGACTATGATGAATAAAATGTCATCATCACTTCCCTTCAGTCCCGTGGGCTGGGGAAGGGTACTCCTGGCCATGTTGTATCTTGATTCAGGGTCCGTATCTTCGTAGCCGCCCCCCAGAATGGTGATGGTACCAATATCCTCGAAGGACTTCCACCCCCCATCATGGTGGACGATCCGGTGATTGATCCCGGACCTACCGGGTCCGGCCAGCACCGAGATGTCCTCTATGTCATCATCAGAAAGTCCGGATACAATATTCTTCTCTATCAGCCATCCCAGTTCAGCTGAAATCAGAAGTTCCCAATCGAGATCGCCCATGTCCCCTTCCATGTCCTCGACGGGGACCTCTTCCTCTCTAATCCCATCCTGGTAGGATCCTGTCCAGATGGTGGAATTGAAACCCAGATGCTCCAGCAATCCCCTGATATCCTCGTCCACGGCCTCTGTTCCCGGGTCCGCATCCACTATCGCGGTGATGCCTGATCCCAGTCCGGACCACATTGTCTCCTTGGAGCTACCGTTGAAGATGTAGATCTCGGTTGAACCCTTGAGGATCCCGAACCCGATAAGGTTCCAATCATCGTCGCGGAGAGGATGGGTCAGATATCCTCTCTCTTCCATGTAAACGGGAACGGTCTGGTTAAGGACCAGGGGGGGATCCAGAGCTGCCTTTCCCCGTTTTACAGCAACTTCCTGGACCTCCAGTTTGGATGGGACGACGAGAGAAACCGAAAGTCCCTTGAGGGACAGATCCGGAAAGAAGGGCTCCGCCAGTCTCGTGTCGTCGACATCCGTCAGGATGACAGCGATCTCGGAGACCTCGTGGGATGCATACAGGTAATATTCTCCGGGTGGGAAATCGAATTCCTCCTCCGGCTCCCCGGTAAGGGGCTCCATCCCTTCTCCTGCTTCCTCTCTCCTGAGAACAGGATATCCCACATCGATGTATCTCATCTGACCATCCTCGACATAATCGTCAAGCAGGGAGATGTCGTAGGCAACACCGTCTGCGTTCAGTAGAACCTCGGTCGAGAATTGCTCGTACGGATCTCTCTCGTTGACCGGTTCGTCCATGATCAAGCAAATCGAAGGTCCTGCCGAGATCAATATGAACAGGGATAGCGAAAGCAGCAACAGGAGAGGACCTGCCGGTATGTTTACTCGAGCGGGCATGGGGACACCTTTCTCCGAAGATCGACGGAACCATTGCGGGACCATCTATAAATAAAGGACGGAGGAAACATAAATAATTCTTGGTTTAAGGCAAAGGTCGTACAAAAAAGGATTAATAATAGTAAAATACGGCTCCCAAATTCGTTTATTAATCCTCCCCTCATGGACCGACGAGGACATCGGTGTCCTCATCGGAGGGATTCTCATAGGAGTGATACACCGTCTTGTCTTGAGCGGATTTCTCATTATTTTCATATTTCAGGGTTTCATGGTCACGGGAAACGGAACCGGTCCCGAAGAGGTCGGAGGTCCGACCGAGACGGGGCAAGTATCGGGTCCGGCCAATCCTGGAACGGGTTCTGGTTATTTCACCGAGAACCTCGGCCAGTGGAAGGGCGATTTCCGGTTCTCCGCCCTGACGGATTTCGGGATCACCTATCTTCTCGAGGACGGGGTGGTCCATCAGACCGCATCGACCGGCGGGTCCGTGATGATCACCTTCCAGAGGAGCCTGCCATCGGAACCCCAAGGCAAAGATGACACGGGATTTCCGACAAATTTCTTCATCGGCTCCGATCCGGACAACTGGTTGACCGGAGCCAGGAGCTTCGAGAGGGTGATCTACAGGGATGTTTGGAGCAATATCGATATCGAGTACTATTTCAGGGGATCGGCATTGAAATACGACATAATCGTCCATCCCGGC
>JBLIRL010000051.1:0-16403 GCA_049472275.1 Thermoplasmatota archaeon | reverse complement strand
TTCAAAATCAAATTACCATAAAGCAAAGAAGAATCTTAAAGTTATTCTCGAAAAGGAAAAGGTTGAATTAGTATAATTATATATG
The DNA here is from genome assembly GCA_049472275.1 of Thermoplasmatota archaeon. Taxonomy (GTDB): domain Archaea; phylum Thermoplasmatota; class Penumbrarchaeia; order Penumbrarchaeales; family Penumbrarchaeaceae; genus JAFGLL01. Next base: position 16,318 of record JBLIRL010000051.1, on the reverse strand, counting down.
AAGAAACAATACACATATGAAGTTGAATTATCATATCTAAATGAATACTTAGATCCAAAAGTGTGAGAAGTCAAACTTTTATAAGTTAGGATATCTCCATTTTTACTAATATTGAAAATTGAAGTTGTGAAATTTTCTTCCCACAAAGAAAATTGGAAAATCTCGGATGTTATTTCAATTATACCCTGAAATCTAATATCAGATGTTTCTCGTATTTCATCGATTAGAATCTTATCATCAATAATGATATTACCGTCACTGCTTATTTGTTTGTAAAACAGTTTACCATACATTGGATAATGGCCAGGGGTAAAATCAATTCCTCTTTGATCCACCCAGAACAAATGAAGATTTGATTTACTGTCTTCAAATAGATAGAATTTATCACATTTTGTGGTGTTAATAATTACCTTTGGTTTGACAATATATTTTCCATTGCTATCTAATTTCATGAAGTAAAGATGATCAGTTTCACCATCCTCTGTTTTTAAGTCAAAATCATCCTTAATATTCACTTCATCAGTAGGGATTAGAAGTACAATCTGGTCATTCTTCAACGGATATAAAATGGGCCTTTCATAATGGTTGCTGACATTCATTTCTGATATTGAGAATGTATAATCAACAGGTAGTGAGTCATTTTTATCTGGGATTTCAATGAAGGATCCATTCAGATTTATTATCTGATCATGAGATTGCTCATCTTTATTCTCTTCACCTTCTTTATTGTCATCAATACACCCCGTACAGGTTATGATTATCATGGTGAGAGTAAGAAATGTGGTTAGTACCTTGTTTCTCATGTAATCCTCTCCGGAATTCTTTTCATTAAATCAAAATAAATATCACTCATTTTTTTAATAATAATATTATGGTATCATAAACAAAATGATTTTGATTTTCCTCTTCGTCTTAGACTCAAATCTTTCCTTCCCCGTCCATTCTCGGTAACGGTCTCATCACTACTGATTTTTTTGTAAAGGCATGAAATTGCCATATCAGTCGGTGAGGTAAAGGGTGACCGTATTGGATTTTACCCCAAAACTCCCCCCGTTCTCCTTATGCGTACCATAAAAGAAATTGATGAAGTAAGTTCCAACAACATCCCAATCAAAATCAGTATAATCATCACCAATTTTTATTGCACTCCCGTAATACACCAGATCGCCCTTCACGGACATATTCTCACCTGGGTCCATATTTGAATAAGTGGGCCCATAATCCATAATATCATATGCAAGGCTGATCCTGTTCCCATCTTGATCGGTGATATTCTCCCCCAGCGTTGCGCTGAACGTGAGATATTTCTCGAGACGAAGTACATCCGAACAGTCATTCCTCAGTTCGAGCCTGTAAGGGATCGATTCCGGTGTAACATTATGGACCGTGCCGTTTTGCGCTGAGATCTTGTATACTGTTTTTTCCATACTCAATGTGAATGATAGATCACCTTCTCTTGGGGCCCTTGGTTGATTTCCAAGATCGATACACCCTGCCAAGAAGATCATGAGCAACAGGATACAGATCCCATGATGTCCGATCAGTTTCACTTTGTCATCTCCTCTCAATTTTTCCTCTTTCGTCCATAATCGGAATCGCTCTCATAGACCTCCCGCATCATATAATTAACCAATTCCTAAATGAAATTTCCCAAAGAGATTGGAATCACCTTGCTTAACTTATAATTTGGAGAACGGATGCACAGTTGTCGCAACAGTTTAATCCATTCAAAGACGATCACCATCGTGGACCCCTCGCTCATAGCACCCTTCGGACTGAACTGCGGGACCTGCAGGTTCCATCTGAAGGAAAGGAAGCCTTGTCCGGGATGCAGAACCGAAGATTTCGATAAACCAAAGACTCTGTTCAACTGCGCAATAAGGAACTGCGATATTCCGAGAAGCAACGATTCGGATTTCTGCTATGACTGCGGAGAGTTCCCCTGCAGGGACCTCGATCGTCTTGCCAAGAGGTATAAAACGAAATACTACGCCGATGTTCTTGAGAACCTCATGTCCATCAAGGAGATCGGACTAAGGAGGTTCATGGAGGAAGAGAGGAGAAAATGGACATGTTCCAGATGTCAGGGGATCATCAGCGTCCACACAGGTGCGTGCTCCATCTGCAATGAACCTCTGGATGCCATATGACCGGGATCTGAAACATTGTCCTTATTCGATCAAACCAAGTAACCTGACGATGCTTTCCTCATCGATCTCCCCGACCGAACGGATACCGATATGCCTCATTTCCTTTCCCTGGCCTTGGAAATGAGCCATCTCTTCATCCGACAACCCTTCGATGGAGAAACCCAGGTTCACCTTGTCCTTGAGCGCAACGATGTAATATTTCGCCCTAAGACCATCATTTTCTTTACTTAGATAGGTCGGGACCCCCCATTTCATCTTCTCTATAATGTCGGGATATGCTCCCAATATTATCTTCCTGAGCTTCGAGCATATCTCCCTCTGGGATGCTCTTTGCCTCTCGATATATTCGTCGACCCGCCTGTCCATATAAAGGTGGCCTCCCTCTTATCAAACGGAAGGGTCTTCCATAATGGGGAGCATCACAATGAACTTCGATCCCATCTTGTGGTCCCCCTCCACCCTGTCTTTGACCTCTATCGTGCCCTGGTATCTGTCAAGGAGCACCTTCACGAGCGACAGCCCCATGCCCAGATGCTTCGCCTCCCCGGCACGTTTTGCCCTTGTGAAAAGCGAGTGCTTCATGCTGTCGGGGATCCCCCTGCCTCTATCGGCTATCTCGAGGATCACCCGTTTTTTGATCCTGTCAACCCTGATCTTCACCTCGATCTTCGGATCCCCCTGTTCGTGGTATTTCACCGCATTGTGGAATATATTGTAAAAGACCTCCTCTATCAGAGGCTCCGCTGGAACGTAAACATTCTCCTTCGGCCCCCTGATATCGGTTGAGATCTTCAGTTCCGGGAACGAGAGGATCACGCTTGTCAGGGATTTCTTCACCACCGGTATGAGGTCGATCGGTTCGGCCCTGAAAGGTGCGTTCGTGGCCTGGGCGAACTTGTGGACGTTCTTCACCAGGCTGACAGATCGGGAAACCAGCTGGGATATGGTATCATGAACCATGTCGGCCTTGCTCCTGTCTTTCTTGACCAGATCGTATATCTGGGCCGAGTTGAGAAGACCCTGGTTGATATTCCCCATGTCATGAAGTAGGAGGTCGAGATAGAAGACCGATTTGTTCCTCTCGTCCTTCAATCTTCCCTCGATCTCTATCCTTTTCTTGATGTCCAGGTCCAGTTCCTGGTTCGCTATCTCCAGCTCTCTCGTTCTCGCCCTGACCCTGTGTCTGAGGAACATGGTTGCTGCGAAAAGGAAGATGGCCACCCCGATCACTATCAGGAACAGGTTGATCAGCCAGGAGGGCAGTACGACCCTCACCTTCGGGCCGCTGTCCCCGCCGACGTAGTCCTTCAGCAGTGAGTAATAGATGGAGCTCTCGTCCCCTTTCATGTCCTTGATGTACCGATCTATGGTCTTTGAGAGCTCCTCCGCTTGGGTGTCATTGGCGGGATAGGCGAATTTCACATCCACCGGATTGAAGACGACCCCGGTCCTGGAGATATCCCTTTCCTTCTCAACCGCCTGGCCCACCAGGTGGTTCAGCAGTCCGACATCGACAACATCATCCTCTATGGCCCTGATGACCTCGTTGTAGTTACCGAATTCCACCATGGTGGCATCGATACCGAATGCCGAAAGTAGGTCCCTCAGTCCCGATGATCCGTTGTACTGTATGTCGTCCTTGACCACTCCGACCCATTTTGACTCGAGGTCGAGGATCGAGTCCAGCTTCTCCCCCTCGGGTGTGTAGATGACCCCCCAGTTGGTGACAATCGTTTCGTTGGAGAAACTTGGTCCTCCATCCAATTCCGGTATCTCCTCCAGACCTGCAACGATATCGACCTCCCCGCTCGTGATCCATTCATGGCACTCATACCTTGTGCCTTCCCTGAATTCGAGTTCCCATCCCTCAGAGTGTCCGATCTCCCTTAGAAGATCTATGGACAGGCCGATCAGGTCCCCGTTCACCCTGTACGATAGCGGTCTGTTGTTGAAATAACCCACGGTGATTGGGTCATCTGATTGTGCCTCAGCCCGTGACGGGATAAGGAACGAACCAATTATGATGATCATGAATACGATGGAAAAAGCCCTGATGAGGGCCCTGCAGGACGGTCTGGAATACCGTCGACATACCAAATATCTGGCATTTCTCATCTACCGTCTCCATGGAGTGAATTAAACCCTGGGTCCATCAAATATCTGACTTTCTTTTATAAATTGATTGTGTGGTCTTTATTGCAGGTCAGAAATAACAATGATCATTAGAAGATCGGATACCCAATTGAATGATTGCATCCTCTCAAAGGATCGGGAGGAGTTCTGCCATCTCGTACTGGGATACGTGCATCTTCATTGAAACATCATCCTTTCTGTGTCCTAGGGACCGCTGGTATTCGAGAAGGTGAGCTCTCTTTGCGGTCAGGTAATGCATCAGGAAGTCCCTGCCCATGACCTCCTCGACCAGTTCGCTTCCCTCCATCAGATCCAGGGCCGAACCAAGATCGGGAGGCAAACGCTTGATCCCCCTCTCACTCATCTCCTTGTCGGAGAGTTCGAATACATTTATATCGCTGATTGTGGCGGGTTCGAGACCCTCGACGATCCCCTTGACACCTGCCCATATCTGGAGGGCGAAGGAGATGTAGGGATTTGCGGAAGGTTCGGGATTTCTAAGCTCGATCCTTATCGCGTTCGGATTACCGAGATCATATCCCGGGATCCTGATGAGGGAGGAGCGGTTCTCAACATCGCAGCAGATGTATGCCGGAGCCTCGTATCCAGGGACCAATCTCTTGAAGGAGTTCACCCACGGATTCAATCCCGCACAGATTTCGGGTACGTGTCTCATAAGACCCGAGATGTACCTCTTGCAGTGGACCGACATGTGATGTTCGTCATCGGGATCATGGAATATGTTCACCCCATCCTTGAAAAGTGACTGGTGAGTGTGCATACCGTTCCCGTTCACACCGGATATCGGTTTGGGCATGAAGGAAGCGAAAAGGCCGTGGGAGGCCGCCACCTTCTTGACAACGTATCTGAAGAGCATGACGAAATCCGCCATCTCCAGGGCTTCCATGAAATGAACGTCGCATTCATGCTGGGATTCTGAGACCTCGTGGTGGTCGTATTCGAACCTGTAGCCCATCTCCTGGAGTACGAGCTGAGCCTCCTTGCGGACCTGACCGTTCCTGCCTCCCTTGAAGTATCTTCCCTTGTCTACCGGAACAGGTCTATGGTAGATACATCCGTCAAGACAGAACTCCTCCATCACGGGATTCCCCATCTCATCGGCCTCGAGGAGGAAGAATTCCATCTCGGGACCGATATAGACCGTATCGGCGATCCCGAGGTCCCGTACCTTATCGAGGACCCTTTTCAGAATACTCCGTGAATCGAACTTGTAGGGTCCGTTCTTAGGATCGATTATGTCACCGAACACGACGATCTCACGCCATCTCCTCTCGTATCCCGAGACACGCGTACTGTAGTGCCATGGGAGAACTCTGGCAGTCGAGAAATCCATTCTGGCGTTCTTGTCGCTCTCGTTGATCCTCTCGGGGTAGAGCGAGGACGCATCGAAGCCCTTCAGGATATCCGAGGAAATGTCGTTCTCCGGGAAGGATACTGATCCATCGGGTCCGATCGTCCCGCCCAGTTCTGAAACAGGGATCGTGAAACCGCAAGGCCTTTCCCCGTTCATGTCCGCGGTGACGAATCGAATGAACCTGATGTCGTTCTTCTCGTTCAGTGTTCTCTTCAGGTCGTCCAGCCCTTTGAATCCGAAATGTTTCGCTTTTTCATCCATGCCCGGTCCCCGGATCCAATGGTTGGTGATTATATTAAATGATAATGGTTTTTTTGTTAAACATTCATTTGAATTTTTAATAATTTTATAATCAAATGTTCAATAAAGGTCCGAATATAATAAATATAATGAACATTGATGCACATCCATGGACAGAACTGACCAGAGGATCATTTCCCACCTCCAGAGACATGGCAGGGACTCCTACCGGGAGATGGCCAAGATTCTCGGCCTTGCGCCCGCCACGGTCATGAACAGGGTGAAACAGCTGGAGAGGGAAGGTGTGATCCGGGGGTACTCCGCCCTTCTGGATTACGACAAGCTCGGTTTTGAAATTCATGTGATCATAGATGTGAGGGTGGCCAAGGGAAAGCTTCACCAGATCGAGAAGAAGATAGCAAGGGACCCGAGCGTCCTCATGGTGTTCGACAATACGGGTCCGTTCGACGCAACCGTTCTTGCCAGGTTCAGGAACCGGGGGGGCCTGGACCGCTTTATAAAGAAACTCCAGACCTATGATTTCGTCGAAAGGACCGAGACAAAACTGATATTGAACACGATCAAGGACGAGGGTCTGAAGATACTGTAGGAGGGCCGGTATATGGATATCAGAGATGCAGTGGAGGAGGACCTCGATCTTCTGAAGGAAGGCCTTCTCGAGGTAAGAGGGATCGAGAGAAGACCTGCGGGGGATATTCCCGTTACCGACGCCGATATCGAGAGTTTCAGGAAGGGCATAGGAAATCGGACCGTAAGGATCATCTCCAACGAAGAGGGCAGAACATCGGGTTTCATCTATTACCGGACGGATTTTGCTGTGCCGTACGTTCATGGACAATTCCTATGGATAGATATCATCTACATCAGGGAGAGAGAAAGGGGAAAGGGTCTGGGGACCGCTCTCTATCGGGATGCGATATCCTATGCCAGGAGTAATGGGCTCGACCGGATAGTCATAGACATCTTCCAGTCGAATATCAGGTCCAGGAAGTTCCACGACGGAATGGATTTCGATCCGTTCTACACGATATACATAAAGAAGCTTTAGTTCAGGGATCAAAGAGGGATCCGGGGTTGTTCGAGGAAGATTTCACCAACTCATCAAAAACAATATAACGAATGACGATGGATTGTATCGTATGCGGGGATCAAGCATTCGGTGCTCCATCCTGCCAGTCGTTCTCCTGATCATGTTCTCCTTTCCATTCGGCCCCGGCCTCGAGGTGAGCCAAGGAGAAAATCGGATTTCCTGTTATACCTTCGATCTGGACGGGGACGCCCTCGACGACAGGATAGACGAAGACGCCCATTTTCCGATGTGGACCCTGGTCCATGTCGATGAGGCCCGGAACATGGAGGACACATCGAAAAGCCTGGGGGGTATTGGGTGCGAGATCGGGGCATCACTTTCAAACATACCGGTGATCACCGCAGCGTTCTGGGACAGAGGCTCCCTGTTGAAAGCTTCCGATCTCCCGCATGTTAAGGTGATCGAGAAGGACAGGGAGGTACAGTTCGCGATCAACGTATCCGCCAAGGCGGTGAAGGTCGAACCCTCCGCGACATATGCCGGAGAGACCGCCAGGGACCTCGGTTTCGACGGCGAGGGTATGACCGTGGCCATTCTGGACCTCGGTATCGACAACGATCACGAGGTACTCAGGGGCTCCTTCGTTGCTGGAGTGGATTTCACCCTTCCCGATACCCCACTCACTCCCAGGGACGGTTCCTACGATCCCGATGACAAGGGAGGTCACGGAACCGCTGTCGCATGCGTCCTCGCAAGCAGAGGGGATGCGGACGGAAATGCGAGAGGCATAGCCCCCTCGGCCGGAATAATCGATCTGAAGATGTCCGATTACAATCCCGCCTATATCAGGGCAATGGCGGAGGCCATGGACTGGTGCCTTCAGAACAAGGATACCGAGTGGGACACGGATCACAGAGGCATCGATGTCATTTCCATGAGCGCACTGACAGGACTGGACCCTGACGGGTCCATCTCACAGCTCCTTGAGCTGATCGCGGAGAGCGGGATCCCGTTCGTGCAGGCAGCCGGAAATGACGGGGTCCAGCACGGGGAGGACCCCGCTAATTATTTCTGGTCCGATTACGTGATAACGGCAGGAGGTCTCGACGACCGCGGCACCGTGGACCGAACGGATGACATCTACTGGTCCGGTGCCACGTATGGACCGAGGGTGTCCGACGGTGACGATGATCCATACGATGAGCTCAGACCTGATGTGGTCGCTCCTGCGGTCAACCTCACTCTGGCAGCCCATTCAACCACGGACGATCCGCCCAGCGGATGGACATTGGTGGAGGGAACCTCCTATGCAACTCCCCACGTCTCCGGTGTGGTCGCCCTCATGCTTCAGGCTGCCCCCGAGATTGCCGAGCTTAATGGAGTCGACGTCCTTGAGACGATCAGAGGTATGCTCAGGGAAACAGCCGAGGCGAGAGGGGATCCCTACGATCCCGACTTGTCGGACAAATACAGCGTGAGGTACGGTTTCGGGATTCTGGACGGATATGAGGCGGTCAGGCGGGCGACCGAGTTCAGGACCGGGAACAAAGCCCCCGTCATAGATGATCTCATCGCTGAACCGGATGTTGTCGAACCCGGTGGTACATCGTCCATAAGGGTTGAGGCCCAAGATCCGGACGGTGACGGTCTCGAGTACTCAGCGGAGGCCACGGGAGGCGAGCTGACTGGAACAGGTCCCACATGGACATGGACGGCTCCCGAAGATGAGGGGGAATACGGGATCGAGGTAACCGTGTCGGATCCCTTCGGGAATATCGTGACATCATCCCTTACGGTGACCGTCCTGGGATCCGGTGAGACCAACCTGCCTCCCGAGATATCATCATTCAGGTCCTCCAGTGAGGTCATGGAGGTCGAATCCAGGATAGAACTATACGTGGAGGCCGAGGACCCGGACGGTGATACCCTGGTTTATTACTATTCGGCTTCCGATGGAATGATCGCCGGGTCCGGACCCCGGGTCAGGTTCGAGGCTCCCGATGATCCCGGGGAAGTCATCATCACCGTAACAGTCGAGGACGGAAGGGGCGGCATTGATTCGGAACGGTTGACGGTCCGTGTGATACCTCTTCCCCCGCACGAGCCCCCCGTGATCGTTCTTGCCACGGCAACACCGGATGAGATCGATGAGGGGAATAGAAGCTCATGGATCGACATCATCGTCGTGGTTGAGGAAAGGACGAGCCCAATTCAGGGGGTCTATGCGGACCTGTCGGAGCTGGGGCAGCGGTCCAGCAGGCTTATGATCTACGATACAACTCTTGGCGATGGAGGACGGAGAACACTCCAGTATTCCCTGGAGCTGGACAGGCTTCATTCACTTGAAGAAGGGAACTACACGATCATCATCACTGCCGAGGATGATGCAAACTACATCTCCGAACCGGTGGAGATTCCGATCCGTGTGCTGCCTTCCAACGGGGAGCAGCCGGTTATACTGTCCGAGGACCGGGATGACGGATTTCCCTTCTGGGTCCTGATCCCCATTCTGATCTTCGTTGGGATCATCATCGCACTGACGGTTTTGTTCATATTGACCAGAAGGTCCAATAGGTCCGGTGCCATGATCCCGCAGGGTCCGGCAACATATCAGGCAGTCGAGATCACCTGAGGCTGTCGATGTCACCCATGATCTCGAGACCGGCTCTCCTTCCATTTGATGAGATCTCGATATCCCCTTTCATGTTCAGGAGCTTGATGGAGACCTCGGAATCCACGGACTCCTTGATCCTCCGATCCATGTTCCCTCTCACGGGAGCGGCCAGTTCTCCCGCACTTTTCTGAGCAGCGGTTATCTCGAGCCGGTGTTTCCTGTCGCCGAGAACTATTCCGAGCTCCTGACCGTCGAGGTCTATCCTTTCCACCCTTGCACCGGTATAGGTGGCGAACCGGTGGACCTTATCTCCGATGCGTAGGAAAGAGAGGAACCCGTTGAAATGCCTGCCCATCCATGGGATCTTGGCTATCGAGAGCATGAAGGAGATGTCGTCGCTCTGGAAATTGTTGCACTGGAGCCATATCCAGCTTTCGGGAAAAGAGCGTCCCCAATCCTTCTCAATGTAGCCTCTACCTCCGTGGAAATCCATTTCCTCCCCGTCGATCTCCACGCTCCCCTGCAGTCCGTGGTCCATCGATACCACTCCGTGATAGCATTCCATCCGCGGGACGAATGTGTACCATCCCATGATGCCGGGGGAAAGGATGGTCTTTGGGAATGAAAGGGGATTCACGAATCCGAGATCGGATGTTATTCTGTGGCCTCCCTTGTCGATGTCGATATGGAGGCCTTCCAAGGAGAACCTGTTTCCTGAGACCTCGACATCGAACCCGTCCTTTCCGGGTTTGAAATCTTCCACCGGGAAATCGAAGTATTCGGTCCACCCCGTCGTTCCATTAATCACCTGGACGAATGAGTGGCTCCTTCTGGAAAGTGATATGCCGGGAATGAAGGAAACGACGGATGAGAGGTCTTCCGATACGTTCTTGAGGTACCAGCCTTCGAAGTAGTTCCTGTATCTCATCGATCCCTGGAAGGCCGGAGGGTTCATCATCCTTCGAAGCTTTCCCATGGACCGGGAACATTCTCATCATTCATATTTGATGTGGAGAAGGCTGATATCCATGTCACGGCAGGACACATCCAAATGAAGGAGGAGCCGGGAACATGACAGATGAGAGGAGCAGGGTTTTGCTCTTTGTTGTTCGGGTAGTCGAGAGCCGTCCGATTTCTTTTCACGGAACCTCTGTAACCTATATATCTCTCTAGAACACTTGCGGATGCGGTGGGATATTGAGAAGCATTGCAGGCTTCCTGATCGTATTGACCATTTTGCTGACATTGATCGGAACAGATGGTTCCCTGGGGCAGGAACAGGCGGTTGTCATCACCAATGCCGAGGTCGTCACCGTGGGACAGGATACTGCGGTGATCACCTACGTCACCAACGTGGAAGTGGCCTCGGAGGTACACTACGGTGAGGACCAGGAGATGAACGATGTCTTCACCTCAGATGGCACGACGATGTACCATCATATATTTCTTGATGATCTGATCCCATCCACGGTATACTACTACAGGATACCCGCGGGCGATTCAAGGGGTAAGACCGGCTCCTTCCGGACGCTGGATATACCCAGGGGCCCCCCTTCGGGAAGGATAGCCATCCTCGCGGATGTTCACTATGACATCGACGGGAACAATATGCCAAACGGGGCGATGTACGGTGATTCAGCTTCCCTTCTCGACTCCTTCCTGGACGAGATCGGGCAAATGAGCGACATAGACGCTCTCATTCTGCTGGGTGATAATGTCCAGGGGTCCGAGGATGATTATTCGGGATTCTACGGAGCCATGGACGCATCGGGCATCAGATACTATCCGGTGATGGGGAACTGGGACAAGAGCCAGGTCGACTGGGAGGACAACTTCGATAACTACGTCGGTGCGGATACCACCTATTACAGCATGGATATAGGCGGTCTCCACTTCGTCGTTCTGGATTCCGCCGTATCCGGTTCGGTAGGCGGTTCAATTGACGAGGACCAGCTGGATTGGCTCGCGGACGATCTGCGTCAGCACAGCGGCTCAAGGGTTGTGGTCCTCATGCACCACCTCTTTATCGTGGACGATACCATGGGGCTGGACCAGGACTCGTACGACTCTCTGATGGCATCGATGGAGGAACACGGCGATGTGATATCGATCATATCCGGCCACAATCACAAGAACACGATGAATGAGGTCTTTTCAGGTGTCCTACCCTGCACCGTGGCCTCCCTTGTCCAGTATCCCATAGGCTATTCGATCCTGGATATCACGGGATACGGATATACCAAGACCTTCTGGAAGGTCCCCACGACCCTGGAGGTGTCCGAGAACAGCAGAATGCGGATAATCGCCACATCCGTCGATACCGAGGCGGACCAGGACTTCCTGGGGACGAATGATGAACGGAACCATGTCCTCGAACCTGAAGAACCCGTTGAGAACGATCCCCCCGTCATCGTCTCGATACATGTCGAGGATGAGTTGATAGGGACGGGGGAACGAACGGAGATCACTGTTGATGCATTCGACCCGGACGGAGACGACCTGGAATACGAGTATGAGGCTGCTGACGGTACAGTGATCGGAGAGGGATCAAGTGTGATCTTCGAGGCTCCTGACAGAGAGGGCAAATTCGGGGTGGATATCACCGTAACCGACGGGATCCATCGTTCGGAACCTGAGACAGTATTGATAGAGGTCAGGGACACTCCTCCTGTGGTCCGCGAGAATCTGCCTCCGGAAATCGACAGGGTGATCGCCACCCCCTCGATCGTTCTACCCGGCCTAAACGTTAGCTTGAAGGTGATCGCAAGCGATCCCGAGGGCGACCCCCTCGAATATATCTACCAGGTGGCGTCCGGCGAGATAATCGGAGATGGCAGCGAGGTTGTCTGGAAGGCCCCTGTAGAAAGCGGAACGTTCACCATCGGTGTCGTGGTCTCCGACGGAGAACACGAATCAGAGCGTTACAAACTGGATGTCGAGGTCTTGGAGAATGAGGGGGAGGACCAGGCGGTCAGGGATTCACCGATCCCGTTCGCATCATCTGTCATTGCAGTGATATCGCTGATCGGTGCACTCGTGATGCTTGGATCCAGGAAACGAGAGGTCTAATCGAGATCTTCGGTCTTTCCTTCCTCGTTATTGGACCTCGATAATCCCACAGCGAACAGGGGAAGCGCCAGCATCTGAACGATGTGGAATATCCCGTTGTGATCGAATTCCCAGATCACCGTCATTCCAATCGACTCAGTTGCCTGGATGGCCGCTGCAATCATGGTTATCAGGATCGCAACGGCAATGAATCCCGAACCGGGAAATCTTCTCTTCAGGTAAAGGTAGCAGTAGGCTCCGAAAGCAAAGAGCATGGCAATGGATTCGTAGATGATGAAGATCAGGAAGATACCCGGGACGAGGACGGTTACAATGAAGAATCCCAGAGAAATACCGATCATCACGTAAAGGAACATCAGAGAGAACCTGTCTCCCTTGAGATCGCGAACCGTGCCTATGAGGAATAGTGCTATCGTCATTCCGAGTGAGAAGTTGATTATGTTCCATATACCATCGTTGAGTGAACCAGGCATCTCGAATCCGTGGGCTATGGCTCCCACGATCGCTGCGACGGCAAGGAACTCGAAGGCCCAGAACCATATCACCTTTCGAAATGTGTTCATACCTCCGCCCCTGCGGGCGATGTATGCTGCCGTCAGGACGGCAAAGGCCGAGAGCAGAAGGTCGGTGAATGCAGTTGTCTGCTCCGCAGGAATGTCGATGAACCCCATGTTGGCATTTGTAAGCGCCGTTGAGGTATATAATATGGGCCGAGGCAGACAGGAAGCGGCGATTAACCGATCTTCCTCCCGGTCCTGAGCTTTGTGCCGACCTCTCTTTTAACCCTTTTGGGAAGAACGTCATCATGCTTCTCCATGAACTCGATAACTGGCCCCCTGTCGATCTTCGAAAGCTCCCTCAGGGCCCATGAGAGCGCTTTTTCGACCATGTCATCCCTGTCCGATGCCACCATCTCGCAGACCCAAAGTGTCCTCTCGACGTCCCCCGTCCCCCCTCTTGCTTTCTGATTGAGCGCGATCGTGCAAACGACCGCCGTTCTCCTCTCCCATCTGTTATCGGACCTGGCCCAATCCTCGATCACATCATCGGGCAGCCTGCCTTCCCTCCATGCAACTCCCGCCAGCCATCCGGAATACGTGTCCACGGAAACCCAGTTGTCCAAACCCTTTCCGAGGTCCTCGAGGTCCTCTCTCGTGAGAGAGCGGAGGGCCTTCTTGTTCGAATCCAGAAGTTCGTATGCGACCTGCTGGCATTCGAAGATCCCGGTGCCCACGAGCAGCTTCGCGATCCTTACGATGTCGGACGGCCCCCTTCCCTTCAATTTCCGTGAAAGTTCCTTCCTGACATTGCGGATATCCGGTACCTTGACACCCAGGATCTCTAGCGAGGATGGGTAATACCCCTTTGACCATTCCAATCTACCCGGATCGACGACCTTCTTCAGTTCAAAAATGACCCATTCAACTATATCCTCGTCTTCCATTGGGACCACCTGCCAATATCCCTCCAAGTTCTATATATAATTCCATGGGGGGTGGAGAGGGAAAGTTTCGTTCAAAAGATGTATGGAAATATGATCCGCCTGTCCTTGGGATAGTCATCGAAGGTCCTCCGATACCATCTGTGGTTCGATATTGCCCTGGGGAGGAGGTTCGCCGTAGTGAACAGAGCGAATGCAAGCCCCGGAAGGGAGAACGTGATAACCGCCCACCCGAACCACTGGACCATCTCACCGAGATAGTTGGGATTGGACACGAATCTGAACGCACCGCCTCTCGGTATCCTGTAGCCGCTCTCGTCAGGTCTCCGGAGGGCTCTGATCCTTGCATCCGAGGTGACATGCAGGATGAATCCCATTATGTACATAGCCGCTCCCGTGATGAAGAAACCCGAAAACAACCAGCTCGATTCCCAGGAACTGTATGCGATGAAATATCCGTTGATGAATCCGTTCATCACATTGAAAAGAAAGGCAAAGAGGACCAATATTATCGGAAAATTATTCTTAGATCCTCTGAAGAAGGATGGATAGAGGAAGGTTCTGTAAAGATAGTGCGTTTCCCAGAGGAAAAGGAGAACGAGCGGTACTGGCATGATCCTGTCCGTGAACATGATATAGACAGCTGGAATGACGAACACGGCCGGCAGTTCCATTGATATCCAAGCCCACCTTGAACCGATCCTTGGCCCCCATCCTTTCCTGTTATGCTTCCCATAGGGGGCACTGACGAAGAATAGGAACAGAAGCACGACACCCGAGAGGACTAACTGGGTAGAAAGCAGAATCACGTAAACGGTCCAGATAGGTGATCCCATCGAACATTACATGGTAAAGCGCATATTAGAACGATTCTCGTTCGTCGGTGAATATCAACACAGCCTGCCGGTCTATCGGGACCTCCAACCGATCAAGGGAGGCAAGATCTATCCATTCGAGTTCCGCCGCCTCGATCGGTTCCGGCTCCCCTTTCCATGTCGAGACGATGTAATAATGTATTGTGAGACCCCCGTAAACATCGGGATCTTCCAGACTGCAGAGATATTCGAACTCCACCGGACTTGCGTTCAGCTCCTCCATCATCTCGCGAAAGAGGGTTTCTGTCCTTTCCTCCCCCTTCTCCATGCGGCCTCCCGGGACCGCCATCAATCCCGGGTAGGCTTCCTTGTCCGGTCTTCGTTTCTCGGCGAGGAACCTCCCGTCCTTGACGAGCAGGAAGGCGACCGCCTCGGTCATCGCTCACATCCCTCCCTTCATTCCGGCCTTGATCATCTCCACGGCCTTCTTCGCCCTCCTGAGCCTGGTCTCCTTCTTCTTGGCGGTCTCGATCCATCCGATATACTGGTTCCTATGCGAGGGAGCCATTGCCATGAACAGATCCCAGGCCGGAGGATGCGATTTCAATTCCTTTGCGAAATGCTCCGGGATATCGACCCCATCGCCGCGGTACTTGACGGTGGGATATTCCTTCGAGGGATCCCGTGCCTCGTAGATCCTTGATCCGGCTTCCGTCATCCTTCCCTGATCGGTCATCCTTCGGACCCTTTCAAGGTTCGATCCCGACCAGTAAGAACCCTTTCTCCTGGGTGAGAACCTGATCGTATGTTTCTCATCGTCGATCCTTTTGAGGATGCCGTCGATCCATCCGAAGCAGATGGCCTCCTCAACCGCTTCTTCATAGGTTATGCATTCCTTCTCCACATGCTTCTTCAGGAGGATCAGCCATATCTCCCTCTTCCCCGATCCGTTCTCGGACAGCCACTTTCTCCATTCCTCCCTGTTCCTCGCAAAGAAGGTGTCCGTAATTTCCACCATGTTATCATAACTGAAGGTTGGGACCGATTTATTAGATTTTCATTGACGGACCGGGTCCTGTTCTCGATCCGTCGAGCGACACTTCTGCCGTTCGATATTTTTTGGAGCGAAGTGTTATCGAATATGTGAAACGGTTTATAAACCAATAGGGAATTCACAGGAACATGACAGACGACGAGATGTTCGCCGATGTCGAACCTTTCAGGATCAAGATGGTGGAGCCTATCAGGCTCCCCACGAGAAGCGAGAGGGAGAAATGCCTGGAGGATGCGGGATTGAATGTCTTCCTGATAAAAGGGGAGAACATCTTCATAGACCTGCTCACCGATTCCGGTACCGGAGCCATGTCCGACAGGCAGTGGGCCGGCCTGATGATGGGAGACGAGACATACGCAGGATCGAGGAACTTCTA
>JBLIRL010000050.1:0-16423 GCA_049472275.1 Thermoplasmatota archaeon | reverse complement strand
GAGCTCTTCAACATACCCATGGACGATGAGATCAGGGTGAAGGTCCTTGACGCCATCGGGGAGGCGGACTTCAGGCTTGTCGAGGGGGCCGACGAGAGGATACAGCTCGAGGCGCTCCTCGCCCGGCTCCAGCTCCTTGGTAGCAAGAAGGAGAGCAATTATTGAACCTCTTTCGGGACAACGTTATTTAGCTTTCGACGATTCTTTCACCAGATGTGCTTCAACATCACCTTCTCCCAGATGAAGGACTACATCGAATCGAGGTTCGGGTCCAGTCTGGAGGGTATAGATGTCGTCCAGCCGATATACCACTCGAACGGTTTCAGCCTTCCCGACCATCTCTGCATAACGGATTCGGAACCTGGTCGGGTCCAGTACCTCAGATGGGGTCTCGTTCCACACTGGGTGAAGGACGTGGACCAGGCGGGCAGGATCAGGTTCCAAACCCTGAACGCAAGGAGCGAGACCATCTTCGAGAAACCGTCCTACAGGGATCCGATCAGGAGTTCGAGATGTCTTGTTCTGGTCGACGGCTTCTTCGAGTTCAGGGATTACCGGGGTGTAAAGTATCCATACCTTATCAGGCTAAGAAGCGAGGAGGCATTCGCACTTGCCGGTGTCTGGGAAACATGGAACGATCTGAGGACATTCTCCATCGTGACAACCGAGGCAAATCCCTTCATGGCCGAGATCCACAACACTAAAAAAAGAATGCCGGTCATCCTTCCGAGGGACCTTGAGAGGGATTGGATAGATCCGGGGATCGATACAGGGAGGATACAAGAGCTGATGGCTCCGTACGATGAGAACGATATGAAGGCTCACACCGTTTCCCGTAAGCTTGCCAGCAGGTTCGAGGATACAAACGTACCGGATATTCTCAAGGAAGTCAGGTATCCCGAGCTCGAGGTCAGAAGCCTGGATTCATTTCTCTGAAGGTTCGAATGGGACGCCTCGGACAGCACCATGATCCTTTTGAGAACTCACTCCCACTCCGGATAGAACTCCTGCCCCTCGTAGCTTCTCCTGTCATCAAGCTTCCTTCGGAGTTTTCCCAGAAAAGCTTCCTGCTCCCCCGGTCTTATGGATATCAGCACCCTGTCGGAATATATCTCCTTGTTCGGTAGACGGGTGCCTGTCCTGAAATGAAGCGTCATCATCTTCCTTGGACTTATCACGGTCTTCTTCTTCAGACCTATCCTGATGATATACCTTTTTGGTGTTCCCGCCGGAAATATCCCATCATGCGTCCTTTCCGGATCCGGTCCAGGATCAAATCCCCCCTTCGGGTCTCCGAAAGGAGACCTCCTTGCGAACCTTCCGTTCGTTATCCGTTCGGCCCCTCGCATCTGGTCGTAGTATAGGAGGTACAGTTCGCTGTTTGGGCTGCCCTTGAAGGTGACCGACAGGTACTTTTTCGTAAGTTCGACTACGCAATTCGGGATAACTACTTCATCGCTTGAATCCCGGACCTGGGCCGCATACATCTTTTTCAGAAGGACAAAGGACCCGGCAGATATGATAATTGCACTGGAGGCCACAACGGCCCACAGCAGGGCATCCAGCAGTGATACATTCCCATCACCAAGGGTCACCACGAGCAGGAACAGTGTGAAGAACACCATGGAAAGGGCCCCTCCGATCATAAGGGACCTCCTCCGTTTCCTGTATTCGAGAACTCTCCGGTCATCTGCGGTCAGGTCGGATATGAACTGATCATCCTGCATCCCCCAGGACAGTCTTGCACGCTTCTTCTTCTGCTCGTAGTATTCTTTCCCGGCCTGGGGATCATCGGGCATCCAGACACAGTCCTCCATGCCGGAGGTAAGGCTAAGGTATCTTCTGTCTGGAGCCTTTTGCGGTTCCTCTCCCGGATCGATCGGCCTCAGCCTGCTCATCTCTTCCCGGCCTCTTGTGAATGGAAGAGATGATCATCTAATAAATATTTTGAATCTTAATTTGTATTTTATGATTTGATCGGACCATCACGGCCATATATTATGTGCATCTTGAGGCAAATACGTTTCCCCGACGGCGGGGAAGATCAGCTCTCGCGATGCTTGCAGATCCCGACCTGGTCGCCCCTTCTGATATCCATTGACCTCATATCATGCTCGGACATGAATATGGTATCATGGTCGTCATGTGCGAAATGCACCTCGTATGCCCTCATCACCGATTTCTTCTCCCCGTGAAAGACATCCATCTTCTCACCCGGCCGGATATCGAGATATCCCATTAGGAAATCCGATAGCAATGCGCTTCCATCCACCCGTGTGGCCTCATCCCTCACATGGACCTTCTTTGTCATGTAATAACGGTCGGCGAGTGCCGGATCAATATTGTCCAGAAGGTTGAAGATGGTGTATTTTATCTCGTGCTCGGTCATCCTCTGCTTCTCGTGGACCTCCTTTGCCAGCTTCTTGGCGGTTTTATGGTCCACACCCATGGCTTCCAAGGAATGCACGATATTCGCCCTCTTGAACTTCTCGTACGAACCGTCCTCCTTGGTCACGTATATTGTCAAGTAATTCACCCCCTTTAGAGAAAAACGATGCCTCTCTCTGCAACCGATGATGATATGGGATTGATGGGTATTTGATGATTTACATCACAAAGATATGCTTTTAAATATCAAATTCGGAAGATATGATCGTCTTCCGGCCATCTTGAAGCATGGGGCCCCGAACAAGTGGAAAGGTTTTATGTCAGATGGACGTTCGTGAACAGGGGGAGAAAGGAAATGAGCGTTGAGATCGGGATGCTGATCATCGGCACAATCTGCATTGTGCTCCTGACGGTTTTCGTGAACCTCTCCCTTGACAGGAGGAAAAGGAAGAACGAGATCTATCCGATGACCGGGAAGCTGTCCGTGATCCTGAACGCTGTGCTGCCGGTGCTCCTTCTGGCATCATTTCTTATCATCGGTTTCGTTACCCGCGAGCTCAGATACGAGCTTTTTGATGGTCCCGTCCAT
Source organism: Thermoplasmatota archaeon (assembly GCA_049472275.1). Taxonomy (GTDB): domain Archaea; phylum Thermoplasmatota; class Penumbrarchaeia; order Penumbrarchaeales; family Penumbrarchaeaceae; genus JAFGLL01. Next base: position 13,446 of record JBLIRL010000050.1, on the reverse strand, counting down.
TACGAGACTCTGGTTTCCGGTCTGATAATGATCGCCACGCTCATCCTCCTCCTGGTCTGGAACGTTGTACGCGGGTATTTCACCTCCTTCCAACTGGAGGCTTTCATAGTCATCTCATCTTTCATCTCCGGATGGGGAATATCCGAGGATGCGCTGTGGGACGACCTGGCGGTTTCGATATGCGGTTTCTGGATAGTGGTTGCGGTGGCAGGTTCCCTCATCTTCATGATCGGAAGACTGGTGAAGTACAGGGTCCGAAAGGAAAGATACCTCAAGGAGAGCACCCCGGAAGGGGGCTATCTCCACAGGGTCCCTTCCGGAGGGGGTCTGATGGAGGAATAGGATCAATTCTCGAGGTCGAATATGATCTCCCTGATGGCCCTCTCGAGGGTCTTGATGGAATTGAGCCTGTATCTCCATCCGGTGGAAAGGATCTTGTCCACGGCCAGTGACATGTACTTGACGTCACCCTTCCATCCTGCCCCTTTATGGCCCCCTGTGTAATGGAGTTCAACGTTATCCAGCCCCATGGCCTCGATCACTATCCCCGGTATCTGGTTGATGACGGCGAAATCCTCGGTTCCCACGTTGTAGTATTCGAACATGGACCCCTGGGTCTCGGTAGCATGGAGCACACCCTCGACGCAATCGGACACGTGTATGTAGGATTTCCTCTGGAGACCGTCACCCAGGATCTCCAGTCTTCTGGGGTCCTTCTTCAGTTTGTGATAGAAATCGAAGAGTATCCCGTGCGTCGATCTCGAACCGACGACGTTGGCGAACCTGAAAACGGAGGACCTGATCCCGAAATTGTCGGAAAATGCCGAGATCAAAGCCTCAGCGGCAAGCTTGCTTGCCCCGTACTGGGATATGGGCATGAGGGGTCCGTAGTCCTCCGGTGTCGGAAGCACTGCCGCATTGCCGTACACCGTCGAGGTCGATGTGAACGACAGAGAGGCTGGACCATCCGGTTTGGCCTTCCTCATAGCCTCGAGAAGGTTGTAGGTGGCCATGATGTTCTGCTCGACAGAGGTCCATGTATCGTCTGCTCCTATCCGTACATCGGGATTCGCCGCCACGTGGTAGACATGTTCGATATCGGCCAGTACATCGACGAGATTCTGATCCTTGACAAGATCCCTCCGGATGAACTCTATTCGCTCCATGCAATGGTCCAGGAATTCGATTCTCCCGGATGAAAGATCGTCGTATACCACAACCTCGCATCCCCTCTCCAGAAGGGAATCCACCATATGGCTCCCTATGAATCCGGCACCTCCCGTTACCAGAACCTTCTTGTTTCTCATGAATGGGACCATATCCTAATAGGTAATAAAAACTACCAGCAGAATACTAAAAACGGTAAGGAATGGGCTTTCGAGAGGGTCACCGCTGGAATGTCATTCCTCATCATCCTTCGATTTCTTCTTCTTGATGATATTCTCGAGCCTTTCCCCACCCATTATCATCACCTTGCCGGCCTCGTTCCATGCCTTCCTCGTCTGACCCAAACCCTCGAGGGTCAGGTCCTGGACACCCTCGACGGTCCAGTTGGTCGCCTTCTCCCCCATATCCAGGGCCTGGTCTATGGCCTTACCCGCCTTCCTGTGGACATCATCAACGGTCCTTCGTCCGGCCTTCTTGGTGCTTACCGCCAGTTTCCTCCCCTGTGAGCCCATCATCTCGATCGGTCTTGTCGCAACCTCCAGATTCAGGTCGACCAGTGTCCTGTTGACGTCTCCCATCGTTCTCATCGTCTTCCTGGCCCCGCTGATAGTTCCCTTCATCACCTTCTTCCTGGTGCCGTTGGCAACGTGAAGGGCCTTCTCCGTCGCACCGAAGGCACCATCCACAGCCCTGGTTGTCTTTTCCGCCGCCTTCTTGGGATTGCGTATGGCATAGATGAGAAGAGAGATGGCGATTATCACAATCACTATCTGTATCATGTCCATGTTGTTCAGGAATTCTATTATGGGGGTCCCCTCGAAGAAATTCACAGCCTGTTTCGAGAGGATTGCGAAACCAGTTGATCCTATCATGGAACCTAATATGACAGCAAGAAGCACCCTGTACGGGTTCATCCCGAGGATCCTGCCGAATATGGTACCTCCGAAACCCCCGGAACCGCTGAAGGGAACGAAAACGACGAAGGTCGTGAACAGGAACGCGGTCCTCTTGAACCATTTTGCCTTCTGGACCTTCTGCCTTCCCTTTGCTTCCGCCCTCTGAAGGGCGGGACCCAGGAACGGGACCTTCTTCACCCAATCGTAGTTCCATATCAGGAAGAGTGACACGCAGGAATCCGCAACTGATGTGGCCACCCCCGCCATCCACGGGGGGACCTCCCCGGCCACAGCCTTGGGTATTACCGTCTCCTTGCCTGCAGGGGGAAGGGTGTAGAAGATCCATACATCCAGCAGTCTGCTTGCGACCTCCCAACCCTCCCACGCCATGAGAAGGACAACGGATACGGAAGCAGCGGTTACCAGGATGATCCAGGGGAAGAAGAACTGGAAAACCTTGGTCGTCCTGTCCTTCCTGTCGAGGTCGGTCTCCAGCAATCTCTTCCATTTCGACCCGGATAGAGGGGAGCCCTCACCTGAGGACGGTGAACCTTCATCCGCCGAACCTTCCATATCCGATGATTTGCCGGGGATTATTAATTTGTATCCCAGATATTCCTTGAAATAATCACCATTCCGTCAATGAACCCCGGATAAGTCGACCATAGGCGGCACGGGTGGTTCGAACCGATGTCTTCACTTCTCCCGCTTCCTGGCACCGTCGATGTTCCCGATCAATTTCTCAGGAACGTACAACGCGGCGCTTTTCAGGCCGCTTCCAACCCTCGATATTCCTTTTCCGACGGCCGAATCCCCTATGGATCGCTTCACCGCTCCTCCGGTCCGCATGAGAGGTCCGCTCTTTCCCATGCCGCCGGTATATCTCGCAAGCTCCCTCTGGAAGGTGGACGGAAGTTCGTTCAACCTCTGGTATCCCGCCACGCCGATGTCCCTTCCCTTCCGAAAGAACCTCGAGATCCGTGTGTCCTTTCCGGCCGACCTTCTGACATAGATCTTATACGCCTCCAGAACGGGTACTATCAGTAGACCGAGGAATACCGAGACAGCGTACTGGACGGGGGAGAGACCGACAAGGTCCAGTCCGTCCCCGATATCCCCGTAGTACATCAGGAAGGTCAGTGCCGAGACCGGAACGAGAGCCATCAATACCGGGAGAAGCATGCTCTTCTCTCTCAGCTGGACGATGAGGGAATCCTTCATCGAGAGACTGTTGAAGAGGTTGAAGCATTCACCCCATACCATGAAGGTGAGCGTCATGGTCTGTATGGTCGCAAGCTTGTCTCCCTCGAGACCGATATCTATGATCCCGCGGTCCATGACGAGATACATGCCCAACGCGATGGCGGTCATGGTGGCTATCATGACACCAAGCTCCCCTAGGACCTTGCTCGATACTATACCCTCGCTTGCAGCCCTCGGAGGTTCCCTCATAACGCCTGGAGTCGTCTTGTCCAGGACCAGTGCTGCAACCGGGAAGAGATGTGTGGAAAAATAGAGAAAAAGCAGGTGCTTGTCGCCCATGAGCTGCTCCACGAATATCAAAGATCCGAGGAACATCACGGACAGCTCGCTTATGTTCGTGTAGATCTGGTAGGTTATGCTCTTTCGAATGTTATCGAAGATCTGCCTCCCCCGATGGACCGCCGTCACAAGGGTCGCGAAATTATCGTCAGACAGTATGATCTGGGAAGCCTCCTTCGCAACATCCACTCCGCTGATGCCCATCGCGACTCCCACATCGGCGTTCTTGAGCGCAGCGGCATCGTTCATTCCATCGCCTGTCATGGCGATGATCTGACCGCTCTCCTTGTAGGCCTTGACGATATCCACCTTCTGCTCGGGCGAGACCCTGCAGAAAACGCTGACATCCCTCAAACGTCCATCTTGGACCGGAAGCTCGCTCCCCTCGAGGACGACCTCCTCTCCCTGCAGCACTCCAAGGTCCCTGGCAATGGCCGAGGCCGTTCCCTTGCTGTCCCCCGTGATCATGACGACCCTGATACCCGCCTCGTGGCATTTCTGCACGGCTTCTCTCACACCTTCCTTAGGAGGGTCGATCATACCCACGAAACCAAGCAATATCAGGGAGCTTTCGATCTCCCTATCTGACAGCTTCCTCACGGCTTCCCGATCCCCGGGATCTATGCCTTCCAGAACATGGTACGCGATGGCAAGAGTTCTCTGGGCCTTTCCGTTCACCAATGCATTGGCCCTCGTGACGATATCCATAAGGCCGCGGTCCAATTCAACGACCTCATCATTCCATATGATCCGATCGCATCTCCTTATCACAGCCTCGAAACCGCCCTTGCTGTATGCTGTCAGCTTTCCGTCGATGTCGAACAGCTTCGTCATCATCTTGCGATCGGAGTCGAAGGGGACCTCCCGGACGGCCTCGACGGATATCGTATCATCATCCAGTACGGCCTTGTTACCAAGGGTCCTCAACGCCCCCTCTGTTGGATCTCCTAGTACCTTCCAACCCTCTTCATCCTTCACGACCTTGGCGTCGTTGTTGAGATATCCCGCGGCGATCATCTTGTGAAGATAACCTTCCCTGGCAGCCACGATCTCTTTTTCATCCTGCTCTATCCTGCCCTCCGGACCGTAACCGGAGCCTGTGACACCGAAGAACCTGCCGTCATGGAACAGTGTCTTGACGGTCATTGCATTCTGGGTCATCGTCCCTGTCTTGTCCGAGCAGATCACACATACCCTTCCCAATCCCTCTATGGATGCCACCCTCCGGACGATGGCGTTCTCCCTGACAAGATATGTCATCCCCCTTGCCATCACGGAGGTGGTTATTATGGGAAAGCTCCATGGAACGGCCACCACACCGAGTATTACCGCGTTCACGAGCTGCTCCATAACAGAATCGGTGCCCAGATCATCGTTCATCCACAGACGCAGGAACTGGACCGCCATAAGGGTGAATATGAGGATGAACATTATCAGAGAGAGGGTTCTGGCAAGCTGGCTCATCTTCCTCTGGAGGGGGATCTCAGGTTCGGGAGCTTCCTCAATCCTCTTTGCTATCTTCCCGAGCTCTGTCTCCAGGGCAACATGTACAACGACCCCTTCCCCGGCACCCCTTGTTACAACTGTCGACATGAATGCCATGTTGCTCATCTGATGAAGGGAAGGCTCACCAACCTGGACTGGGGCGTTCGTCTTCTCGACACCGACGGATTCACCTGTAAGGGAGGATTCATCAACGGTGAGGTGGTCCGTTGTGATCATCCTCACATCTGCGGGGACCCTCACGCCTTCGCCCAGCCTCACGATGTCTCCCTTTACAATACCGGATGTTGGCACCTCGACCCATTTACCCTCCCTTTTCACGCTTGCCCTGGCAGCAGCGATCCTTCTGAGGGCTTCCAGGGACCGCTCAGCCGAGTACATCTGGAAGACTATCAATCCCCAGCTGATGATGATGACGAAAACAATCGCGATCGAGGTCTCGAAAGATGTGGATTCGTTATCCGGGAAGAGGAACGCAAGGAATGCCAGGACCGCTGCTATGCCGAGAAGCAGCAGTATGACGAAATCGAATATCTGGGGGGCCACCCTCCGAAAGAAATGCTGGCGAACCTTGGGGATCTCGTTGGGGCCGTCGCTTTCCAGCCGCTTCGATGATTCATCCGAGGAGAGCCCTTCCGACGTCGTTCCTAGTTGCTTCAGGACCTCTTCAACGGTCATTTTATGATAATCTGCATCCGTGCCTGTCTCTGCCGGCATTCTCTCAACCCGTGGAAGATCCGTGGTTCGCTCTCCATCGATCAGCTGGTTCCAGGGGTGCCGCATTCTTCCGCCGTGCTAGTCATGGTCCTTTGCCTGACCGCCGGTCCTGGAACCAATGGTCATTGGACTGATGATAATTGAAAATATCCATCACTGACGATCACTACGGTGTCAGATACCCGCGATCAAATTCGTCCAGTAAGTCAAGGACACCTATAGAACCCCTCGATCCAACCTTTCGTGTTCTCGGGGTCCCTGATGATCCATTCATAGAAATCCTCGGTCTTTGCGGCAATGTCCTCCCAGGAGCAGTAATCGATTATATGCTGGCGGCCTCTCAGGCCCCATTCCCTCAGATCTTCTCTGGATAGAAGTTCCAGACCGGCCTTCACCTGTCCCTCGATGTCTCCTACCTCGACAAGCTTTCCAGTACCCTCCACGACCATCTCGGAGGCACCGCCGACATCTGTCAGAACGCAGGGTGTCCCCGAGGAGAGCGCTTCACCGAACGTCAGGCCGTAACCTTCCCAGTAGGAGTGGAACATAGCAAGGTCCGCGGGTGCGACGAGCCTTTGCATCTCGTCGTGCTCGGGAGACCTGACGAGGACCAGTTTCTCCCCGAGGTCGTAGGTTCGCTTTTTTCTTCTGATCTCCGATTCGAGCGGACCCCACCCCACGAGGAAGAACGTGATATCGCTCCTCTCCTCGTGCATTCTCCTGAAGACCTCAAGCATCTCCCGAATACCCTTTCTGGCTGCCCATCTTCCAACGCTGACGACGATACGGTCAGACCCGGGAACGCCGTAACGGATCCTCAGGTCCGGATCGCGATTGTCAGGATGGAACTCCTCCACATCTATCCCATTTGGGAGGTGTATCCTTCTGCCGTACCTGTTCTTCACTCCCCTGCTCTTCAGGGCCCTGCATTCAGAGTATGATATGGTGATCACACCGTTTGATCTCTCGATGGCGAGGTCCTCGTATCTGTCGAAGAAAGGGCCGAGGCACATGATCGCAAGATCGTTGACGGCCGATATCGAAAAGGACAGGTCGCGGAAGTTTATGGTGGAGCGCTCCCCCTTCCATGTACCGTGCATGGTCGAGACCAAGGGAATATCCAGCTTGTCGTAGCATCTGGCCGGCAGGAGGGCCATGTTGGAGTGAACGTGGATGAGGTCCGGTCCGATCCCTGACCGCTTGATCCATTTCACAGCGTTCTTTCCGAAGGAGGTGGTGAAGAACATGGGAGCCTTCAACCATTTCACCGGATGGATCTCGATGTTGGGGTGTGATGACTGGTACCCGAGGGATTGTTTGCGGGTGACAACATGGACCTCGTGCCCTCTCTTGGCCATCCAGGTGGCAAGATAGTAGGCGACGACACCCACACCTCCCCATTTAGGGGGGTATTCCGAGGATATCATGCATATCTTCGTGTTCTCACCCGATGATGAAGTCAACTACGATTATAATTCATTTCCTCCGGTATCGCGAAGGTCGAAGAGCGTTACCAGAACCTCAGGAAAGCAAGGTCGGTCCCTTCCTTGACGGCATGGACCACCAGAAGCACCGTTATTAGAATTGAGAGCCACAGGTGCAGCCTTTTCCAATTCCTCTCACCGATCATATTTTGGAGCCTATCCCTGAATATACCGGTCAGGCCGAGGCAGACCATCAGGAGAAGTGAGGCCCCCCCCAATATCAGACCCTTGTATGTTCCGCTGTAATAGCCTAGGTAGAGAACGAGAAGGTGGACGATCGCGAGCTTGACCGTGAGGAAGGAGACTGTGCAGTGGAACTTCCTCCTGTTTCTCATATTCTTTTCCAGCCACCTCTTGAGCGAGATGATGGACCCTCCGCTGATGAAGGAGAGCAAGAAAAGAGCCACCGTCAGGAATGCGATTGTCCTTCCGGTATACCACAGGGCTGTCGATGATGAGATGGATGAGCGGGGTTCCGAATAGGAATACGTATCACCCACGGAGATCCCGAAGCTTCCTCCGTCCTCGTATCGATCGCTATCGGGCTGGCTTCCGCTGTGATCATGACTGGCTGTAGCAGTTACCTGGAAGCCTACCTCGTTGGCCCCTCTCCCCGATGAGGTCAATCTGAACTCCGCGGAGGACCTATCGGTCGGTCCGATGTCACCTAGTTCCAAAACGACAACGGAACCTCCCGAATAGGTGACCGAGGTGGTGAGGAAGTACTCCACGCTTCGTATCGCAGCCTCACTCTCTATGGTCCATGAATATTCTCCGAAACCCTCGTCGAGTATCTCCGGGGAATCCACCCTTATGACCTCGGTCGTATCCGATTGGTCCGATGACCACTGTCCACCCTCCGGCCCTGTCAACCGCAGGTTCAGGTCGCCCGTGAAAAGGAAGGGTTCGGCGTAGTACATCTGCAGCAGGATCTCCGAAGCGCCTGGATTGACGCCGATCGTTCCGCTGACACTTGACCCGGCGCCAATATCGCCCTGCAGGCTTTCGGTAACCTGGGTTTCATCACCACCTACCGCATCGAATATGTTCGGAGCTTCCGAGAGGTCCAGGGTCACCTGTACGTCGTTGAGCTCGTGGTTCCATGGATTCTCCACATGGACCTTGAAATCGAACTCCTGACCTTCCGGCACCTCGCTGGGGGAATCCGGAACGACCGCGAAGGGTTGAAATCCGGTATGACATTCCTCGCACTCCCCATCCCAGTAAGGTTCGAAGACCTTCGAAAGAGCAGGGGATATCAGGGGTGAGAGTGCCACCGCCAGTATCACTGCCCATGCAATGACCGAAACAGTAATGAGTTGCCCCTGACCCCTTCTCATCAACACATCAATCACGTTCACGATTAATGGATTTTCTATCGAAGACCGATAACGAGGTCCTCAAGCTTCCTCTTGGGAACGTGATGGACACCGCGATCGTCCCTGTAATACCGTATATCCCCGGCAGCATCCTCGATCACGACCTTCTCGCCAGGTGCACCAAGGGCCACGACAAGCAGTATGTCAAGATCATCTTCGATGGACAGCTCCCGTTTTAGTTCCGGCCTGTCTATGCTGGCTATCATGCACCCGCCCAGACCCTTGTTCGCTGCCCCGAGCAGCATCGTCTGGGCGGCGATCCCCTGGTCCTGGAAGGAATTACCGGATATCCTTCTGTCAAGCAGAATGATGACGTACCCAGATGGTCTCTCGCCTTCCTCCGGCCCATCCCAGTCTTCCAGATATCCGGCCCAGTGTAGCTTGGGAAAGATCCTCCGGTTCATCTCCTCCTCCCAGGAAAGAAGGAACTTCAAGGGTTGGATATTGGCACCGGAGGCGGCATGTCTTGCCAGGTCCACGAGTTCAAGCAGCTCCTGTCTCGTGATCTTCCTGTCCTGATGGAACCTTCGGATGCTCCGGTTCCTCAAAACGAGTTGCCTGAAATTTTCCATCATGCCCGATGAAAGGTCAAAATAACATAACCACTTTTCCATCCCGGTGGTAACATGGACATGGAACCAGGACAGTATCTGAAAGCTACCGGACCGCTTCCGCTGGTTCTCGTCTCGACCCGGCACGGTGAGACGATGAACGTGGCCCCCTATGCATGGATGATGCCTATCTCCATCGATCCCCCGATTCTCGGGGTGGCGGTAAGGAAGATAAGGGATACTTTCAAGAATATCATGGACAACGGTGAGTTCGTAGTATCCTTTCCGGGACCGGAGCTTAAAGAGAGGGTCATAAAGACAGCCGATCCCCTGCCGAGGGACCAGAGCGAGTTCGAACATGCCGGTCTCACGCCCATCAGCAGTTCGGCTGTATCCGTACCAGGTGTTGAGGAGTGCCTCACCAGGATCGAGTGCAGACTCGAATGGGCAAAGGAGGCAGGGGACCACCATGTGGTCGTTGGCAGGGTTGTTAACGTATCCATATCGAGGGAGCTTGAAGAAAGGGGCATAGATGCGAACTTTCCGGACGTTCTGCTCCATATTGGCGGTGGAAGGAACCTTTACGGAAGGGTGAACGAGCTCATCCAGTGATAGCACAAGTTCCCAAAAGTTAGAAATAATGACGTTCGGATGGATGTGGGTGTCTGAAGATAGGAGGTCCAAGCAGAGAACCTTCGTTGGCATCATGGTCGTTGCCGCAATAGTTTTCATTCTGATGCTCGTGTTGTGGTTTCCGAGAGATGAAGGGGGGAACGGAAACGTAGATGGGCGCCAGGGTCCGTGGAACGATCTTGATAATTTCAAGAGGTCCGTATCCGCTGTGGAGTTCTTCAACTACTACGAGGTCAACGGAGCACGGGAGCTTGTGGACATCACCACCCCGAAGGAATCCGTGTACCTGCTCGTAGGCCTCGAGAGGCCCGTGAACTCGAGCGAGCTTGTTCAAATGGCGGAATATCTCGAAAACGGGGGACATATCATTGTTGCGGATGACGGTACCGAAGCACAGAGGATCACGGACTACCTATTCGGAAGGGCAGGCGGGAAGGTGAATTTCACCGGTCACAGATATCTCGTGGACAGGCTGTTCAGTGATCCCGAAGGGGACAGGGGTTTCGTTTACAATGTCAGCTTTATCAAGGGGGACACATTCAATCTCAGGGGTACCAGATATGAGCTCCTTTTACATTCACCGAACGGGATGGAGTTCACGGGTCCGGGGAGACCGCTCGTCTGGACCACGAAGCAGCTTACAGTCGTCGATCTGAACGACAACTGGCAGATGGACTTGGAGGGCGACAAGTACATCCAGTTCGGGGATATCATGGTGGAATACGACATAGGCACGAACGGCGGCAGGATAACCTATGTGACAACGACAGGTCTGTTCACGGACAACATATTCGAGATGTACCAGAACGAGGCTTTCATCAGGGCCTATCTCTATTCCCTGCTTCCGACCGGGGGTGATGTGGTCCTTGACACATCGAAGCAATGGGAGAGATTCTCACCCCATACCGAGATCCTTCCGGAATGATAACGGGGAGATTGCGCAATGAAAGGATTCATCCTTGACATCGATGGTGTTCTGAAAAGGGGGGGGGAGATCGTCCCAGGATCCCTGGAAGCGGTCAGGCGTATCATCGAAAGGGGAATGAAGATCTGTTATCTCACGAACAATTCCACCAGGAACCGGAAGGATACGGTCACATCACTTACCTACCTTGGATATCCGGATGAGCCTGTGGTGAGCTCCGCACAGGCCGCTGCCCGGTATATCCTTGAAGAATCCGGGCCATCCAGATGTCTGGTGGTTGGCGAGACCGGCCTGCTCGATGAGCTTTCAGCGGTCGGACATGAGGCAGTGATGGCGGGCAGAGGTGAGGAAGGCATGGATTACGTCGTCGCGGGTCTCGACAGGGACCTGACCTACGCCAAGGTCCGAGATGCGCTCTGGACGATCAGGAACGGAGCCCGGTTCGTGGCCACGAACCGCGATCCGACGCTCCCGACTGAGAAAGGCAAGGTACTACCGGGTGCGGGTGCCGTGGTAGCCGCCATAGCCTTATGCACCGGGATCGAACCGGTAGTCGTCGGGAAACCGGAGCCCTACTCCACGATACTTGCACTCGATGAGATGGGGCTGGACCCCGATGACGTCCTTATGGTGGGGGACCGCTATGATACGGATATACTCGCCGGCAAAGCGGCAGGATGCAGGGTGGCCATGGTCCAAACCGGGGAGGTGAAGGATGTGGAGGACTCCGAACTCGCTGTCTTCAAGGATCTTCTAACCCTGGTAAGAGAACTTCCGTAAATGGTCTCCATCAGCACAGGACATTGGAGTATTATTGGCGGGATCAATTGCCAATTGACCAAACGACAAATACCTGATCGATTTATCATATCACGATGGAGCGATGATCGATGGATCAATCCAGAAGTGGCTCGATCTGCTCCATCACGGACCTTCTGACGTTCTCCTCTGTGAATACCTCGAGGTTGCCCTCGACGGTCACGACGGGGATCCCTTCCTTCTCCAGAATGTCCAGCGTGGGGATGACCTTGTCGTAGAACTCGGCTAGCCTCATCTGGATCTTCTCTGCAGTGTCGTCCGCTCTCTGGATGAGTTCGGATCCGCATTCATCGCAGTGGACGTTGTCCCTGGAAGGTTTGAACTCGATATGGTAGACCTTCTTGCATGAAGGGCAAATCCTCCTGCCCATGGTCCTTTCGATGATCAGCTTGTCCGCATTGTTGACAAGTACCACAAGATCTATCTTCGTTCCATTGGCCTTGCAGATGTCAAGAAGGAAATCGGCCTGATCGGGGGTCCTGGGGTAACCATCCAGTACGAAACCCTTGTAACCTCCCTTCGAGAAGTATTCTGCGAAGAGCTCGTTTGTGGAAGAGTTCGGAACGAACCTGCCCGAGTTCATGAAGTACTTCGCCTTCAATCCGAGGAATACCGGTCTGATATCATCCAGATCGGGAAGCTGTTCCTTGATGGCAGCCTCGATCACCTCGTCCTTGACGAATGTATCATTGATGTCATCGTAGTAGACCTCGAGGTCCCCTCTGAAACCGGAACCGTCAAACGCTCCGACGTACTCCCGGAATATGTTTCCGGTGGAAAGCTGCGTTAACCCGAACTCATTGATCAGCACGTCGATCCGGGGTTGTTTTCCCGCTCCAGATTTTCCGGTCACAATGATGTTGTGGATGTCATCTCTCTTGACCATTTGGTCCACCTTCGGGGGTCTATCAAGGCATCCTTTATAACGTTTTTGAGGAGGAAAACTGTGGAAAGGGGGCAGGCGTTATTTATGTATATTTATACCCAAATGTTCTTACATAGTTTACAAAACCCTTTAAGATACGGGTGTTATCATCTCCTGTGATGAAAATGGGTGACGGCATCGATCTCAATGGGAATAAGGGTAAGGCTGTCGGATTCCAGATACTCCTTTTGGGTATGATGGGGGCCTTCATGATCGGCAACAAAAGGGCGGAGGCTTGAATCCGGTTTTGACGAAGTCCCTACCTCGCTGTCTCATTCCTCTCCGGGGTCGCTCTCACCGAAGGATACACCCCTCATGAAGACGTAGATGGCCGCCCCAATAAGCACCATGAACAGCAGAAGTGACAATGATATGGCTGCTATAGCCGCCTCGGATCTGTGGTCCTTCCCATCAGCTTCATTCCCCGGGGTATCGACGTGGACATTGATCCCGATTGAGGGATCGCCCTCCTGACCTTGTGCCCCCATACCGATTATGGCGAATTCTATGAAATGGTCTCCTGTGAAGAGTACCTCTATCGGACCCAGTTTCACGATGGTCTCGTTGCCAGGATCGATCAAGGGAATGGTTACTCTCTTCCTTTCGATATGATCCACAAGAAGCACCAAGACCGGACCGGTGAGAGGATCGGGGAGCAGCATCTCTCCCCCTTCCCTCCTGACGAGCAGGTCGAAGGTATAAATCCTTCCGTGTTCCAACACGTACTCCCCACCCTCCATCACCGCGTTCGGAGAAATCTCGAAAGACCTCAGGTGGAAGGAATAGGGTAGGAATAGGAATTCTATCACGGTGTCATGCTCGACAGGTTCCGATCCGTTCCACAGTAACGAGAGTACGATCGTGATGTTGACATCATCTCCGTTATTCATATCGAAGGCTCTGTA
>JBLIRL010000005.1:0-35673 GCA_049472275.1 Thermoplasmatota archaeon | reverse complement strand
GGAAATTCGTTCCCCCGCTTCGATGTCTACCGTGAAGTCTCCTGGCTGGGAAAGGACCGCATCTGCCAGATCCACCTGAAGGACCGCGGCCCCCTGGGGAAGGGAAAAATCGACTTCCCCCGGTTCTTCGAGTCGATCCTGAAGAGCAGTGAGGCTCCAAGTGATACCTTGGTGCCCTCCGATATGAACGGCATGATGACCTTCGATATCGGCATTCCCGATAGCTGCGAGCTCAGGGCCAGCGCTTCCTTCTCATTTTCCGGCAAACGAAGGGTAAGTAGTCCGGTCATCCTATCGCCTCCAGATCGTTTTATTTATATGTCGGGCATGTAATGAAAACTATTTTAAATTTTTTGTAAGACATTTGTAATATATAATTATTATTATTTAATTAAAAAATCTTACAAAAATTCGCAATAATCTAGAGTATTAGGCAACAAACATTAAATAACATTCTAATGCTCACACGGGACAGAGGGATACCCATGATATCCGAAAGAACATCAGAATGGAAAAGGTTTTTCCAGATCTTCGTCATAATCATGCTGATAGCCAGCGGATTAGGCGTTTTCGTCTACTACATGCCTCCCGGAAGGTCGGCACAGCCGTACGATGTTAGCCTGACCGTTGACAAGGCGAGCAAGGAGGTCACCGCCGGCAGCCAGCAGAACTACGCGTTCACCATAACGAACGAGGGGAACAACGGGGATCGATATTCGATCTCCAGCAGCATATCCGCCTCCCCGACGACAGGCTGGCAGGTGACGTTGTCCAAGACAACGACCTCTAACATCCCGAGCGGCGGGACGGATACGTTCACCGTTTCCGTAAGGGCACCGACAGGGGCCAACATTTCCGCATACTGTTATGCCACAATAAGGGTGGCATCCCAGACGGATTCCCTGAACTCATCCCAGTCGGTCCTGATCTCCACGCTAATTAAGAGGACATACGGTGTGTCGATCAGCTCCCCCGGGATAAAATCCATGAATCCCGGCGGCTCGGTCGTCTACAACTTCAACGTGAAGAACGAGGGGAACGACAGGGACGGTTACAGGCTCGAGGCCACCAACATACCTACTGGCTGGTCCGCTTCCATAGATTTCGATACGGGCAGGATAGACCCGGGTGCGACGAAAGCCGCTTCGATGACCGTCCAGGGTCCGAATGATGCGAAGGCCCAGTCCTACCAGATAGTGGTCAAGGCCTCATCCATCACGGATTCGAACACAACCGCAACGAGGACCATAACCACCAACGTTAACCAGACCTACAAGCTCTCGATCCAGTCCGAGGGCGTGAAACAGGTAGATGTAACGACCCAGACAGTTGTGAACTTCATTGTCAAGATCACCAACCTCGGCAACGGAGAGGACCAGTTCAATTTGGAGTACTACATACCACCTGAATACATCGCTGCAGGATGGGGTGGGGACCTCTCCACGACAACCACATCAAAGGTGGGGGCTGACAGGAACGTCTCTGTGACATTCTTCGCATATCCGCCCTCGAAGTCCCTGAGGCCCGCCGTCAACTCCAAGGGCGAGTTCTACATAAACGCAACTTCTCTTGGAAATTCTCTGATCAAGCGTTCGGTGAAGGTATCCTGTGTGGTCCTGCCATTTTACGATGTCAGAATACTGAACAAGGGTGCTTCCCTGCAGACCGTCGACGCCGACGGGAGCACGACCTTCTCCTTCAACGTGACCAACACCGGAAACGACCAGGACACCTTCGATTTCAACGTGGTCTATCCGGACGGTTTCCAGGACACATCGGTCGAACCCTCGTCAATAACGTTAGCAAGGGACGGATGGCAGGAGGTCACCGTGACCGTGACACCGGACCCGGACGTGGTCCTCGCACAGACCTACAATTTCAGGATCTACGCGAACTCCACCCACGACGTTTCGGCCTATTCGGCCTTCCAGGTCAAGATAAACAAGAAGTACGGCGCCTTCCTGGATGCACCAAACGGTGCGATCATTTCCAGGGCACAGCCGGGATCCACCTACAACATGCTGGTCCGGCTGCAGAACAAGGGCAACGGAAGGGATTCCTTCAACCTTGCCGTAAAAGGGGAGACAACCGATATCCAGACAAACTGGAGCCCGCTCATTTCGGCAGCGACCACCCCGCTTCTGAATGCCGACCAGATATACTACTTCAACATCACCGTATCAGCTCCATCAAATGCAAACGAGGGCACGTACCGCTTCGAGGTCAATGCGAGCTCCCAGAACAGCAACGTCTTCAAGACCATCTGGCTCTCCGTGCGCATACCACAGATCTATGCGGTCGATATCTCCGCCAACAAGGAGAGCGTCAGGGGCCAGTTCTCCAACGACACCGGTGCAGCACGCAAAGTGTACTTCGACCTCGACGTATTCAACAGAGGTTCGGGAACAGACAGCTCGATAACGGTCAGCGTCAAGTCGGCACCTACCGGTTTCGCGGGATTGTATTCCATTTATTTCACGGAGAACCTCAAAAGCAAGATCAGCATAAACAGCGATTCTTCGAAGGCCGCGAAACTCGCCCTCGACATGCCAAAGATCAGTTCAGGGATAAGCGCCGGAACCTATCAGTTCATTGTCGAGGCCAGGTCAGACAACGGGACGATCACCAATACCAACGACGACAAGACCAAAGAGATAATTCTCAATCTGGTCCTGGACCCCGTCCACAGGGTAAGGGTTCTTGCGGGACTCAACAATTCCAAGGTCGGGCTCGGATCGAGTGTCGCCTTCCAGGTTATCGTCCAGAACAGAGGTACATCGAGCGATTACTACACCCTGTCTGTCGAGTATCCCGATTACGGCCGCTATGCAAGCTGGTCCATCAGCGCCCTGACAACGAAGGTCCTCCAGCCTCTGGAGCAGCAGACCTTCATCCTGAGGGCCAACATCTCGATAGATGCGAATACCGACTGGGGTTCGGTCTGGGCAAAGGTTACCGCGACCCATTCCGAGGATGAGACCATCTACGACATGAGGTACTTCACCGCGATCTTCGCGGATGCCTATGCCGGCGACCTTTCCTCAGATGACAAATTCGAGCAGGCGTATCCGGGCGAAGTGGCGTCATTCAGGATGACGATCGTGAACAGGGGGACAAGGACCACCGACACCTTCCAGATAGAGGTCGTCGATGACGATGTATCCAAGGAGTTCGACAACATCGAGATATCTCCATCTCTGCTGATCCTGAACTCGAACCAGAGGGCCACTGTATACATCAACGTCACGATACCGTCCATCGATGACAAGATCGTGGAGACGGGAACGTACGACCTGATCTTCCAGGCAGTATCCGAGGGCGAGACAAACCAGGATACGGACGACATCGTCGTGGACGATCTGGAGTTCAAGGTCAAGGTCATGCCCGTCTACAAGGTTCAGTTCCTGATACCGGAGGGATCCAAGAGCGCGGACCCCGGCACGAAGCTCCAGAACATCAAGCTGAACATCACCAACAAGGGTAACGAACCCGCGACCATAAGCGTGAGCCTCCAGAGCAGTACGAACCGCAACTGGATCTCGATATCCCCCTCGACCGTATCGGGCCTGGCCCCCAACGGAGCTACCGATCTGATACTGACGGTGGATGTCAAGAACGATGCGCTGGCGGGCAAGGTGACCTTCACCTTCAATGCCACCGTCACCAGCGATCCCTCCTCCAACCAGGCGTTCGACCTTTCAACCTTCGAGGTCGATGTGAACGAGGACTTCGAACCCGAGCTGACCGTCCCATCAGGAACTACTTCGAAGGATGCGGAGCCGGGAGATTCGATAACATATACCGTGAAACTGAAGAACCTCGGGAACGCGGTTGACGGATTCGATCTGACCATGACCTCCACGAAGTCAGGCTGGGTGGAGTTCGGTTTCGAGGGCAGCACTCCGACGAATCCCCAGACATCCCTTGACAGTCTGGGAGTCGACTCCTCAGAGAACATCTGGGTCAATATCGATGTCGATGAGGCCGCGGCGGCGGGGGATGTCACCTTCACTTTGAAGGCGACCTCCATCGGCGATACTGCGAAGACCGACACCATAGCACTGAAGGTAGTGGTCCTTCCGAACAGGGATGTCGAACTGGTCACCTCCGAGGAATCCAAGGAGATGGTCCCCGATGTCGACGAGCGGGAAACCGAGGTCACATACGATGTCCAGGTAAGGAACAGGGGAGAGGCTTCCGATACCTTCAAGATACAGGTGCTGAAGACCGGGATGACAAAACCCGCGGGCGTCGATTCGGACACCTGGGATGCAATCGTCACATCGGGTCAGTTCTCAGACAAACCCGACTGGGTGATCCTGAGCAAGAAGGTGACAGGCTCGATACCCAAGGGTCAGTCCGAGACCATCACGGTGACATTCCGTGTGCCTGATTCCTCGTATCAGCCGTGGGAGTACTTCACATACATCTGGGCTTATTCAGAGGGTGACACAGAATCCGAGAACAGATATTCCGAGCCGATCAAGCTGACCACGAAGGTCAAGCAGGCATACGGTGCGGACATCAGGGGAAACGATCTGGTAAGGACCCAGGAGGATCCGGACGATCCGACGAACCTCAAGGCCTATTTCGATATCCAGGTAAAGAACACCGGAACGGGCATGGATAACTTCCAGATAGAGATCGAGGAGGACCTCTCCGACGATTTCGAGTTCACCTACGATAAGACCGTGAACGATGTGGACGAGGGCGATCTGGCGACCATCCAGGTAATGCTGGATATCAGCGCGGATACCCTTACCGGGAAGTACACCTTCCGTGCCAGGTTCATCTCCGAGGGAGATACGACAGGTTTCAAGGTCGCGGAGGACTACGTCACGGCCTGGAAGGATTTCACCGTGGATGTCAAGCAGACCTACGGTGTCGATGTCGAGGCGGACAAGGAGGAGATCAAGGGAGATGTCGGCGACGACGTCGTGTTCCAGCTGACCCTCTCGAACCTGGGCAACGATATAGACACCTTCCGCATAGATGTGAGGGAGCTCGAAACTGACGGCTGGGCCACCCTGTCCAACAGCAAGCTCTCGCTGGATGCCAAGGGCGATGCCAACGAGAAGAAGACCTTCACACTCACCGTGAGGATACCGGACGATACCGAGGAGGCGCTCGCAGGGTCCTACTCCTTCGAGATCACCATCAAGAGGGACGCCACCTCGCTCGCCGAGCAGAACAGGGCCACTGCCACGATACAACTTACGGTAGAGGTGGAGGAGTCCTACGAACATGTCCTGGAGACGGAGGATGACACTGACGAGGTAAAACCCGGAGAGACGGTGTCATACCGCTTCAAGGTCCAGAACAGGGCCAATATACAGGACACGTTCTACCTGTCGGTGAAGGGATCGAAGGACGACTGGGCCGAGCTCCAGTACAACCAGATCAACCTCGGACCGAGGGGCGCCGACGACGAGAAGTGGGTCTGGCTGAACATCACGGTCCCCGATCTCGACGAGGTCAACGATGCGCAGGAGGTCGAGGCCGGAACCTATGACTTCACAGTCGAGGTGGAATCCAAGGGAGACAGGGAAGCTGCACCCGAAACACTGGACTTCGAGGTCGATGTCGAGCAGAAGTTCGAGGTAGCCATCTCCGATATCAAGGACGGAGGAGAGCTGGGCAACTACAAGAAATGGGATGTCAACGACGAGGACGATCTGGAGGTCGAGGTGACCATTCAGAACAACGGCAACAGGGACGATACGTTCTACATCAAGAAACCATCCGCACAGACGGGATGGGAGATATCCGTCTCCCAGACACACGTGGCCGTTCCCATGAACGATGAGAAGGTGATAACGATCACCATCAGCTTCTATCCGACGGATGGCTTCGTCTTCGGATCCCAGAGCCTGAAGTTCGAGGTAATCCCGGACGACGGCTCCACCCAGGGTAAGAAGGAGAAGGAGACCTTCACACTCTACATCAACGCGGAGGTACCGGAGCTCGTCCTCAGGGATGATTCCCTCGTAATACCCTCTGATCCCGTCAGGGGCGAGGTGAACGAGGTCATCGTGACCGTCTACAATATCGGGACGGCGGATGCCGAGGACATAGAGGTCGTCCTGTATGACGGCAAGAAGTCCTACAGGACCGAGGAGAAGAACGTGCCGGCGGGCGGTAAGGTGAACTTCACCTTCGACTGGAAACCGGATGCCGGTGACCACAAGCTCGTTGCCAAGGTCAACGAGGGAGAGATCGTCATCGAACAGGATACAGACAACAACGAGGTCGAGAAGAAGAAGAGCATACCCGTATTCTCCTTCTCGCAGTATGTCGGGAACATATGGGTCATCCTGATCCTGATCGCGATCATCCTCCTTGTGATCATCGTGGTCGTCTTCCTTGCGATGAACAAGAACCGCGAGATAAGGGAGCTCGAGGAGATCATCGCCAAGCTGAAGGCGGAGGGAGGCGGTCCGGGCGGTCCGAGAAAGGTCATAAAGGAGGCCTCCGGAGCACCGACAGCACCCTCGGCCGCCGCAGGACTTCCCTCGGCGCCCGGAAAGCTGGCCCCCATACCCTCCCAGGCACCGGACCGTGGTGCCAAGAAGGAGAACGTGAAGGTCCAGTGCCCGAAGTGCATGACCCAGCAGGTTGTCACGATAGACAAGAGGCCCTCCGAGGTCCCGTGCAAGGAGTGCGGCGTGACCCTCGTCATTCCCGAGAAGAAGAAGTGACCCGACCGAGATCTGCAAACCGGGGAAGGCCTGGAAAGGTCTTCCCCTTTTTTTTAACCACGGGGACCGGGATCCCAATGTTGGCCTTTGAAGAAACCTATTTATAGATGACAGCGATGACACCCCCGTACCGCCGTGGGTTGGAGGTTCAGCCATGACCAATTCTGTGGATAAGAAACTAGAACAGGTGTCAACCCTTCTGGATATGCTTGCCGAGGACACCTCGGTGCCGAGGAATATCCGGAAAGGGGCAAAGGACTCAAAGGAGAGGCTTTTCGGACAGAACGAGGCACTTGATCTTAGGTGCGCCAGTGTCGTTTCGACCCTCGAGGAACTCTCCAATGATCCGAACATCCCTCTGCACGCCAGGACGCTTATCTGGAACGCCACCTCGATACTTGAATCGATCAAGTAAGGCCCTATCAGGCCCTGGTCCTGGTCAAACGGTTCAACAGTATTCTGAGATCCCCCTTTCTCCGGCCCTCGACCTCCCCCATCCTGGATTCGATGTAGGATAGAGGGTCCGCTGAATCCCTGGCCTTCACCAGTTCAGCCTCGATGAAAGACGGATCGGAGGAATAAGGCAGGACATCCCTGAGGACCGGATCGTTCTCCCTGTCCCCCGCATTGATGGCCGCATCCTCATCGTCTTCACTGCTCTGACTCACGCTCGGTCATAGTCCGGTACATAAAAATATATTTTAGGGTAGAGTAACATCGGGGGGAGGGTGTGGGCTTGACAACGAGATGTCCCAAGTGCGGCAAGAACAACTATGGAGACGTCCAGAAGTGCTCCTTTTGCGGTGCTCCGCTGGTCTTCATACCGGGGGAAGAGATCCCCCAGATCTCGGAGGAGGACGTTCAGGCGAAGCTCTCCAATCTGAAGGCCGAAAGGATAAGAAACCCGGTTATGATTGGTGGAGGCGGTATTGTGGCCGTCATCGGGCTTTTTCTCGCAATAACCATCTACCTCTTGGTGATGATATTCTTCTTCTCCTCTTCCAATATCGATCCGTACGAGAACTCGGGTGCGATCTATTATGAAGTACCCGGGGGAGAGGAGTACATATTCGGAAAGATCACCCTGAGGGTCGAGGACAAGGAGACTGAAAGCTTCAATCACGGTGAGGGCTATTATGCTTTCGAAATGGACGGGGACGGCAACGATAGAAGGCCTTCCATAGATGTGGGTTTGGAACCCGATGTCTGGTTCTACTCGAAGGAGAAGATCGCCAATGAAGGTGATACCGTCCTTATCAAGGTCAAGGCCGAATCGAACACCTACGGGGTCACACAGGCCGTAAGCCAGGGGAAAGCACCTTGGGGGGGCAGCGGTTGGTTCCTATCCGGCTGGATCTTCCTCCTTCCCGGCTTCCTGATGTTCCTCGCCGGGGTAACCATCTCGATCATCGGTCTCATAGGCAAGGCGGACCGTTCCATGGAGAGGTTGCTCGAGGAGGACAAGGAGTTCAGACGCCAGCAGCTGATGCTCAGGGAAGCTGCAAGGAAACAGATGCAGGCCCAGCAGAAACAGCAGCAGTGGTCAGCCTATTCCGGCTCCCCAGAAGGGCCCCCGCCAGACCCACAGAACGTGGTCTGGACCGAAGACCAGACGCAGGAAGGACAGGCACCGGAAGGGTCCATTGAAGGTTCTGCAGTGGGATATCAGGGAGATCAGGCACCCAGGTTCGAGACCCCGGGTGCTGCTCAGATGCAAGTTCCGATCGCCCCTCAGCAGTACAGGCCGCCACAGACACCGCCTCCCGACTCCGCTTCCGTACAGCTGATGCAGATACCGCAGTTCGTTCCACCTCAGCAGGCCCCGGTCGCTCCGCAGCAACAACCTCAGGGACCGCAGGCAGGCCCGGCACCCGGGGGCGCGGTCCCGAGAGAGGAACCCGACCAGCAGTAGGCAGTAAGTGACTTTGGCATCCTCCTTTCGGGGGATCCTTGCGTTTTCATCAGATTCCGGGTTCCCGAAAAGGGTCCCTCCACGGATGGAGGGCTCCGAGGATGGTGAAGAGAGTGTTGAGAACCCAAATCACCGATATGACCAGCCAGGCTATCGATCCTATCCTGAACCCCATGGGGGAATAACCGCTGGAGATCTCTCTCATTACCAGCAGAAGCACGAGTGTCATTGTCCCGCTCCATATCAGGGAGCACGTGATGGCGAGGGGGAGCCTCTCCTTCGGCCGGGCAAAGCGTGCCCCAAGGGCTGCAGCGAGATATGGTACTAGCGTGATCGCCACCAGCTGACCCACGAGAGGAACCAGGCCCACGGGGATGGCGATCAGGTACAGGGAGAGTGTCACAAGAGATCCCTTTATGAAAGAAGGCTCGGCCTCCATGCAGTATCCTCCGAAGGTCCAGTAATGTCTTTTAGATGGTGTTTACCCAACCATTTTATATAACGCTGCCTAATACGGACGCAGTCCTAAAATAAGTTTCGGATAGGGAGGCAAAAAGCGTTGTCCAACCTGCGAAAGATAGTCCTCGATGTTCTCAAACCGCACAAGCCGGACATCGTCGAATATTCCGAGAGATTGTCCGAGATAAAGCACGTTTCGGGGGTCTCGATATTCCTAAACGAGGTCGATCAGGAGACCGAGAACATCAAGGTGATAATCGAGGGTTTCAACCTCAACTACTACACGATCAGAAAGGCTATTGAAGAGATGGCAGGATCGGTACATTCCATCGATGCGATCTATGCAGGCGAGGAGATAGTTGACGAGATCGAGACACCTCAGGACAGATAAGGGGATCGGCTATGGCGAAATGGATATGGAGACCGGGCAGGACCGCCCTTGTTGTGTCGATACTCCTCGTTACCGTTCTCTCTGCGATCTCCTTTGTCGATGAGGCTACCGAGGACGCTGAGGCTGTACTTCCGGTCTCCGCGCAGTTCTACTTCGCATCGGACCAGGGTTTCCGGACAGGTAATATGATCGAGATCCAGACCGGCCCCGGAGAGACCGGCAGGGTGATAGTCGATGGCACGCTCGAGTTCTACAGGTCCGCCAAGTTGCTCAGGACCAGGATCTTCATAGACCTGAAGTTCAGCTCCGAACACCCCGAGGTAACGGGAACGGTGTTCCCCAACATAATAGATATAACCCCCCAGTCCAAACTGGCACATTATCCGATCACCGTGAACATCCAGATAGCCCCCATGACGAAGTTCTCCACGGTAACCGGCTCTCTGGTGAACGTCTCGGTGTTCGGGTCCTGGACAGCGAAGTACCAGGATACCGGTATCGGCCCCTTCGCCTCCGGCGACATCCTTCCTTATCCACTGTTCGTCAACGTCAGGCCGTACCATTACCTCTATATGACATTCGATCCCGTGATGCTCGAGCTGTCTCCAGGCTCCTCCGGGTGGGTGGAATGCCTGGTCAAGAACAACGGAAACGGCTACGAGAGAGTGGAGCTCTCGATGCCGGGAGCCCTTGCCCATGCGAAGTCGGGGTGGATATTCGAGTTCGAGGAGACGGTTCTGGACCTGGACCCGGATTCGTATTCCTCCACCAGGATCAAGATAACCGCACCGCGGCGTATCGAGCCCAAATATCACATGGAGATGCACGATTTCTCGGTCCTAGCAATCTCTCATTATTCCTCCTATCAGGTCAAGGACGGAGTGCTTGAGGAGCCTCTTGAGTACGAGACGGGTATATTCGTTCAGGTCAACGGCATCGATTTCGTCTACATTCCTTGGATGTGGGCGATCACAATATACATTATCATGGCAATACTCCTGTTCAACCTGGGGATCAACCCTTTTGTGATGAGGAGAAGAAAGGTAAAGGAACCGGGGTTCGTCGCATTGTACAGGGTCATATCCAATCCCGAAAGAAGGGCCCAGAACAGGGCCAGAAGGGAGGAGCGCCGCCAGCTGCGAAGGGAGTTGAAGGAGAAGGAGAGGCTGGACAAGGAGCTCAAAAAGGACAAGGAGGTCCAGAAAGCCAAAACTCCGCCTCCGGGAAAGGAAAGGCCCGCCCCGAAAAGGTCCGCCCCGGTTCTGGACCTGCACCGGACGGAGGATGATTTCGACATAGAGCTGCCGGCGGCCAGTGAGACCCCCGTCAGGAAGCCCCAAAGAAGGTCCGGCCCCCTGCTGGGTGGCAAGCCCAGAAAAAGGGACGTCGTTGAGAAGGACATGCTGGACGTCCTCTCATCCTTGGATGATTGAGGTTCATTCGACACGTTTAATATGTTCTCCCACGTTCTAGCCGAAGGTGTGTTGACCTTGGATGTACTAGCTGCCATCGAGGGTGTCTTCGTTCAGAAGGGTTACGAGGTCCTCAGGTCATCCGATGAGAACCGGTACATTCTGCTGTCGAGGGACGCCGAAAGGCTGGCGGTGGGATATTCCATGACGGGGTCCAGCATCACGGAGGGAGAGGCGGAGATGTTCGTTTCCATGGGTCAGAACGACTCGGCGGATTCGATGATCTTCATATCATCCTCAAAGCTTCCGAGGTCCGTCAGGTCGGTATTCGAGACAGAGAGCGTCGCGACCTGGGACAGGAACGAGATCGCTGCCTCTCTGGGGGAGTATCTGATGGCCGGATGGGAAGGGAGCGATCCGGAGGGAAGGAAGGGCTCGATAATGGACCTCTTTCCCAAAGATGATCTGGAGCCTGTCAAGGAACTGAGAAGTTATTTCCAGGAGATAACGAGCGAGCAGGTTGGAGGTTTCAGGATACGGGAGGTCGAGATGGTCGACCGCACCGAGACAGAGAAGCCGGGAACCAAGGTTATTCAGAACGAGCGACCCCTCGGGGAGATCACGAAAGCTTCGGCTGAGAGCAGGGTCCCGCCAGCTCCCGCTCCCGCCAGCGACCCGAAGGTAGGGGGATCGGGAGGTCCGGAACCCGAACCGATACTCATGGACATGCCGCTTTTCGATCAACCTCCGGAGGAAGACCTTCCCAAGAAGGTCGAGAAGGAGGAGCCGAAGAAGAGTCCGAAGAAGGTCCCCGACGAGATCCTGATGAACCCGTGGTCGGGTTTCGAGAAGCATGTGACCCGGATGAAGGAGGACAAATCCGGAAAGAAGGAGAGACCCGAACCCGAATCCGAACCCGCGGTGGCGGAGGATAAGGTCCGGAACCCTTGGAAGGGCTCCACTCTCGTCCCGATGAAGTTCGACAGGAACGAGGCCCTCTCTCTTGGCGGTGCAAAGGAGGGTGAGGAGATCAGGAAGGAGAACAGACCCTTCCTTCTTCTGGAAGCGACCTATTCCATGGTCCCCGATGACGGGACCGATCCGATGGTCCACGACGGGACATATCTGTACGACTGCCTTCGGGGAGAGGTTACCGACATTCCCGGATCACTTTTCGACGAGATCGCTGACCTCAAGGAGAAATGGGACGGCTCGGACGCCCCAAAGACCCTCACGGACCTAAAGGATGTCCACAACACTGCCATGTCCACGCTTCGAAACCGCATAAGGAGCGAGAAGCTCGCCAAGGACCGCAAGGTCAGGGAGACTCTGATGTCGACGATCTACAGGGAGATAAAATTCCGTTTCGATCCCAACACTCTCAAGCTCATAAGCTCGAGGCGTGTCATCATTCCCTACTGGGTAAGATACGGAAAAAGGGGCAAGGTCGAATGGGAGGTCAACGGGTTCCTCGGCCAGCTCAACAAGTAGGTTCATCGACCTCCTGAACACCCTTTATGTATGAG
Organism: Thermoplasmatota archaeon; assembly: GCA_049472275.1. Classification (GTDB taxonomy): domain Archaea; phylum Thermoplasmatota; class Penumbrarchaeia; order Penumbrarchaeales; family Penumbrarchaeaceae; genus JAFGLL01. The sequence goes on along the minus strand of JBLIRL010000005.1, from coordinate 23,275 downwards.
TTCTCCATACTCATAAAAGTGGTATCGATGAAGTATATCTTTGTCTCGGGTGGGGTGCTTTCCGGACTTGGAAAGGGGATTACGACATCCTCGATCGGCCTGCTTCTGAAACGGTCCGGACTCAAGGTCACGGCAATCAAGGTCGACCCTTACCTCAACTGCGACGCCGGGACCATGAACCCTTACGAGCATGGCGAGGTATTCGTCCTTCACGATGGCGGGGAGGTCGATCTGGACCTTGGCAACTACGAGAGGTTCCTGGATGAGTTCCTATCGTCGGACCACAACATCACCACGGGGAAGATATACAGATCGGTCATCGAGAAGGAGCGCCGCGGGGACTATCTGGGCAAGACGGTCCAGATCATACCCCATATTGTCAACGAGATCAAGGATACGATAAAGAGGGTAGCGTCGGAGTCCGGTGCCGAGGTCTGCCTGGTGGAGCTCGGTGGGACCGTGGGCGACATCGAATCGATGCCTTTCCTCGAGGCGGCCAGACAGCTCCAGATGGAGGTCGGACTGAAGGACGTGATGGTGGTCCATACCACACTGGTCCCGATCATGGGAGTGGTGGGAGAGCAGAAGACCAAACCCACACAGCACAGTGTCAAGGAGCTGAGGTCGATAGGTATCCAGCCGGACCTCATAGTCGGAAGGTGCGAGGAACCTCTCGATATCTCCACCAAGAGGAAGATATCCCTATTCTGCAACGTTCCCGAGAAAGGCGTGTTCTCGGCGCATGACGTCGGGACGGTATATTCCGTTCCGAGACTGCTGCACGATCAGGGCATCACCGACCGGGTCCGCGACAGGCTCGGCCTGGAGAAGAAACCCACGGAAATGGAAAAATGGAACGATTTCGTGGAGAGGATCCGGTCCACCAAGGATACAGTCAAGATAGCACTGGTCGGTAAATATACGGGTCTGAAGGACTCCTACATCTCCCACTACAAGGCCTTCGAGCATTCGTCGGCGGAGGTCGGGGCGAACGTTGAGGTGGAGTGGATCGACGCACCGGAGCGCGGGAACAACTGGGATTCCGACCTGGATGAGATGAGAAGGAAGCTTTCCATGTGCGACGGCATCCTCGTTCCTGGCGGCTTTGGCGTGAGGGGCACCGAGGGCAAGATAGAGGCCATAAGGTTCGCGAGGGAGAACGATATACCGTTCCTTGGCATCTGTCTCGGACTTCAGCTGGCTGTCATAGAGTTCGCAAGGAACGTCATGGGGCTCGAGGGGGCCAATTCCACGGAGTTCGATCCGGATACGAAATATCCCGTGGTGGACCTCCTCCCCGAACAATTGAGGGTGACCCAGATGGGTGCCACCATGAGGCTCGGGGCACAGAAGGCCATGATATCAGATGGAACACTCGCCCACGAGCTATACAGCAAGAAGGAGATCTGGGAGAGGCACAGGCACCGCTACGAGATCAATCCCGAGTGGATAGACACCATTCAGGAGAAGGGATGGGTGTTCTCGGCCATATCCGAGGACGGCATCAAGATGGAGATAGGCGAGCTCCCTGGCAACCGTTACCATATCGGAAGCCAGTTCCATCCTGAGTTCCTATCCCATCCCCAGAAACCCGCTCCTCTGTTCTACGGTCTGGTGAAGGCTGCCCTCGAATACAACAGGAAAAGGGGTTGATCGGGACTTGTCCTTTACCTCGGGGGATCGGGTCCTTCTGCATCTTCTGATGAAGAGCAGCCGTGCGGACTGGTCAGGGGGGGTCGCAGACCAGGATGACATCGCAGCCTACTGCGGTATCGGCAGGACACATGTGCCAAGGGCATTGAAGCCCCTTATCTCGGATGGACTCGTAGATGAATCCCAGGGCCGGGCACCCGGCAGGACCAGAAGGGTAAAGGTGTATTCTCTCACCCCCAAAGGCATCATGGCGGCCACTGCATTGAGGTCAAGGGCCAACGAGACCATGATGGAATGGACGGACGAGAAGGGATCCGCACACAGGGAGCCATGTGTGGATGCCCTGAGGAGGATCAACGACCTTCTTGGATCGGGCTCCATGAGCCAGATCCCGATATCACTTTTCCTAACCGTGGGCAAGGAGAGGATAAGCTGGAACGAGATACTGTTCCTCTCGAGTTCGGTGAGGAGGGAGGGGACGGAGTCGATCTGTCTGCCCGAGGGCTTCAGACCCCTACCCCCTCCGGGGATTCCCGACCCGTTCGTCGCAAGGGATGATGCCCTGAGGAGGCTTTCCTCTCTCATCGAGAACAATGATGTTTCGGCACTCGTAGGAGAGAGAGGTGCCGGCAAGAGAACGCTGGTCTCCATGCTCGCGGAGACCTCTGGAATGGAGTGTCTCTGGCTCACGATTGGCGGGGACAAGGAGTACTGCATCGAACCCTCGGACTACGATGTCTTGGTGATGGTCGGGGCGCCGATTGTGGATGTGACATCGACACTGATAGAGGGGGGGGAGGCCAGGTTGAGGGATCCCAGGGACGGGGAATGGCCGGACGATCTCATGGAACTGCCTCTCCTTGGTATAATGGACGGGGAGATGGAGGTTAAGGGGGACGCGGTCCTGTCCCTGAAGGGACTTGAAGAGGCTCCTTTTCTGGAGATGGCCAGGAAGGCCGGGCTCTCCGAGGGGCTGGCGCGAGAGTACTTCAAAGCATCCCGTGGATTGCCCGAGGCCCTTGTCTTCCTCCAGGAACTCGAGCCCTCGGCCCTGTCAGGCCTGGACACTCTGGATGCGGAAGCGGCCCTGATGTCACTGATGCTGGGTTTCCGATCCCGCGGTTGATACGGCCCCATCTCAAAAAATATTAAAACGATGACCGGGGATAGTCTCCTCGATACAGATGAGCGACCGATCGAACAGGGTGGAATGCCCGGACTGCTCGATGATGATAAACGAGAAGAACCTGACGAAGCACTACAGGCGGAGGCATCCGGGACTCGATCCCGTCGCAAGGATCAGGGAGGCAAGGGAGGCCAGGATCAGACGGACAAGGTCGCCCAGGTTCGAGAGAACGAACTCGATGGTGATAGGTCTCCTGCTCGTTCTGGGGGTGGCACTGGTGATCGTAACTGCGTCACTTCTCGTTTATTCGATATTCAACGAGGGAAGTGAAGCGGCTCCCCCGGGGAGGACGATCTTCTACGCTGCTTCCGATGGGGCCGTCATAAACGGAACATGGTATTCCTCCACTGAAGAGGGTGCCGAAACTGTCTACCTCATCCATGACATCGGCAAGGACCGTACGGTCTGGAAGGACTACGCGGGTCATCTTCAATCGGAAGGCTACAACGTCCTAGCAATCGATCTCAGGGGCCATGGAGAATCGACGAAAAGCATCAGATCGGAGGAGATCGAATACGACTGGACAACCATGACCTATACAGATTTCCTCGGGATCAGCAATGATATCCGGGCAGCGGTCGAGTGGGTGGAGGGAGACGATATCAACGGCAACCCCAACACCCATGCAGGCGAGAAGTCGGCCTTCATAGGGGTCGGAAAGGGAGGTCTCTTTGCAATGAACCAGTTCGCGAGGCTCTCACAGAAAGGTATCAAGTCAGGCGTCGTTCTCTCACCGACCCTGGACTGCTACGGACTGGACGTCGAGCAGATTTTCCAGGACTGGGGAGATGTCTTGCCCATACTTCTTGCCGCAAGCAATGGCGATGGAACGGCCGAGCTGGCGATGAACACCATCCTTGAAAGGAAGGAATTGGACGGCGAGGAGAACGGTGAAGGGGTGTTCATACCTGGCTCAGCTAGGGGAATGGCACTTCTTGACAACAATGACCTGATCGATGTGCTTGACGCTCATCTGGAGAAGGGATGGGCGACGTTGCCCCCGTCCTAGTTCCGTCTCCTCATGGCGAAGTAACCGGCAGCCAGCAGGACGCCGATTATGACGATCTCTATTCCGAATGGTGAATCATCATCATCGTCATCATCATCTCCGGTGTCGTCATCGGTCGTATCGTCATCGTCAACTCCCTGAAGGTCGAAGTAAACAGTGACCGATTCACTCTCCTCGACGATATCATCGCCCCCGCCCGTTGGAGCGGCGGTGATCTTGATCCTGAAGAGGATGTCCTGATGGACCAATCCGGATACGGGATGTTTCTCATCGAAGGGTCCAATAACCGCGGACCAGGTCCCGTCACCATTGTCCGTCATGGCCTCGGGCTGAGCCACACCGCAGCCTTCTTCCGTGCACAGGGACCACATGAGAAGAACGCCGTTCTCTATGGGCTCGGCATCAATGAGAACGGGCTCGACCGTAACATTGAACTCGTCGGAATGCAGGGGTTCTTCCGGATCGTAGGTGATCATGGTCTTATCAACGACCACTGCAGCACCGTCCGCTCCTGCGGGCATCATAACACTTGAGAGAAGCAGGAGTGCGAGAGGGATCATCATCAATGCTGGTATCAGGTCCTTCCTCATGGGGGTCACCAACCGACCCTACCGTCCTTTTTGTGATTTTAAGTTTGCGGAATTCAAATGTTCATGGACTCGGGGACGGTGTCACTTCCTTGTCTAGTGGAATATAAAAGAACTGTTCCAGTGTTACTTAATAAGTCCACAGCCAATGTGCTCCGGGGTGAGAAGACGAGATCCATTCCTGTCCTTGCATTCGCCGCGCTTGCATCTGCAGCGGTCCTGTTCGGGGCTCTGGAAATGATCGATGCAGGTGAAGCATCCCGGTCATCAGGGCCGATACTTCCGAATCCGGACTGGTCCGGGATACCGACCATCCCGGAGGATTCGATCCCGATGGCTGTGCTCCTGGACTGCAAGGACCCCCCCTTTGTCGCGGAGAACGAGAGCATCATAGGATATCTCCTGGCACCCCCCGGATCCCTGAACGGTTCGGTGTCGATCCTGACCACCATCGCAGAGATCACCGTCATTGGCGAGGTCTCCTCCCATTCTCTCCTGATAGAGCCTCTGCCCGGTATGAGCGGGTGGGCTTCCTTCGAGCTGATAGGTCTGGGGGAGAACCACACATGCAACAGGACGGCTGCTCTGCGGATATCTCCCGTAAACGATCCCCCCGTCGTTCATTCCCTGACGGTCAAGGGAAGGGATCATCCCGTCACCAGGACCGATGAGGGTGGTTTCGAGATCGACCTCAGCAGTCTCGAGACAGTTCATGACGGGACCCTTTTCAACTTCACGATAAACGCAACGGACGGGGATGCACCGGATGAGGGCGATGCTCTCTTTTTCAAGTTCGATGCCGAGGGATCGGACATCTGGGACGAGAGACCGGTCCTGGGGGTCGAGACCGGGGAGGTCTCGCTGACAATCACCCTGGACGACTGGAGGTCCGGGAACGAGAGGCTCCTGTTCCGGATCCGCGACCGTGATCTCTCGGAGGTAGTTCTCCTCGTGATACTTGAGATCGACCACATCAATATCCCTCCTCTGATCACGGTCCCGGTGTTGACGAGGGAGAGATGGACCCAGTACGAGATGCTCGAGGTAGATCTCGAGGTGGAGGACCTGGACAGTAACGGAGCCGTCCTTATCGAGGCGAACATAGAAAGCTCGCTTGGCGGTTCCCTTCCTCCGTTGAAGGAACAGCTTCCTCATCTGGACCTGGTTCCTGGTGGCAACGTGGGATTGGACCCGTCAACGGGGATCTTCTGGCTTGACCTTGCGGACCAGGACATATGGAAAACCGGTGGAATATACATTGATTCGGTCCAGATATTCGTGATGTTCAAAGCGACGGACATTCTGGGGGCGAGCTCCAATGTCACGCTGAACTTCGAGCTGGTGGATACCAACGAACCGCCCGTATGGACAGGACAGCTCAACGTGACCCCCATGAAACCAGCCGTCGGTCAGAGGGTCACTTTCTGGGTCGACCCGGCCCGGGACCCGGACATGGACCACCTGATATACCACTGGGATCTCGGCGACGGATCGAAAGCAGAAGGCAGGGTCGTGGAGCACATATACTACATCAAGGGATGGAGGACGGTCCAGTGCTGGGCTTCGGACGGGAACGAATCGACCGAGAAGCTCGCCATCAGGATAGAGGTCCAGGAGAAGAACTACGACGAGTGGGGCGAATGGTACGATATGGACAATGATGGTGACGGTGTCCTCAACCGGGACGACAGCTTTCCAAACGACAGGGCGGCTTCAAAAGATTCCGACAGTGACGGGTATCCGGACGAATGGAACCGGGGCTACGACAAACTGGATTCAACTACGGGCCTCCGGATAGATGCTTTCCCTTATGATCGAGGGGAGTGGACGGATTCGGATGGAGATGGCCGCGGCGACAACGGGGATGAGTTTCCCCATGACAGTTCCGAGTGGAGAGATACCGACGGCGACGGTATCGGTGACAACGAGGACAGGTTCCCGCATGTGCCGAACGGGGACATCAAGTGGTATGCAGCCGGCATCGCCTCCTTCCTGCTCGTCGTCATTGCACTCCTTCTTTTCATCCTTCGCAACACCGTCAACAGGCGGGATAGATATCTCCATTACGATGAGGAGTGACCTCCGGGTCTAGTAAAAGTTTATTATGGATTTGGACAATCAGGCACCGCTTACCGGTTCCGGGGGTCCCACTATGCTGCAGAGCGACAACGATGCCATACAGGAGAAACTTTTGGACAGGGTTGCGGACCTCGATGCCGCCAGATTACGCTGGGTAGTGGCAGTCATATTCACCGCTTTCCTGTTCTTCGTCGTCCTTGGTGTCTTCCTCGCTCCGGTCTCCGAGCTTAGCACGACCCAGACCGATCAGTTCAAGGTTCCCAGGAACACGAACACCGAAACCGGTATCGAGACCATAGCCATACCATCTTGGTATTTCATCCACTTCGAGTTCGATCTCAATCCAAATTACATGGACACCTACAAGGGGGCTAACGCCTACATCTTCATCTTCAAGGACAAGATACCCCCCAGGGGGTCCGGTTTCGGTGCGGAATACGGTGATGACATCAGCTATCTCAAAGCCAAATCGTTCCGCAATGCCACGATAAACGGTGCCCATCCAGAGATCATATGGGACCTGGCGTTCCGCGACTGCGACACCAACAACTACTATGTCATGATCATGAGGTATCCGGACGACCCGGATTCGACGAACGACGATCCGGATCTGATAATAGACATGGAGGTCAAGTACGAACCACTTCTACCGCTGATCCCCATATTCTTCGTGCTGGCGTTCATCATAGTCCTCCCCATCGCGATCATAAGGTTGTACGTCGTGGCCCAGAAGAAGAAGGAGCTTCGCGTACTGCTGACGCTCGATTTCGAGAGCCTCTCAGACGAGGACAAGTTACGGCTCGGGATACCCATAACTCCCAAACCTCAGACACCTCAACCGATCCCCTCTCAGCAGCCGATGAGCCCTCCGCCGCAGCGTCCCGGGCAGATGGGATGACCGATCCCCGGCATGCATCCCATTTCCAGTGGAAAGGAGACCGATGGAACAACGTAGAGAACACTTTTATCCATCTACTGTATTATCGAGAATCCACCCCTTAGGGTAAGGAGGGGTTCCATGGAACAGGAACAGATCGCGCCTGTTATCCAAGAGATAAAAGAGGCGCTACCGGATATCGAAGAAGAAAAATTAAAGGAAGAACTGGACAGGTACCTTCGCTACGGTATCATACCCCAGGAAGCCAAGAAGGCGATCATCCGCAAGTTCGGAGGAACGCCCGCGTCTTTTACCCCCCTGGGCGATAAGAAGCTGAAAGAGCTCAAAGGCGGGGAGATGAACATCGATCTGACTGTCAGGTGTCTCTCGTCGAAGGAAAGGGTCCAGCGGACCCAGAACGGGGACAAGACCCTCGTCACCGGACTCGTTGCCGACGATACAATGATCAGAAGGTTCGTTTCCTGGGAGGGGCAGATGCTGGATAAGGGCTCCACTTATGTGATCAGGGGTGCATCGGCCAAGACCTTCCGGGGAGAGGTCGAGATCAACCTTGGACCCTACACCAGGATAGAGGAGGCCCAGGATGATCCCCTGGCGGACCTCGATATCTCCAAACTTCCCCGGTTCGGCAACATTCAGGAGCTGCTGCTCAAGGACGTCAGACCCGGAATGGGAAACATACAGATAACCGCAAAGGTGATGGACCTCGAGAAGAGGACCATTGAGACCGACAAGGGAAAAAAGAGCATATTCGACGGTATGCTGGCCGACGATACCAAGAGGGTCCGGTTCACATCATGGTCCGATTTCGATTTCGAGATCGGTGACGTGGTCAAGATCACGGGCGCCTACGTCAAGGAGTGGAGAGGCATCCCCCAGATCAATTTCGATGAGAGGGCAGAGATAGAGAAGGAGAGCAGCAAGGATTTCGACGTTATGAAGACCCCCCGCCTATTCGCGGAGGACCTTCTGAACGCAGGGGCCACGGATATTGAGATATCGGGAACTATAATCGAGGTGAGGGACGGGTCCGGACTGATCTTCAGGTGCCCCGAATGCAACAGGGCCCTGATGAACGGCAGCTGCTCGATACATGGACAGCAGGAGGGCATCGCGGACCTGCGGACCAAGGTCGTTCTCGATGACGGAACGGGAGCGCTCTTCGCGGTCCTCAACACCGAGATCACAGAAGAGGTCCTGGGACGCAAGGTTTCTGAATGCGTCGAGAGGTACTGCGACGACGATGAGAGGATCATCGGGGAGCTCAGCCAGAAGCTGCTCGGAAGGGACTTCGTGATGAGAGGCAACGTGATAAGGGATGATTTCGGCCCCACGATCCTGCCGGCCCAGGTCAAACCGGAGGAGGCCGACGACCTCGATGAGGCAAGGGCACTCCTTGACGTCCTGGAGGTGATCTGATGGCAAGGATGAGGGAGGTGGCCCGAAGGGTCTTCGCCGTCGAATACAACAGGTCCCAGCATGAGGACCGGGGCCTGGAGGAGAATGCCCCCAACTATATCATAACTCCTCTGGGCGCTACGGTGAACCGGGTCTATTTCGTCGGTGTGATGATGACCAAGAGCAACACCGGCTCTGACGATTCCCCGCAGTACAGGGTCGAGGTCAGGGATCCAACGGGTACCTTCTACCTGTATGCCGGACAGTATCAGCCCCAGGCCCTGACGGCGATAGGCAAGCTCGAACCACCGGCGCTGGTGGGCGTGGTCGGCAAGGTCAGGACCTTCGTGAAGGAGGACGGTACCTTCTATGCATCCGTGAAGCCGGAGGTCGTGTTCCCGGTGGACATCCCCCAGAGGGACAAGTGGATCGTGGAGACCTCCAAGTACACGATGGAGAGGCTGAGGGCAGTGAAGGATGCCATGACCGAGGACCAGCCGACGGTGGATTCCCTCATGGAGAAGGACCATCCGAGAAGGGCGGCAGAGGCCGGTGCCAATGCTGTTGGTCTATACGGGAATTTCGACCTGACCCCCTACAAGGAGGGTGTTAAGGATGCCCTGTCCCTCGTCCTCGAAGGTGGTGGAAAGAGTGTCGGTGTTCAGAAGCCAGCCGAGGAGGAGGGAACCTCCGAAGAGCAGGACCGGAAACCCGTGAAGGAGGACCTCAAGGAGGTCATCCTGGAGATAATAAACGAGCTATCCGGGGACAAGGGGGCTCTATATCGGGACATAATCACGAAATGTGAGAAGAGCGGGGTTGACAAGATTCAGCTCGAGGAGACCATACAGGAGCTCCTGGATGAGGGTCAGATCTATGAACCCACGATAGGTATCATCAAACCAATCTGAGGTTCTCAATTGACGAAGGAGTGGATCAGACAGAGAAAACGGGATCCCTACTACAGAAGGGCAAGGACCGAAGGTTACAGGTCGAGGGCCGCCTACAAGCTCAAGGAGATCAATTCAAGGACGAGGATAATCCGCCGTGGGAACCGCGTTCTCGACCTCGGCGCTTCCCCCGGGGGATGGAGCCAGGTCGCGGCGGAGATAGTGGGGCAGAAGGGCGCGGTCGTGGCTGTGGACCTGATCGGCATGGAACCTGTCAAAGGGGTTGATTTCATAAACGGGGACATAGAGGACCCGGAAACTGTCGACCGGGTACTCGGTCTCTTCGATGCCTACGACGCTGTGATATCCGACGCTGCACCGAGCCTGTCCGGGAACAGGACTTTGGACCGCGGACGGTCGCTTGCCCTCTGCTGGGCGGTACTGGGTATAGCATCGAAGGTGCTGAGACCGGGGGGTTCCGCCCTCGTCAAGATGTTCCAGGGTTCGGAGGTTGACGAGCTGATCGAGGAATTTGGCGGAAGCTACGGCAATGTCGACAGGCTGAAGCCCCGGTCCTCGCTGAAGAGGTCAATCGAGATCTACATAGCCTTCAGGGGAATGAAGAATGACAGGCAGACTGACGATGGGTCTGTATAATTCACTGGACCCGGTGAAACTGGCTGAAGCCCACAGGAGGGCTCTGGCAAGGGCTGCCCCTGTCGCTTCAGCCTTCGACTGCAACCTCGCCGTCTTCGGATTCCCCTTCTCCAAGGACCTGAGGACGCCGGGAGAGATCGCAGAATGGCTCGTTTCCACGACCTCCATAGGTCAGGGCGGGGACTGGATCCTGAAACTTGCAGAGAGCGGCCGGTTCTCCAGCTTCCCGTTTCCAAGGGGGGGATTTCCCCCCCAGCTCGGAAGGGTTGTGATAGCCACGAGACGTCCCGACACCAGGATCTCCGCCGCACCCGCCGAGATAGCCGGTATGCTGAGGGACGGAAGATCGGTCCTCCTTGTTTTCGGACTCGGTCCGAGAGGGCTTCCCGAGAAGATCATGAACATTGGCCAGCACCACATGGACCTCACAGGCAGAGGAGTTAGCTTGGAAACATGTACGGCCTTGGGGGCCGCACCTGCGAGGATAATGACATACCTGGAGAGGTTGCAGTAACGGGGAAGGTATGGTCAGGGATTCGGAAGCCAGCAAAGCTCCAGATGCTCGCAGGTCAGGACCAGGTCCCTTGAACAGAAATCGCACACCGGTACTGCCGAATCGAGCGGGAGGGGCGGATTCTCGTCGAGTATGGCCCTGTAATCGTCATGAAGCTTCCCCCTTGTGAAGGTCTCCCCGGAATCCAGGGAATCCCTCACCAGATATGTTGCCATCTCGGAGAAAACGGGGACCCCCTCAAACATGGGCTCCTCCTGGTAACCGGAGAACCTGGCCCTGCAGTTGGTGCAGAAATAAACAGTATGCCCCTCGGGACCGGTGAAGGGGAGCAGGACACCGTTCTGACAGAGCTTGCATTCCGCATACTCCACTATCTCACCCTGCACGTGTATCGCTCTCGGGTATATTAACGCTAACGGAGATCGATCTCCGCCACCGTGCCCGCAACCCGCGGCAGCAGATCATCCAATCCTGCCTTCCGTGCCTCGATCTCGAGAGCCTCCGCGTCTGCCCTGGTTATCGGATACTTCGGAGTCGCGGTGCAACCCGTTGTTCTCCTGATGGAGATATCGAAGGTGCCGATCTCCTTCCCCACCTTCTCAATATCCACCTTGTCCATCCCGATGAGCGGGCGGATGATCGGATGTCCCACACCAGCACTCACAGCCGCAAGATTTGGCAGTGTCTGGGATGCGACCTGGCCGAGGGAGTCCCCCATTATGATTCCCTTTAGGTCCCACACACCGCACAGATGATCGGCCAGTTTCAACATTGCCTTCTTGCAAAGTACGCAGGTATACTTGGGATTTGAGTGCTCCCTGAAGGCCGAGAGGAAGATCCCGTGCGAGGCCCTGAACATCCTCACTTTCCCCGGGAAGAGTGCCTTCAACCTTCTGGCAAGCTCGTCGACCTTCTCCAGCTCGTCGAATTCACCGAAAGGCCTGTTGTCCATGTTCAGGACCCTCACCTCTGCACCAGCCTTCAGCATATGGTATGCGGCCACAGGGGAATCGATCCCTCCAGACATCAGTGCTATGTATCTCATAATCCTTCCTCGATGAGTGTCTCCACGAGCTTTCCGAGCTCCATTACTTCCTCGGGCTCCACTGTGAAAAGGTCGCGATGAGGACATTCCTCGTCCAGCAGCGGCTCCATTGAAGGGAGCGACATGATCAGGGGGTAGAGCCTGCAGCCGAGAGGCCTCATGTCGTATATGGAACACCTTCCTTCCGTTGAAAGGAAGATGCACCTTCCCTCCACATTCCGGAGCTGCATGGTATCCTCGTGATAGAAGTCCTCTTTCCCCGATCCCGAGATCCTGTCCACATCCTCCAGGGTGAGATTCATCTCCGTATCCCTGCAGCAGTGGCTGCATCCCTGCTCGACGCAGACCGATCCCTTCAAATCCGTTTTCCCCCGTCCAGAGTGATACCCGTCTGGCCCTGGTAGGTGCCCGATCTAGCCTCGTACAGGTGCTGCGGGCTCGACGAGAGTTTGAGGTATACTATCTGGCATATCCTTTCTCCGATGGGCAGGGAGACCCGTTCCGGACCGTGATTCGATACCGAGAAGGTCAATGTACCCTTGAAACCCGCGTCAACCACCCCGAAGCCACCGAGAAGTCCTTTCCTGATGAAGGACGATCTCATCCAAAGGTTAGCACAAAGGTCCGGCGGCACCTCGAGATATTCCTTCGTGGACACCAGGCACCAGTCTCCGGGATCGAGATAGACCTGACCGATCGTCACCTTCCCCTCGGGATTCCGGGTGTAGACCTCCGATACCGTGAGATCGTAACCGTTGGGTGTGAGGTTCTTCTCGCGGAAGGGATCGATCCTCATCGTCCCCCTTTCCAGCCTGTAGACGATGTCGTGGTCTGAGAGGACTGTCATGCGGGAGGCTAGGTAAAGCAGCCGTAAAATCTTTTCTGTCGGTGATTCAAAATCCTTTTGTAGTAGTGATGTTTCACCGAATAATCCGAGTGACCGACCATGTTGGACCAGAACCCTCTTCCGGGTGTCGAGGATGAATACGAAGACCCCGATTACAACATTGCCGTTTCGGTGAGATGCCCCTACTGCCCCAGGTCGTTCGATGGGCCCAGGGTGAACGTGGAGGAGGAGCTGTTCCTCCATCTGTGGAAGGTCCACGAAGAATCCACCCTTGAATACATTCTCAACAATATGTACATCCCTGATGATCTCAAGGAGAGGATATTCGGCGAGATGGGGCCGGATTACGTGTCCTGGCTCGTCGATACGGAAGGCGAGGTCAACGGGGAGCGGTGAAAATCGGATCCACTTGTCACATGCTCGCCCACCAAAAGGTTTTTAATCATACTCCCTGATTCGAAACGGAATTCTCGAAGACAGGCCAGTGGAGAGAATGGCCAGGGGAAGGGGGCGACATCGTCGTGAGAGTACCGATCCTACTTCGAGGATAGGATCCAAATGAGGTGAGGATTTGCGGAAATTCAAATGTGCGAGCTATCATGCGCTTCTTGTGATCGCATTTGTACTGATTTCCTCACTCCCGTCTCCTTCCGTATCGCAGGGGGCCTCCTCATCTCCCTCCCGAAGCGGGGATCTCCTGTGCAAGTATGATTTCAAGGAAGGGGAAGGTCAGTACACTCAGGACGCTTCCGGGATGGGGAACCATGCCGTGCTCGGCATATCCACAGATCCGGACAAGTACGATCCGGAATGGGGAAACGGCATCCACGATCCCGCATTGAGGTTCGATGGTGTTGACGACCATCTCAACTGCGGAAACGGTTCCGCCCTCCAGATCGGGTCGGATTCCTTCACGGTGGAATCCTGGATCCATGTCAGGGAGAACCTGACGGACGGTCTCGGAGGGATCCTGAACAAGTACGACCGGACCTCGGATACAGGTTTCTTCCTGGACATTCTGACGGATTCCCGTTACGGGGGCTCGGGTGATTCCTACGGACAGGTTATGTTCGGGATGAACAGAGGTTACAGGAACGATTCATGGAACGTGGCCGCGGGTCATTACGGGAATTCTTACACCCTCTATGACATGGTCGTCTACAATGACGGTCTCTTCGCGGCCACTTCACAGGGTGATCTCATAGAGTGGACCCGGAACGGATGGGTACAGAGGGCTTCCGCATACAAATCCACATCCATCACATCACTTGCGGTATATGACGGGAAGATCTTCGGTGCCCTCGCAGGGTCCAGCGAGCTGGTCAGATGGGACGGCTCGTACTGGAACAGCGTGTCCCAGCAGTTCTACGATGAGGAAGTGATAAGCCTGGAGGTGTACAACGGCATGCTGTATGCCGGTACTTCACCGTCAGGTATGCTGCTGGAGTGGAACCGCTTCGGAGCATGGACCCAGGCCGCATCCCAGTACAGTTACGAGACCGGCGTCAACGAGCTCTGCGTTTTCAACGGAGAGCTCTACGGGGTAACAAGTCCTACCGGCTACCTGGTGCAGTGGAACGGAAGGACCAGCTGGGCGATGAAGGCCCAGCACGGAACGGGCTTCTCCACCCTCACCGTCTACAGGGGAAGGCTCTTCTCGGCGGATTCAGCACTCTTCGAGTGGAACGGTGTCAATACCTGGATGCCGAAGACCTCCGTCATACCAAGCGGAATGGTGACCAGTCTTGTGGTCTTCGGAGGAAGGCTTCTGGCAGGCACGAACGGGGGGGTCCTGTACGAATGGAACGGGAACGACGCATGGGTGCAGCGCGCTCCGATATCGGGCTCGGAATCGATGATCCACTCCATGTGCGCATTCAAGGGCAAGCTGTATGCCGTGACCGGAGGATACGGGCATCTGCTCGAATGGAACTGCGGTTTCTCAGTTACCAGCGATACGGGTCTCTATCCGGGGTGGAACCACATCGTTGCGGTGAGGGATTCCGAGGCGGGGCACCTACATATTTACATTAACGGAGAGCTCGAGGGGACCTCAGGCCCCTTCGATCCGGGACTTTTCGATCTGAACTGCACGACAAATCTGATGGTTGGACAGGGGAACCAGGACACCTTCAATGGCCTGATCGATAGGGTCAGGATCTTCGGGAGGCCGCTTGGTGAGGCCGAGATATTGGATGATTTTGATTTCTTCTCGATGGAATGGAGAGCACCTCTGCCTCCGACCTCGCCGGATATTGGTTCGGGAGACCTCTTCGTCAACCTGTCGTGGGGGCCTCCAGTCTCGCTGGGTACGCATGTCCTCGAAGGATATCGCATCTACAGAGGGATAGCCATCGACAACATCACTCTGTACAACGAGACAACTCCAACCGTACAATGGTTCAACGATACAGATCTATCGTACGGTGTGACCTATCATTATCTCGTGACTGCATACAGCGAGGCCGGGGAATCCCTGAGCGAGGACCTCATGGAGGCAACCCCCAAAGGCCGGCCCACACCGCCCGTGAACCTCACTGTCAGATCCGGGGACAGGTTCGTCAACATCTCGTGGAAGCCTCCTCTAATGAACAAGGGATCGAACATCACCGGATACAGGATAGAGAGGGGTCTTGACCTCAACACTTTCTTCGACCTCATGCAGCTGGGACCCGAAAAACGGTACTACAACGATACGGTCGTGGATAACAGGCAGACATACTATTACAGGATCTTCGCAAGGAACATTATGGGGGAGTCCCTTCCATCCAACAACGTATCCGCGGTCCCCAAGAAGCTGCCCCCTCCGGTGAATTCCCTCGAATACACTCCCTGCGACCGAGGAGCTGACCTTACGTGGAAGAGGAGTCCCGATCCGTATTTCCATCATTTCAACCTTTACAGAGGTACGAGAGATCTCATATCCGGGGGACTTATGGGGCGCTATTACAACGAGCCGGACCTGACCAACCTATCCTTCGAGAACCAGGATTACGTGATAGATTTCGACTGGGGGGAGAACCCTCCGATCCCCAGGATGGAGGACAACAACTTCTCAGTGAGATGGGACGGATACCTGAAAGCTTCCTACACGGGTTCCTACACAATAATGATCAAGACGGACGGGGGCGTCCGGCTGTGGGTGGACAACATACCGGTTATCAACGTTTGGAAGGATGGTTGGCACGAGAGCCTTTCGGCCAGTGTCTACCTCCTGGAGGGAGAACACCAGATCAAGATAGAGTACTACAACACCAAGGGTCGTGCGGCCATAAAGCTCTCCTGGGAGCCGCCGGAGATGGAGGCTCATACGATCCCCACCTCCAACCTTTTCGGCTACTACATCACCTACGAGCTGATCCAGACCACACCGGAGAACCGCTTCAAGGACGAGGGCCTTCAGATCGGTCGTTATTATTATTACCACGTGAGGGCGGTGAACGACGCCGGGGAATCCGCCGTCGGGAACATACTTGAGGTCTATCCCGTGGGTCTGCCCGGAGAGCCCAGGAACCTGGCGGTGACACCCGGTGACGGGTACATCAATCTGACCTGGGAGACCCCCGCCGAACTGATGGGTTCCAGGATAAGGGAGTACAAGATCTTCAGGGCGAACGGGACGGATAACGTGAGATTCTATGCCAACATATCCGGTGACCAGCTGCACTTCAACGATACGGATGTGGTCAACGGTCTCGATTACTTCTATTACGTCACCGCCGTCAACGATGCCGGTGAATCTGAACCTTCCGCCTCACTGAAGGGGATCCCCATAGGGAAACCGACCCCGCCGAGGACCCCCAAGGCGGAGCTTTACGAAGGCGGGGTCAGGATCACATGGGCGGTCCCCAAGTTCACGGGAGGCGCTGACCTGGTCGGCTACAATGTGTACCGGGCCGTCAACTCCGGCAACAGGTCCTTCCTCTACTGGGAGAACGACTTCATGATCCAGGGATACATCGACATTGACGTTTCCGGAGGCAACAACTATACCTACTGGATAACGGCTCTCAACGAGGTCGGTGAATCGGGATTCAGCGAGAACGTTTCCATATTCATACCCGCACCAGTCGTCGTTGATGATGACGACGATGACGACATTGTCGAACCCGTGAAGAGGGACAGGGGTTTCCCCTGGGCTTTCGTGATATTCGGGGTGATCGCCCTTGTCGTCGCCGCCCTTGTGGCCGCTTTCCTGATCGTGAGGTACCGGAGAAGATCGGACCAGAGCCTGATGATCGGCCCGGTAGCCGCTGACACCGGAATGCCCCTTACCCCGGCGGGGATCGACGATACCTTCGACATATTCCATCCCGCGGAGCAACCGAGCCAGATATCACAGGCGTACGAGGAGGTCTACACCAGCGAGATGCCTCCGGAGATCCCCGATCAGCAGCCCCGGTACTACGATCAGCAGGATCAGTACTACCCGCAGCAGGAGTATCCGCAGGATCAACAGCAGGACCAGTATCAGCAGCAGGCTTACGATCAGCAGCAGCAACCTTACTATCCTCAGGACCCTCAGCAGTATTATCCCGAACAGCAGCCCCGGAACTACGATCAACAGGAGCAGTACTACCCGCAGCAGGAGTATCCGCAGGATTATCAGCAGGACCAGTATCAACAGCAGGGATACGATCATCCCGGGCAGCAGTACTATTCCGGGGACCGGCAGGAGTTTTACCCTCGGCAGGAAGACCAGAAGGATGAATATATGGATCCCTCCGGTCAGGGATACTCCGATCAGGAGCAGCCTCCGGCACAGGAGGAACAGCCAAGAGGCCCCATCAACGAGTTCTTTGCAGCGCCGCCCCCCGAACAGCTGATCCGGGAGGAGGTTCAGGAGGTCGGGGGGGAACCGAGGCTTCCGCAATATGGGGAAGATGAGGAACCTTTGGAATGAAAGGATTCAGATCCTCAAGCCGCAGCACCGTAGTGGAACCACTTCCTGTTGACTTTCTCCCAGAACTCAACGGCTATCAGACCGAAGACGCTAACGACAACCACCTGGGCCCAGTCTATCAGGGAAAGCGCTGCCGTCCCGAATATATCCTGGATGAAGGGAACGTATATCAACGGGAGCATCAGGAGGATGGCCAGAGCGATAGCTCCGAGAAGCCTCCTGTTCGAGAACCACCCTATCTCCGCCATGGTATGTGTTGTTGACCGGGCTGCGATGGCTGTCCACATCTGGAAGAAAACCATCGTCGTCAGAGCCAGGGTCCTCACATGCGCCAGATTGTCGTCCCCGAGGTAATCATGATTGTACCAGAAGATCCCAAGTGTGCCGATCGTGATGATCCCCGCCGAGACCAGAATAGACACTATCATGTCCCTTGTTATCGCCGATTCCTTGGGGTTCCTGGGTTTCCTTTTCATTATGTCCGGCTCCTTGGGCTCAGTCACAAGTGCCAGTGCCGGGAACGAATCGGTAACGAGGTTCATCCAGAGTATCTGGAGGGCGATCAGGGGCAGCGGGAAACCGAGAACTATCGCAAGCAGCATGAGGGTAACCTCACCCATGTTGCATGAGAGCAGGAACTGGATGACCTTCCTGATGTTGTCATAGATCGATCTCCCCTCCTCCACCGCAGCAACGATGGATGCGAAGTTGTCGTCCGTTATGATCATGTCCGATGCCTCCTTCGAGACATCCGTCCCCGTTATACCCATTGCCACTCCGATATCGGCCATCTTGAGGGAAGGCGCATCATTGACACCATCCCCGGTCATGGCAACCACCTCGCCCATGGCCTTCAATCCCTTCACGATCCTTACCTTGTGCTCGGGGGATGCCCTTGCGAAGACCGAGACGCTTGATATGGTCCTTATGAACTCCTCGTCGATCATATCGTCGAGTTCCCTGCAGTTCACCGCCTCACTGTCCTTCCTTATCAATCCTATCTCCTTTCCGATCGCGGCCGCAGTGAGCTTGTGGTCGCCCGTTATCATGATCGCCCTTATCCCTGCCCTCCTAGCGGTCGAAACGGCCGCCTTCGCCTCCTTTCTCATCTTGTCCTTGATGCCCACGATCCCAAGGTATACCATCCTCTCCTCCATCTTTCCCTCCGGGCTGCAGGCGAATGCGAGGGTCCTGTATCCCTTCTTGGCGAGTCCAGTTGTCAGATCAAGGACCTCCTCTTTCCTTTCCGGTGTGAGCGTTATAGTTCTGCCTTCGTCCATCTCGCGGTCGCAGATCCCTATGATCGCCTCAGGAGCTCCCTTCGTGAAACCCACAACGCTTCCTTTGATATTGTGCAGCGTGGACATCATCTTGCGGTCAGCATCGAAGGGAAGCTCGTTCTCCCTTGGATCCTGCTTCCGCTGATCGGACACATCGTATCCCGCCTTCTCTGCCATGACCAGCAATGCTCCCTCCGTCGTGTCTCCGAGAACCTTCCTCCTTCCGTCTTCCGTCTCTATGGTGGCATCAGAGCATAGGATTGAAGCCAGCATTATGTTCCTGAACCCCCCTCCCAGTTCCTCAGGATCCCTTCCCTTCCCCCGGACCCTGAACTCCCCGACCGGCTCGTAACCCGTGCCTGTGATGTTGATCCTCCTGTTTCCGATGAAGAGAACGTCCGCTGTCATCGTCCCCGTCGTCAAGGTCCCGGTCTTGTCTGTGCATATCACGGTGGCGCTTCCCAGTGTTTCCACCACGGGCAGCTTCCGGACGATCACGCTGCGGGATGCCATGGTCTTGAGACCTATCGCGAGTGCTATCGTGACAACCGCAGGAAGACCCTCGGGGATAGCCGCGACAGCCAGAGAGACCGCTGTCTTGAAAAGCTCCACCGCAACGCCGAAGGACATGTGATGCCATTCTCTCCAGATCTCGAGTCCCAGCATGAAAACGCAGATCAGGAGAACGAGACCTCCGAGGGTCTTGCCGAGCTTCTTCAATCTCTTCTGGAGCGGCGTCTCCATATGTCCGACCTCGTCGATCATCCCCGCGATCTTTCCGATCTCGGTTGACATACCGGTTCCCGTTACGACCGCCGCCCCCCTGCCGGTCTCGATGTTGGTCGTCATGTAGACCATGTTCGTCCTCTCGGCAAGAGGAACATCTCCCCCGATCCTGCTCGAGGTCTTCTCTACCGCCATCGATTCCCCCGTCAGAGCGGCCTCGTTGACCTTCAGGGAATGAACCTCGAGGAGCCTCGCATCCGCCGGGACCCTCATCCCGGATTCCAGGTGCAGGATGTCCCCCGGTACGAGTTCGGAAGCCGGTATCTCGTGCCTTCTGCCGTTTCTAACTACCATTGCCTTGGGAGCCGACATCTTCTTGAGCTTGGCGATCGCATCCTCCGCCTTCTCCTCCTGAACATATCCTATGGTCGCATTGATCAGGACTATGGCGCCGATGACGATCCAGTCGATCCCCGTCGGCTCGATGATCGCCGTCACACCAGCGGCTACGAGGAGCACTATGACAAGCGGGTCGGTGAACTGCCGGAGGAACTTCATCCACTTTGGTGTCTTCCTTCCCTCCTTCAGCTCGTTCGGGCCGAAGAGTCCCCTGATGCCCTCCACCTTTCTCTCGTCGAGACCCGTGACCTGTGTTCCGAGGGACGAGAGGAGCTCCTGTGCTTCGATCGAATGCGCGTTGTCGAAGGCAACTTTCCCCCCTGGAGCCATCGAAATGAATATGTCCTAATCATTTATGAATATGAAGGTCCCCATCCCAAAGGCCGGATTGGAAAGATTTAATATCCGTACCGGTCGTTCGCGGGGAATGGGGGGAATATAGAAGATACGGGAAAGAGTGGAACCTCCTGAAAGGTTGGTCAGAGGATGAGAAGGTTCGCAAGCATCGATTTCATGAGAGGCCTTGCCATCTGGATGATGGTGATCTTCCACGTCATCATGAGGTGGTACGATTATGAATGGGTGAAGGAGGGAGAGTTCGAAGGAGCTCCCCTGGCCGTTTTCGTGATCTTCATACTCGTTCTGTATTTCTCGGCGTGGGCGGGCTTCTTCCTGATGGTCAGCTCCATCGGCAACATGATCTCGATGTACCGGAACCTTGATCGGGGCAAATCATGGAAGAAGGTCGTCATGTTCCAGGTCGTGGGAGGATCGATGCTGCTCGTTGCCGCGGTTTTGGTGGAATCAGCCATCGGCTATCACGGATACGCGGGAGAGCTGGCCATGGGAAACTCGGACAAATGGCACATGCTTCTTTGGAGAGGATACCACATGGAGACGATCCACGCCATCGCTCTCTGCATAATCGTGAACGGGATCGTGCAGGGCCTCCTCTCAAGAAATGGAGGCCACAGGAATGTGAGAAGGAACGTCGCCATATACGCGTTCCTGGCAGGCCTTTGCATAGCCCTCACAGGTCCGGTTTACAAACTTCTAAGGACGATCGTTCCGGGGTATCCCAATGCCACCTGGCACTCATCCATTGCAGGTGAGCTTGAGGTCCAGTATTCGGTGATAGGTGAATCGAGCGTGGGGGACATCCTTCTCAAGGCCATAATGGCGCCCCTTGGAGGGAATCCCGAACCTCTCTTACCGTACCTGGCAATCGCATTCATCGGATCCATCATCGGGATCTACCTCTGTCAGCAAAGATGCCCCAGGAAGATGCCCCGAAACGGGATCCTGATAGGGACCGCTGTCATGCTTTTGGGTCTTGTAGGAACGGTCTCGGCCATCCTTCTCGGAGCGGCCGATATCGAGAACTTCACGGAGAACTTCTTCCAAATTCCGAGCCTCTATCCTGGTCTGTGGCTGTGGTGGTTCCTCTTCCTTATCGGGGGCCAGCTCGTGATAGTCCTGTTTTTCATCAGGCTCATCGAGTTCAGGGGAAGGGGGTCCGCCTTCGGTAAAAGGACACTGCCCTGGAGGAGGTACGGATACGTCGCGTTCACCGTCTACACCTACCAGTTCATAGACGTGTTGCCGAGGCTGCTGTACCGGCTGTTCCCGGACCTTTCCCGGATATGGCCCTATCCGGAAAGGATGGGATGGCTCCCCGTCCTTGTGATGATACCGATGACCCTCCTTCTCTGGGAGCTCGTCCTTCGAGCCTGGGAGAAGATCGAGTACGCCGGGGGAATGGAGTGGTGTCTTGCGAAGGTCTCGGAGAAACTGCTTCCTGGAAGGAGGGATTTCACCAAGGGCAAGAGAAGATGGTGGCAGGCGGCCAGGTTGGATGCCAGGGAGTACCTCTACAGACCGGAATGGCTCGATGTGGTGAAGAGGTCGGAGGTCGATCATGGGAACAGGGAGGATTCCCGGCTGGCGCTCCTCCTCTCGCTTGGAGGGATCATTCTCGTTCCGATATCAATTTCGGCTCTTTGGGTCGGACGGACGTCAATGGCGGAGGAGGGGAGGAACTGGCGGAACGTGATGGCCGTGACAATGTCCCTGATGACATTACTCATCTACAGTGTACTGATGGTTGTTCTGTTCTTCATCGAAGTCCCGAGCCTGTGACGTGTTTCCCCGAAAGGGCCCCATCAATCCTCCTCTTCCTCCACCTCGATCTTCTTGTTGCCCTTGTCCTCCGGCGCTTGAGGGCCTTCTTTCTTCACATCGATGTTCCTGTTTTTTTCCTCGTGCTTCCTCTTCCTTCTCTTGGATAGGAAGATACCGTCCTCCTCGTTTCTGATCCTCAGCTCCTTTTTTATCTTTCCGAGTCTGAAAAATACCATGATCAGCAGTATGATAACGATTATCAGGGTCAAGGGAAGAATGGAAAATATTGCGCCTGCGATGATGGCCGCGGTGATCACGTATCTCTCGACATCGTCCTCGTCGATCCCGAGTATATCGGAGAGATTGAAGTCCTCGGAGCCTCCATTTCCTCCTTCATCGAACTCGAAGTCCATGGTCTGGTGGCTGTTGACGTAGATATTGTCCTCGATGGTGTCGTAACCGTCCGCCGAGATCCTGACCTGATAACCGCCTTCCTGGAGCTCGATGTTGTATGAGCCGGAACCATCCGTCCATGTCTCGAACTGTTCCGGATCGGTTCCCTGTCTCTGGAATTCAAGACGGGCACCATCGACACCGTCGCCTGATTCCCTGTCGGTGACCCGGCCGGACAGCGAGTATGCTGGGATCGATATCATGGCAGTTGCCTCGTTGGACCTCGGTCCCTCCCCGTCATCGTTCCGTGCCGATACCTGATAATAATAGGTGGTTCCCGGATTCACACCGAAGTCCTCGTAGCTGGTCGAGTCGGTCTCGGAATAATATCCCGCGGTTCCCGGCGACTCCCCCCTGAATATCAGATAGGCGATGATCGACGAGTTCCCCTGGTCCATCGGGGAGGACCATGTCAGATATATCGATCCTTCGTTCGCAGATGCGACGACATTCTCCGGTGCACTTGGAGTCGAACCTCGGGCAACGGAAGCAGAAAGTACGGTCATGATGATCGCACATACAAGCAGGACAGCTAGAGTGAAACGTCCGGACAAAGTTCCCACCAGATAGGAATCACGTCACCCCTCTATTAATATCTCTCTGGGTTTTTTTCTTAAAAAGCGAATTGGT
>JBLIRL010000049.1:0-16921 GCA_049472275.1 Thermoplasmatota archaeon | reverse complement strand
GGTCGTGTCACTCGTCCTATGCTGTCACCAAACTATCACCGTTTGGTGCTTCGGAGTTGGAAGTGGCGCTCCGAATCGCACTCCGACTTTTCGGAGTGGATGAAGGACGTTTGGAAGACCTTCTCGGTCCTGGCGCGAAGCCCCGCGAAATATACCTTGCTGGACAGATGAGCACTCTCCGGGTTGGTCATTGTGTAGGTTCTTATAAAAATTCTGATTCGGCGGGAACCTATGAAAAGAAGTGTGGGCGGGGGTAGGGCTCGATATCCCCGCCCGTTTTGAGGCGTCAAAGCCTCTCCTCTCTCTCCTCTCTTTCCCCGTCGGGCCCCGGGGTCGGGGCCCGATCCTACTCCTATCTACTAGGATGGGATTGTCCACACCCGACCGGTGTTGCTCGGTTGAGAGAGTGCGGACCGTTAGACAAAGGCATGATTATGCGGGTCCTTTGGACTCTTCCTTTTCACTTCCTTCACCCCCCGGCCGGTTTCCCGGCAATATGGATAATGTATTGGCAATTATAAGAATATTTTACAATTAAAATTCACTTTTAAAATCATAAATTCTATCGATGAATATATGGCATATGGGGGCCGGTTCGCTCATATCGAAGGAAGAGGGCCTTTAAGATGCCAATATGGTTTGAGACGGCCCGATCGGCCCATACATCCTTTCACATGAGCATGGACCGATTATATACACGCGTTCCCGCTTCGATATCGAAGGAAGGCATGACCGGGATCCCGAGGGGGCCTGGATATGAGATATTTCGAGAGAGAGAAGAAGAGGCAGACAATATTCGACAGGATCACAGCCGTGCATGCGGTCGTTGTCGTGGTCATCCTCATCAATTCCCTGGTCTGGGGAGTGTTCCTCCTGTATTTCCTCCCGGCCCACGGATTCGACCTGACGGATATGTCCCCTTTCAGGGAGACAGATCCCACGATCGACATACCGAAAGAGGACTCGGATCGCAGATTGGTCAATGATGAATATATCGAGTGGCCGGATAAACTGTCCGATGTCGAGGAGACATACATATACGGCACCGACTGGAGAGACCCGGACTCCGATCATGACGGAATGGAGGACGGATGGGAAGTGCACAATTCCATACGTCAGGAATGGATCTATCCGATCATCTCTCCGGATCCCCTGATCGCCGATCCCTTCGACAACTGGGACGGTGACGGTTTCGATGCAGACCGCGACGGTTTGATCGATGAGGAGGAGGCGCTTTTCAATCTGAGGGAATACTGCGGAGGGGCTCTCTTCGACCATGAGTCAGGGATGTTCGATCCTTCCGAACCCCTATTCGGTGGTTTGGACCCGTTGCTCGACTGGCAGGAGATCGGGATGAGAGGAGGTTATCATCTGTACGACGACCCCCTTGACGGAATAATCGGGAACGCAGGGAACATCGACAATGACAATCACGATGACTATCTCAGATACGATCCGGAGGACACGGAGAATTACCCTCCGGTGACAACGAGTCCCTCCACCCCGGATACTGACGGGGACGGGATGGATGACGGCTGGGAACTCCATTACTGTCGGTTGCTCAAGGAAATGAAGGATGTCGAATGGGACCAGGTAGAGATCTTTCCCGTACCTATTCCCGAACCGGTGGAGCGGAGGATCGACCCACTATGGAGCGGCGATGCGGGACTGGACTTCGATGCAAGAAGGACCTTCACCATAAGGAGCGGGGAGAAGAAGGAGATCCTCCTGAGCGAGAAGGACGGTCTTACCAACCTCGAGGAATTCCATGCGGGGACGAATCCGCTCCTTTGGGATTCCGACGACGACAGCCATTTCGATGCCTTGAAGGGGAGTCTGCTGCAGCTTGATGACGGGACCGAGGTCCGGATGGAATACCTGAACTTCAGCGATTGGAACCGGAACTGGGACTGCCCGTATCCCCATGAGGACCTCAGGCTGGACCCCATGAACCCGGATACCGACGGGGACGGGATGCCAGACGGATACGAGCTTCAATCGGGCCTGAATCCTCTGAACTCAAGCGACTATTTCAAGGATCTGGACGGGGACGGGCTTCCCAACTACCAGGAGTTCGCGTTCCCTAACAGGGAGAACCTCTGGTTCCGGACGGACCCCAAGAATCCGGATACCGACGGGGACGGGATGCCCGACGGCTGGGAGGCATTCAATTCCAGGATCATCTCCCGGATACCGGCATTCTATGAAAGTGAAGACCTCGAGGACGGGATATCCGATGGGATGATTACTATCTTCACGGTATCCCCCATGATACGGGATGGGGAGGATGACAACGACGGATACTGGGAGACCAACGAACAGGGTGAGGTGACATACCGATGGATCAAAGACGGTGTCACCAATCTCGAGGAGTTCATGGGCTCGAAATATTACCCCAGGTCCTCCGACCCGGGCGACGCTGACAGCGACGACGACGGCCTACTCGACGGAGAGGAGATGAAATATGGTTTCCCCGGAGAGCTGATTGGAGGCAGATATTTCACGGACCCCTCCGTCGCATCGAGATACCTCACTAACCAGCATTCCCCCGATACCGACCACGACTTCGGGGGATCCAGCGACAACCATCAGATCGGGAATATCTCGAGGACGCTTTCCGATTGGGAGGAGGTCCACGGCAGGACGAGATATCATCTTCCCAGGAACGGGTTCGACGATGACGGGGACGGGGAGGTGGACGAGTACGATGGAGAGTGCCTGTTCTTCTCGTCCACGAACGCATCGAACCCTGACACGGACCTCGACGGGTGGATCGATGTAGACGAGATCTTCGGGATCGATACGCGTCTTCTCTGGGACCGATCGGAGATGGGCATCGTAAGGACGGATCCAACGATGAGGGATTCGGACCAGGACGGTCTCGATGACAAGCACGAGCTCCAGCAGATGACCTACTTGAAGAGATACCTCACCGACCCCCTGGACCCCGATACCGACGATGACCTGCTCACGGACTGGCACGAATGGACAACGGACTTCTTCCCATTCATTAATTGGGACAGGTCAGATGAACCGCAGCCCGGTCCGTACGATCCCGACTGCATATTCGAGATCGACTGGGAATTCTATTCCATCGACAGGACGGACCCCAACGACCCGGATACCGACGGGGACGGGATGCCCGACGGATGGGAGTTCAGGAACGGCCATCTCACCCATACAAAAGAGAACCTCACTCTCATCAAGGAATATTTCGATCTCAACGACGACATCTACGGATACTGTATCGACGTTATGCCCTCTTCTCCTCCTGGAACGAGGTTCTGGATCGTCAATCCTCTCCTTAGCGATGGCGGAGATGACCCGGACAAAGACGGCCTCACCAACATTGAGGAGTACCTGCACAGGACGCACCCTCTGAAGGCGGACACCGACGGGGATGGAATGCCCGACGGATGGGAGCTCGATCCAGAGATCAGGGGACAGCCGGCCTACGATCCGTGGTCGAGGCGGCATCGATGGACGCTCGATCCTCTGGATCCCAGCGACTGGTGCCTGGACCCCGACCATGACGGTGTCATCATATCCCAATGGACGCCCTCGAGCCAATTCCCGGGCAGATACTACAATGAGAGCTTCTACTTCCCGTGGGTCAATCTGTATGAATACGGATTCGGACGGGATCTTAATGGGGACGGCATCAACGACATGACAACATCGTGCGCCCCGAGGATCGTCGAACAGTACAAGTTGGGAGGATATGATTCCGATTCAGACGGCCTCCCGGACGGATACGAGGTCTTCTGGGACGACCCGGATAACGACACTCTGCCTACCGGTTGGGAGCTGTTCTACAACGGAACGCTCTGGAACTCTCCCGAGACCCGCCCCTTCAAGGACCCGGGACTGGACTGGAATCCGTTCTCGACATCTTTGAATTCAAGGGGGCCCTTCCTGATCCCGTACGGTCCCGAAGCCACGAACGGCAGGCTCTATCATGATCGGAGCGATAGCAATTTCGATGGTATCAGGGATGACCTGGAGGACCCGGACGATGATCTTCACCCGAACGGGATCGAACGCGTACATGGAACGGATCCCACGGATGCCATTTGCTATCCGGACGGTCCGGCCCTGCTTCAAAGCGACTCGAGAAGGTCCGATTGGAAATGAATAGAATGAAAAAGTCGGGCCGTCCCTGGGGCTTGTACGGGCAGGACGACCCGTTGTGATACATCTATCCATTTTTTCCTCTCTTTCTCGTGGAGATATATAAATAGGATCCGATACCAAGGAGCATGAGGAGGAGCGCAGCGGGTATGACGAACCATGCGCCGGCGAAGGATGTGGAGCCTTCCATAATCGGACCTTCGGGATTATCCTCATCACCCTCGTCCGGAACGATCGGATCTTCGCTATCCTTCTCGCTGCCATCGACAGGACCGGCATCCCCATCGTCAATCGGACGATCGGTGTCGGGCGATCCTCCCTTCTCCATCGCCTTGATCATTACCGGGCATGACGAATATTCCATGCTGCTCTCATGGTCGAACAGGGTGAATGTCAGCATTATCGAGGTGTCACCGTCGATGTCCTCGACGTAGATGCTGACCGGAAGTTCCTCGCTCGTAGCGAAGTGCAGACCGAAATGATGGACCTTCTGGGTCTCGACGAGGATGCCACTGGTTTCCGCCCTCGATGTCCCTTCCACCAGAAGATCGTACTCGGTCCATGCATTTCCGGTATTGATGACCTCGACCTCTATCGTACCCATGCTGCCCTCGTCGACCCCTATGGTTTCCGGACATTCCACCCGGCCGTCCTTGTACTCGTCAACGAGGAGAACGAGCTTTGATATGTTGGAGGAGCCCCCCATTATACCGGGACTGTAGCTGTAGAAGGCATAGGCTTCGAGGATGTTCTGGCCTGACTGGATGCCCGTGTCAACATTGACGTTCAGGACGAAGGGAAGCTCTTCTCCGACCGACTCCTGCGTCACGAGGAAATACCCTGGATCGAACTCATGGTCGATATCCTCGTTCTCCAGACGCAGCCAGATCTCCATCAACTGTCCGGCGGGAAGGCTCACGATCTTTGCGGTAACGGTTCCCCGGTACTGGACCGTCGCAGCCTCGTCAGGATCTATCTCGGCATGCTGCTCGGATACCGAGAAATCGAGGGTCAGGTCGGCTGCGAGCATCCCCGTGGTGCTATCGACCATAATGAGACAGCCGGCAAGGAGCAGGACGCCGACCATGAGACATCCGAAAATATGACCTCTCTCCGTCATCATATCAGGCATCTCCCATGTTGAAAGATAACGTTGGAGAAATTGCAGATTAATATATGGGATGCGGCGCAAAGCTCGAAATTTTAAGCATCGGGCAGCTGCAGGAAAGTGATCGGGAATCCCGTCATCCGGATGTCTCTGTCCTCTTCAGGTACAGGGTCTTGATCACGAGAACGTTGGTGATGGAGCTCAACCTCGCAGCGGACTGATTGAGACCGAAGAGAACCTGTATCACGGCCATCGATTCCCTGCTGGTCAGTATCTTCATGCTTCCCTTCTTCGCCCCCTTCATTGTGAGACCCTCTATCCTCTGGGTCAACTGCTCCGTCACGATATCCTGCGATGACGAGCGCTTCAGCTTTTCCTCCCTGTGGCTGCGGATCATCTCCAGGCATCTCTCCACAGCTTCTTCCGGGGGCATGTCGACAGCCTCAAGACCGAGCTCGAGGCCCTGGATGGACCTCCCAATGGAGTTCCTCCATACCGATAGGAGTTCCTCGAAGAGGACCTCGTCCGCCCCCTCCGGACATCTGTCGAGGAGATCGAGCGCCTCATCTGTTATCTGGACCATGTACTCCATCTCATCGTGCACCCTCTCTATGGACTGGGAGACTATGAAATAGCCCGCCGGCTCGACCTGGGGCAGGTCCCAGAGGATGTTCAGGGCGTTGGTGTATATCTTGTCGAGATTCACCTCTGCCCTCTTTATCAGGAAACCGACCTCCTTCATCCTCACTTTCAGGGCCTCCTTGTCAAGGTCGAGAATGTCGTTGACGAGCCTGCGGAAGGCTCCGATGCTGCCCTCGATGGAGTTCTTCGCCCTCGTCACGATCTGGGAGTTCGTGTACTTCGGGAAAACGAAGGTGCACCTGTGGGAAGTGGGTGTTATGGAATATGAGTATCCAAGCTCGGAAGAAAGGAGCTCGAGGTCGGACATGAGCAGAGAGTTGAGGGAGGTATCATCCAGCTTCGGGATGTCGATGTGAACATAGCGATCGACGAGGGAAAGGGATACGAGGCTCTCCCGGAGCTCCTCGAGTATGGCCGGATCGGGCTGCTCCATCTCCTTCCTCATTGTCGAATAGACCGGGAGCTCATCGATATCGAGCTTCAGGACCTTGTAGTTGGAGAGATCGATCTCCTCCTCGTCAAGGTCCGGTCTGAAGACAACGAAGGCCCTCTGGTTGATCGGTTTGAATACGACTGAATCCATGTCCCAGCCGAAGGTCCTGCGGTATATTATCGGTATGTTCATGGTGGAACCCTGGAGGCCTTTGAGGTAGATCAGGCGCTCCTTCATGGCCTCATCGCGGTTCGGTTTTACAGGCTGCTTCCCTCTTCTCTTCTTCATATTAAGACCCGAAATGAAATGCCCATCTCGGACTTAAAAATTCCGAAGCACCGGAGAAATTGTGGCAATGGAATTTTTGGTTTTTAATCCCCGTATAATTTGCATGGCATTCCTGGGAAGTGTTATTTACAGGGGTTCTTTTAACCAAATACCCGCATGGGAGAGCAAAGAGGGAGAGAACATGGAGGACCAGTTTAGATCACAATATCAAGGACAGGGGCAGCCGCCGGGAGGCTACCAGGGACAGGGATACGGCGCGATGCCGGGAGGAGGATATACCGAATCACCAGGAGAGGTGAAGAGAAGGAAGCTCAAACAGACCAGGATCGGCATCGGCCTTCTGATGGGGGCCATCGGATGCGTGCTCGTGGCCATACTCGCCTCACCGGTGCCCTGCATTCCCGCTCTTCTCGGGATCGGTGTTCTGGGCCTGGGCATATCCGCCTACATCCTTCTGCTGATGGGTGCGGGCGCTCTCGAGAAGCCTCACAGGACGCTTGTCATAACATCGCTCGTGATCATCATCATCGCCTATTTTATAACCGTGATCATCGCGGTAATGGCAGTATTCAGCTCCGTTGTCCCGCTGATGGGGAGCAGCTCGGACGAGACACTGACGGGACAGGACATGAAGGATTTCTTCGAGACCGTCAGGATCATGGCCTTCTTCTCGATAATCCCCAATGTCATGATGGCCGTCGGATACGCCATGATACTCTTCAAGCCGGCGAAGAAATGGGGGAGGCCCCTTCTGGGCGTGTTCATCGGACTGGCCTTCTTGACCTCCATAGGCGGTGCGCTGATAAGCTACACACTCACTGGCAATATCATCGACGATATCGATCTCGACAGGGGCGATTACGAGCTGGAAGACGTCCAGGAACTTCAGCAAGACGTTACCATCAACAGCTGGCTCGCGGGACTCATAAGGGTGCCCGAATACATCATCTACCTGATAGTGGCAGCGGGGGCCTTGCTGAACGTCAAGAGGATGGAGGATGAGCTTAAGCCCAAGCTCGATGACAGGCTGTACAACATCAAACTGTGAGAGAGAACCATTCCTGGACCATTATACCTGCATTTATGCACATATGTATTAATTTTAATTCAAAAATGTCCTTATAATCTCATATGCCTCCTTTCATGTAATGGACCGGTAACGGTCCAGGGAGGTGAAGAGATAGATGATAGGTACGGTATTGGCCGTTTTAGTGTTCGGTGCGATCGGTATTGGATCGGCCATCCTGATTCTTGCGTGGTTGATGGGATTCAGACTGATCCCCAACAACAAGTGTGCGGTGGTCGAGATGAAGTGGTCCGCAAAGGGATCCCTGAAGAACCGGATCATCGCACTGAACGGGGAAGCCGGTTATCAACCGGAGGTTCTACGGGGCGGCATCCATTTCCGGTCGCCTGCGAAGTACAAGGTCCACAAGGTCCCCCTTGTGACCGTCCCGCAGGGGCAGATCGGTTACGTGTTCGCCCGGGACGGAGAGCCGCTGAAACCGAAACAGACCCTTGGAAGGGTGATCGATGAGAGCACCTATTTCCAGAATGTCAGGGGTTTCCTCGAGAACGGAGGTCAGAGAGGGCCGCAGAGGGGCATCATCAGGGAAGGCACATACGCCATCAACCTGGCCCAGTTCGTCGTGATCCTCGAGGACGACATATACCACCTGCCCATAGACCAAGATGACCTTGCCACCTTCAGGAAGATGGCAAAGCTGATCTCGGTCCGGGACGGCTTCAGGCCCATCGTGATCAAGGGGAAGTCGGATACCATCGGCATCGTGACGACCCATGACGGGCCCCCGCTGAAACCGGGAGAGATCATTGCCCCGCAGGTCGGAGACAACGTACCCGACTCGAAGATGAACCACGACAACTTCCAGGACCCCGAGAGGTTCCTTTCGGGGGGCGGGAAGAGAGGTAAGCAGTACCAGGTCCTCGTGGACGGAACATACTTCATCAACAGGCTGTTCGCCACTGTGGAGATCATCCCGAAGACGGTAGTCCCCGTGGGATATGTCGGCGTGGTGGTCTCCTACTTCGGTTCCAAGGGGGAGGACGCCTCCGGTGCGGACTACAAGCACGGCGAGCTCGTGGACGTGGGCCACAAGGGTGTCTGGAAGGATGCCCTGATGCCCGGCAAGTATCCCTTCAACACCTACGCGGGAAAGGTGATACTCGTCCCGACGACGAACATCGTCCTGAAGTGGATCAAGAACGAGACGGGGAATCACAAGCTCGACGAGAACCTCTCGGCCGTCGACCTCATCACGAAGGACGCCTTCGAGCCGGAGCTGCCGCTCTCGGTGGTCATACACATCGACTACAGGAAGGCACCGCTCGTGATCCAGAGGTTCGGCGACGTGAAGAAGCTGGTCGACCAGACCCTCGATCCGATGGTCGCGGCCTATTTCAAGAACATAGGACAGACCAAAACCCTGATAGAACTGATCCAGGAGCGCAACGAGATCCAGGACAAGTCCTCAAACGACATGAGGGAGAAGTTCCTCCACTACGATCTCGAACTCGAGGAGGTCCTCATCGGAACTCCCTCGTCCTCCGAGAACGACGGGAGGATCGAGCAGATCCTCGTGCAGCTAAGGGACAGGCAGATCGCCAGGGAGCAGCTCGAGACCTATGCGAGGCAGCAGGAGGCGGCGATGAAGGAGAAGGAGCTCAACGAGGCAAAGGCCCTTGCCCTTCAGCAGAGGGCCCTCACGGAGTCCCAGGTCTTCATCGACATACAGAAAAACAAGGGTAAGGCGGACTACGAGAGATCGCTCCAGGAGGCGGAGAAGATCAGAGCCCTCGCCGACGCGAACGCGGAGAAGGAGGCCAGGATCGGTGTCGCCCAGGCGATCGCCATCGAGGAGAAGGTCAGGGCCTACGGCGGACCGAGATACCAGGTGCTCCAGCAGTCCATCGAAAGGTTCGCTCAGGCCGTGGAGCAGGGGAAGATCGACATCGTCCCGAGGATGGTCGTCTCCAACGGCAAGGAGGAGAACGGATCGTTCTCGGCCTTCGAGAACCTCATGCTCCTTCTGATGTCCGAGAAGCTCGGGGTCGACCTCGTCGATCTCGGGGAGCAGAGCGAGAGGACCAGGAAGCTCAAGGAGGACATCCTGAGCAGGATGGACGAGCAGGAAGCACAAGAGGCGGAAGCGGCCTAGACGCTTGGAGAAGTTTTCGGGGGGGTCCTTCGGGACCCCCATTTTTTTTATAACGAAGTCTGAAGATGCTGTTATCGTGCGTCTTTAAATGTGACCAAAGACATAGGGTTGACAGGCATCAGGGGGACGAGGAAGGCTTGAAATTGAGAAGGGTGACCTTGATATTTATGACAGCGGTCATGCTGATTCTTCTACTTTCCGTCGTACTCTCGTTCCTTTCGGTTTTCTCGATGTTTCCCAACAGACTGATGCATGTCGTGAGCGGATCAATGGAAAATCCGGGACGGGACTCGATCAATGAGGATGATCTCATCAAGATCGAGCCCGTGGACGAGAGGTCCGAGATAACTTCATACGTCGAGGGATCGGGAAGTGGTTACAGGAAGGCCGGTTCCTACGGCGACGTGTTGATCTTCCATCCCAACGGCAATCGCGGCTGGACACCTATCCTCCACCGGGTGGTCGTTTGGATCGATTTCAATTCAACCACCTATGATCCCGCCACGAGGCTGGGAGGCACGTACGATGTTCCTTCTCTTGGCCTGTTCAACGTGATGGACAGCTTCACCATCGAGGATTACGAATGGCCGGGCCGAAACGACGATAAGGACCTGGATATCGATATCGGTGCCATCTTGTACAGGTTCCGTAGCAACGATTTGGAGCCTCACGATGGTTTCCTGACCAAGGGGGACGACAATGTGGTCATTGACCAGACAGCGACATTCGGCCTTCGTGAACTGACCTGGATCGAACCCGTTGAAATGAGATGGGTCACGGCTGTCTTCAAATCACATCTCGAAAGGGACCCCCTCAATATCTCGTGCTGCGTATCCTGGACCGTCCTCCCCGCCATCCTGGGAGTGGGTATCTTTCTGCTCGTTTTGGACCTGCGCAGAAAGGAAGTAAACGTCCCAGGACAAAGGACAGCTTCACGCGGAAGGGGACGGCGGACGAGAGCTCCGCCCGATGGTCGATCGCAGACAGGATACCCTTCATCAGGAGGCCCCCCTCGGAGACGATGACGCGGACGATCCGTTCTGGCAGGTATTGGAAAGATATTTCAATGAATATGCTGCATTATCATCCGGAAACGGGGGCATACGATGAGAGGGATGCGTATTGGGACCCATAACGGCGACCACGGGAGGATCGTTCTCGTTCTTGCTCTCTTCATGATATTTCTGATACCCGGCTGCCTCGAGGAGGAGCCGGGAGAATATCCGGATGTCACCAGATACGAGAAGATCCCCCGGGATGCCGTGAAGGTGACCCCCGAGGCCGATGTCCATCCTCCGATCCTTCACTCGGATGAGTTCGAGGAACCGGTCCCCATGCCGGGGCTCGTCAACACCAAGGGAGGCGAGGACTCACCGTTCATCATGCCCGACGGGGACACCTTCTACTTCTTCTTCACTCCGGATGTTAGCGTCCCCCCGGAGAAGCAGGTCATAGACGATGTGACCGGCATATATGTGTCGCATAAGGTCAACGGGACCTGGTCGGAGGCGGAAAGGGTCTGGCTCCAGGACCCCGGCAAGCTTTCCCTGGACGGGGCCCAGACCATCATTGGAAATACCATGTGGTTCGCATGCGCAAGGGAAGGCTACGAAGGCCTCCAGTGGTTCACGGCGGAGCGGGTGGATGGCGAGTGGACGAACTGGAAGCATGCCGGCGACAGGATGCTGGAACTCGAGGTGGGAGAATTACACTTCGTCGGGGACGACCTCTACTTCCATTCGGGAAGGGATGGAGGCAAGGGCGCTTACGATATCTGGATGATGTCAAGGGACGGCGATGACTGGACGACCCCAGTCAATCTCGAGAACGTGAATACCGAACAGAACGAAGGTTGGCCGTACCTGACTCCGGACGGAGGCGAGCTCTGGTTCACCAGGCAGCACATGGGAGCCCCTTCCATCTGGAGGTCGTACAAATCGAACGGGGCCTGGCAGGAACCCGAACTGATCGTCGAGACCTTCGCGGCGGAACCCACCCTCGACTCGGAGGGGAACCTCTACTTCGCCCATCACTTCTTCAAGGACGATGTGATGATCGAGGCCGATATCTATGTCTGCTACAGAAAATGAGTGGTGATGATGTGAACGAACAGGAAGAAGGACCGATATGGTATGTGATGATCGACGCCGAGGTCACGGGACCCATGACATGGGATGACGTGTCGAGGATGAAGCGCAACGGGGACCTTTCCAACGAGGACATGATGAAGAACGTATCGCATTCGAGGTGGTATCCTGTCCCGACGTTCTTTCCGGACAGGGGAAAGACCACCTTGGAGAACGAGATGAAGGGAATACTCCCCAAGGCATCCGACCTGATATTCATCCTCGGGCTTATCGCATTCTTCGTGGGGGCCGGCGTCTACTTCCTGATCCCCTTGGTCGGGGACCTCATCCTCATCGCGTCACTCGCACTCGAGATATGGAGCGTTTATTACAGCGGGAAGAAGGAGCCCGAGGCTGTCACCAAGAAGGTCGGGAACATATTCGCCATCATCTGGATCGTGTTCCAGGGATTGTTGACACTTCTGTTCCTGGTCTTCACCTTCAGCTGATCCGTTACGGACCCTCCAAATGTTCGTCCTCTCAGAGGCGTGACCCGGGATCGATCGGGGGCGTGCTCCCCTCACTGTTTGGCTGCTGCGGTCGAGGGTAGGAAGGAGCCTGCTCCGGCACAGGTCCGGCCGCGGCCATAGGTCGAGCTGGAGCATCAAGTTCGGGCGCCTCCCTTCTCAGTCTTGGCATCACGATTATCAGGAGATTGACCAGTATAAGCATGACGACCACGACGATTATCAGGACCACCCATATCGGGAAGGGATCGTCTGGGTTCGATCTCCGGTCTGTTTTTCCGTCAGGTCTCCCAGGGCCGTCGTCATCGGTCACATTGACCCAGAACTCCGAGGTGGCGGTATTATCCGCCCTGTCCCAGACCTCGATGACGAACCTGTACTCACCGGGCTCGCCGAACATGAAGGTGATTGTCATCCCGGAACCCGAGAGCTCGCCGCCGGTCCATTTGTAGCCGGCCACGCCTATGTTGTCGGTGGCCGATATCACGATGGAGGTCTCCTTGCCCGGTTCCACTGTCATGTTGGCGATCCGTCCTATTTCGGGCGGGATAACATCGATGATCTCGATATCCTCCTCAACGATGATATTCGAGTTCCCGGATGCGTCGATGACCTTGATCTGATAGTTGAAACTCTCCCCCTCGTCTTCGGGGATATCGACGGCCCCGGACCTCCGGTTCCCGTCGGCTTCCGTTTCCAGGACCCAGTGGTCACCGTGTCCGAACCAGTAATGTACCTCCACCTTGTCGACCCGAATGTTGTCCGAAGCCGTGAAATCTATCAGGAAATCGACTCCCGTGGACGCTTCGGAATCGGACATGTCGGTGAGGTCCGGCGGATCATCGTCCGAAACCGTGATCTGGACCACATCAGTCGAGTTCATGTTGCCCGATGCGTCCCAGGACATGAACCTGTAGTTCAGGACCGGGAGGCTTTGAAATGGCATGTCCATATCATGCGAGATCGAGGTCTGCTCCTTGGTGATCCTGTTCCTCTCCCCGTCGGTGGAGAGCCAGTACTCGAGGGTCAGGTTCTTCACGAGAACGTTATCGGAAACCTCGATCTCGAAGTGGAACGGGTCACCTGTAGTAGCCTCCCTGTCGGACCTGTCGACGGAGAATTCGGGGAGCATGTCATCGGAGATATCCACCACCCTGATATCGGTCATCCTTTCACCTCCGCCCAGATCGAGGCCCCGGAACCTGTAGAAGAGACGACCCGTTATCTGGTCCAGGACGATCTCGAAGGACCATTTCGATCCTTCCCCCAACATAGTCTGGTTCGAGTGTTCGCCTCCCTCGTACCAGTACTCCAACATGACGCTCTGCAGATCGACGTTGTCCTCCGCGATGACAGCGAACATGTGGGGCTTCCCACTCGTCCCCGAAGGCGATGTCAGATCGTCCAGGAAGACAGGTGGGTCGTCGTCCTGTATGATGACGGTACCCTGATCCGATGAAAAGACGTTCCCGATGAGGTCCATGACGACGAAATAGTATTCCAATGGGTCCAACGAATCGGACGGTATCTGGATCCCGTGCGCCCATTTTCCGCTCCCGTCATCATCCATGGATGCGTTTGTGAACGTCGGAGATCGTGAGAACCTATGGTTGACGTATACGGCGCCGATGCCTATGTTGTCGTGCGCGATCACGGAGAAAACGAACGGATCACCTGTCGTGCCGCTTGAAGGAGTCAGGTCCTGGACGATGCTGGGTGCGATGAGGTCCCTTGCCGTGATCTCGTTGCTTGGGATAGATTCCCCGACGGAATTGAATGCCCTCACGTGATAGGTATAGTACTTTCCGTCATCTATAGTTTCATCATCATATGTCGTGTCCGTTGTCTCACCCGCCCTGGAGAACGAACCTGCCCCTTCCGCCCTGTATATCCTGTAGCCGAGCAGGGGTTCACCCCCGTCGTTCTCCGGAACGTTCCAGGCCAGGTGGTTGGTACCTCTTTCCTGTTCGCACCTCAGGCCCCTGGGAGGGGCCGGAGGGAACTTCACGTCGAACTTTATCAGGTATATCTCCGGACTTCCCCCATTGGTCCCTGAGTAGGCATTCGGAGTGGTCGTCAGGGTTGTGGAATAGGTGAACATCGCAACAGTCAGAACATCAGATGTGTTGATGTCGATGCAGAATCCGTAATCGCTGCTGTTCGCACCGATGAACGTCGAGTAGACCAACTGCTTTCCATCGGGGGATATGGCTGAGGCGAACCCATCGAGAGCGCCGTTTATCGTTGTATCGTAGGAGTAGGGTGTTACCGGAAAGTTCGATGATTCGGTCCACCCGCAGATGAATGCGTTCCCCTGCTCGTCCACATCGATGGAGCCCCCGTATTCATAGGATGACCCTCCAATGTAGGTCGAGTAATGGATCAGGGAACCTGACGTGTTCAGCTTCAGGCAGAAACCATCATCCCTTCCGCCGAACGAGTTGTCATAGGCACCCTGGGAGCACGGGAAGTCGAGTGAGGAGGTGGAGCCCGTGACGTATATGTCACCGTTGTCATCCACGAATATATCCCGGACATATTCACTTTCCGAGCCCCCGATGTAGGTGGAGAAGAGGTTGGTGTTGCCTCCGTTATTGAGTTTGGTCATGAACAGATCGTTCCTTCCGGCCAGATTCCTGTCAAAAGCATTGGCTGTGATCGGAAAGTCAGAAGATGAAGTGCCTCCCGAGACGAGGATGTTCCCGTTATTATCTAGGTCGATGGCCCATGCGCTTTCACTATCATCGCCTCCCAGGTAGGTGGAGAAGACGAGACCGGAACCGTCGGTATTCACCTTGAAGACGACGGCGTCATATCTCCCGTTGAAGGAATCGTCCAGGCACCCGTTGGTCGTCGGAAACCTTCCCTCCGATATGCCCCCGACATAGGCATATCCCATCTCATCCACCGCAATGCAGGACCCCTGCTCGATATCGGGGCCACCCACATATGTGGAATAGGACAGGTTGGAAAGATCGCTCTTCATGCGAACCACATAGCCGTCGTTCAGGCCGCCGTTGTGTTCGGTCTGATATGCTCCGTTGGTCGTCGGGAAATCCGTCGATCTGACAACACCTGTAATGTATACGTCCCCATCCGGACCTGTCGACATTCCAACAGCTGAATCGTCACTCCAGCCTCCGAAGAACGTGGAGCGGATCAGTGACGAGCAGTTGTGGTTCAGCATGCTGACGAAGACATCCTGCTCCCCGTTCTTCTCCCGGGAATATGCCCCTGGTGTGGTCGGGAAATCCTTGGAATATGTATTTCCGCAGAGGATGACATTTCCCAGGTCGTCAACCTCCATGTTCACCAGCTCCTCGTTGCTCCGACCTCCGAAATATGTGGCGCATATCAGCGGATCGATCACAAGCGGGAGATCCTCATCATATTCACCTATATCGAAACCGAAGGTATCATCCGAAAGGAGTTCGAAACTGGAAGTTACCATCCTGCCTCTGGCGGCCCCCTCGAAGACCACAAGACCGGATTCCGTGAGCGATCCGAGAGCATGGTCGATCCTCAACCCGCCATCGGAGTCCGAAAGCCCCTCGTGTCCCGAAATACGGATCCTGATTCGGGTGGGATCGACACCGGGGGAGACTGTGAACTCGTACTTCGGTCCCGCCCCGCTGATGATGAGATCGAGATCTATCCCGTCCCAGATATCATGGTACGAGACCTTTGCATAGCTTCGGGCCCCCCTGACCCAACGGGAGGGATCATTTCCCTTGAAGAAGTTCTGGTCTCCCTCCAACCTCTCGTACCCGACGGGCGCAACATCGTTGCATCCGAGGAGCTCGTAGCCGATAACGACAGCTTCCTGCATCTGCGGTTCCTGCACGGGACCATTCAACACGGGGCCTCGATGTTCGAGGGGCTCTGTCTGGCGGTCGACCTGATGAATGAAGAACGAGCCCCTTCCAAGACCTATATGGCCCCCCGGCATATCCATGATGAAAAGCAGGTCCTCGTTCCACTGACCGAGGTTCTCCGTATAACCTCCAGCGACAGCATCGTCCGATGAGACGGGGCCATCGTCCGATGCGGTGGTGTGATCTGACACCTCATTCCCTTTGCTTGCCTGTTGCGGACAGGCAGGACCAAAGCTCGAGGCTGAAAGAAGAACCAGGAATAACAACAGCGAGAGAACCTTCATACTCATCTACTCCCCTTGACAAAGAATACACCCAAACGGGCATATTTATTGATTTTGTCCCCGTGTGTCGGAAAACTGGTCTGGCTATAATATTTCAAATTTGTGTCACCCTGCCGGATCTTGTCAGGTCCGTGCAGTATCGGGTTCTCCATCGGGGGATCCCGTTTCGATCACCCGGATCAACTCAATTTGATTCTCCGGCAGGTATCCACATCAGTAAGTTATATCTATCATCCAGCAATTTGGTCCAGGGGGATCGAGATGAGAGAAGATGTAAGTTCTATCCTTCGTACGAATATTTCGAGATTTGTTGTTCTATGTCTGTTCTTGAGTATGTTGTTCACGCCCTCCTTTGCCGAAGCGATCGAGGTAACAGTATCCGGGCATG
>JBLIRL010000048.1:0-8651 GCA_049472275.1 Thermoplasmatota archaeon | reverse complement strand
CATCGATGGATAGTTCGATCCCCATGTCACTCAATTGATGCAGAATCTTTCTGGCATGGACTGGATCGTTCATCATGGCGCTCTCGGTTATCTCGAATGTGAGATGGTCGAAAGGATCGATTATCCCCATGCCAAGCTGGACCTTGCACGTACCGTTGATGTTGAGCTCCCAGATCCGATCGAGTCCGGTCAGGTTGACCCACGGCGGGGAGTTCTCTTTCTCGGTCTCCGAGCTTATCGCGAAGGGGGGTTCCGTCTCCCCTTCCCAGTAATATGTGAAACTCGCCCTGTACTTGCCCCAGTTGGCCTGTAGCCTGTAGCGTATCGTATCGAAGGCCGGTGCCTTCTGGATCTCCTCACGATCGCTCTCGTCCAGGGGAATAAACTCGTTCGACCATCTCTCGACCACTATGACGGGCTCCCTCTCGCCTTCGGGATCGAGCCATGGCTTGTACTGGATATAGAGATAGCCGTCATCAACGTACATGTTGAGAGCGTCCTCGAAACCGGTGATGTTCGAGGTCCTCGTCCTGAACACGTCCAGGGTCACGTTGCCGAACCTCTCGGCCTCCACGGTGACCTTTACCTCGACATCTGTGCCGGGCAGGAACTTACCGACCCTTCCGCTGTTGTTCCCGGGACCTATCATGCTCCTGTATGGGCCCCTTTGGGAGAGAAGGCCCTGTCCGGGCAGCGCTCTGGCTTCAAGCCAGTAGGCGATCAGTCCCCCTGACCTCCACCTGTTCCAGGATACGGTGATCCCGGAGACCCCCCTTGTGGAGGCGTAGGATGAGAGGTGTGTCGGAACCGTGGGGAATACCTCGAAATCCAGTACAAGGGTCGCGCTCGCGTTGCCGTCGTATGCCACCAGAATGATCTCGTATACGCCGACCTTGCTGTAATTGAAGGATATCTCCGGCCCCGTGAAATTCCCCCATTGCGGAACATACCAGCTGAAGGTAAGCGGGTCCCCGTCCGGGTCCGTGGATTCCGCTGCGGAAAGGTTCACGGTCTCGCCCAGACGTGCC
The DNA here is from genome assembly GCA_049472275.1 of Thermoplasmatota archaeon. Classification (GTDB taxonomy): domain Archaea; phylum Thermoplasmatota; class Penumbrarchaeia; order Penumbrarchaeales; family Penumbrarchaeaceae; genus JAFGLL01. Next base: position 7,623 of record JBLIRL010000048.1, on the reverse strand, counting down.
CATTTCGGACCTGTGATCACCGGTATCGGGTCCTGTGTCCTGTCCAGGACCTGGACGTCGATCTGGAAGGCCGGGCTCGATCCGGAGCCTTCCGCGAAGATATCTACGAGGATCGTTCCGATCGAAGTGTTCTGGAAGGTCATCATGTATATGGTTCCGACACCGGATTCTCCACGCTCCACACCGATGGGATCGTCCGGGTCCAGGAACCTCACGTTTGGTGACAGGGTCGTCGCCGTGAGGACGAACTCGTCGTAACGGTTCCCCGTATTTTGGATCTCCACATTGATGGGCTGGACCGTGTCCTTCCTGATGGATGGGAACGGGACGGCGAGCCCGATCTCCGAGGAGAACACCTCGGGGATCGGATCGAACTGGAATTCGACCTCGTTATCTGTCTCATCCGACTCCGCGACCACCTCGCCGCTGTCGGCCGTGAGCAGGACGTTCACGGGATCATCGCCCACGGGGAAGGGTGTGAACGTAACGAGCTTCTCCTCTCCCGGTTCCAGCTTCAGAGGCTGAGTGTTTACGAAACCCGTGGAACTCGTGAGCTGCACGAGGAAGGTCGAGCCCGTTGCTCTCGGTCCGTCGTTACGGACCGTGGCATTTATCGTGACCATGTCATTGGCGATGATCTCGTCCGGATGGACGCCGTGATCCACGATCGTCAGGTCCGGTGCGATATCAAGGAACTCCTCCCATGCAGCATCGTAAAGTGCGACATACATGGCCGTGAGGTTCTCGGTCACGGCTATGAGATTCTCGATGGTGAAGTCCCATAGGGACTGGTTGAAACCCCTGACATCCTTGTAGCGGTGGTCGGAATCCCAGCAGTACATGAACTGGTCGAGCATATCCCTGTAGGTCCTTCCGACGGTTATGGTGGTCGCATCATGGTCCACCATCTGGACAGTGGAGCCGTCCCTTGAGTTCACCCATTTGGCCACGTTCGCCGTATGTTCGTTTATCCTGTTTGCATCGAATTCCGTGGGAGGCGCCCTGGTCCTGTTCCAGTAATCTTCCTGGAGTGCTCCCATCGAATCATCGGTCCAAAGCAAAGCCTCGTAATATTCCTGGTACGAGGCCTCATTGGGGTCCCAATCCGGAAGCTGCCGGACCTGGTCCCATTTCGAATAATCGGTCCGGCCGTACTGGGACATCTTTGCCACGTAGCGGGACATCCTTCCCACACAGTAGGCGGCCTTGTGCTTCGAGAGGGATACATCCGGCTTTCCCTGAAGGAACCAGGCGGTGAGGTTCTGGAGGGTGTAGTTCGCCCACTTCTGGGCCGTCATAGGGGCGTCCACCGTTTCCCATCCCTTCCTGTTGTGTATGAAGTAGTTGGCCTTGTCCCCGTCATCCTGACCGAAATCGTCCGTCCAGGCGAGGAAATTGTCCTCGTCGACGGGTATTGTATGTCTGGGATCGAAGGAATCGGGATTGGAATCCGCACCCAGCGGAAGATACCAGTAGTAAAGGAACTCTGCCTTCTCCGGATATGTGGCATTGAACTGTCTGTATGCCCCGTCTGCGATCAGATCGATGATCCCGTAGTGGGGATATACGAGACTGTCCTTGCTTCCGTCCGTCCATGCATAGGCATCACTTCCATCCTCCAGGAACACGGGATTGAACACTACTGCAAGGAGGAGGAAGATGGGGATGCTAACTGGCCAACTGCCCTTTGACAAAGGTACACCTCCAATGACCCAAAGCAACTGCTGGTTTTTAAAAGGTTATCATTTGAAGGGGCCCGACAATGTATATCAACTAGAAAACAATGGTTCGGAGCATGAAAGGTTTCGTCCTCCTCTCGGGGGAATCCCCGGAGATCGGGCTGGCGGAGCTGGAAGGGGCCATGAAGGCCTTGGGGGCCGGGGTGGACATCGAATCCGGCGACGGACAGGTGGTGGTACTCCAAGAGGCTCCCCCTGAAGGACTCGCAGGAAGGCTGGGCTTCAGTCATTTCTCCGGCTGGCTCGACGGGGTGGCCGACCTCTCTCTGGGATCGATAATCGGGGAGGTCTCGTCAAGCCTCGATCTGCTGCCTTCCGGGGATTCCGTATCATGGACGGTCAGGTCCCCGGGGTCCTCGGAGGGGCCCCCGGCCAGGGAGATCTTCGATGCCATAGATGAAGTGGCGAGAGGGAGAGGTTTCCTGATCAGGCACAGGGAACCGGACCACAGGATCTTCGTGAATGTCTCGGACCGCAGCTACGTCGGCAGGATCAAGGAATTCTCATCCAGGGCCTCCGCCGAGGCGAGAAGAGGTTCAAGGATGCCCTTCAACAGACCCGTCATAATGGACCCCCGTCTCGCTAGGGCTCTAGTCAACCTCTCGGGTCTTCCTCCGGGGGATTCGGTCCTCGATCCCTTCCTGGGACCCGCCGGACTTGCCATAGAGGCCGCCGATATGGGTCTGAAGGTCCTCGGGGTCGAGAAGGACCCTGCCATTTTCCGAGGCGCATTGAAGAACATAGAGGAGATGGGGCTCGGGGATATGATCATCGCCAGGAACGGGGATTCAAAGAGGTTCATGAGCTACGAATGGTCCGCGGAGCTTGCGCCCTTTGACGGGATCATCACGGACCCTCCCTTCGGAAGGTCCGCCGCCACGCACGGCGATGAAACCGGGAAATTGTTGGGGGACGTCCTTGATGAGGTCTCCGGCCTGATATTGAAGGGAGGCCCTCTCGTTGTCGATGCGCCATCACGGGAGCATCTGCTGGACATTCCGGATTTCGAATTGAGGAAAGAGCTCTCGCTCAGGGTGCATAGAAGCCTGACAAGACATATCGGGGTCCTGGAAAGAAAATGAGATCGGGGACCGGAAGTGATCCCCGGTTCTTTTTTGTCTTATCTCATCATTTCTGCTCGGGCTTTGGCTGCCCCGGAACCGGAGGTCTCGGCGGAGGGGTCTGCGGTCCCTGCTGCTGGGGAGGAGCGGGGGGCCTCTGCTGAGGCTGAGGTACCGGGGGTCTCGCCTGAGGCTGTGGAACGGGGGGCCTCTGCTGAGGTGCCGGTGCCTGCATCGGTCTTGGCTGCTGTTGAGGAGGCATTGACCCCTGCGGGGGAGCCATTGGACGAGCCTGAGGCATCGGAGGCCTCGCCTGGGGGGCTCCCGCCGGTCTCGGGGGTGCCGGTGCCTGCATCGGTCTTGCCTGCGCCATGGGCCTCGGAGCTCCCACCTGCTGCGCCGTCGGCATCGGTCCGCCCCTGACGGGCGGGGGAGCCGCCGGAGCCCTTGTGGGCTGCGTGGCGGAATCCGGGGCCGCAGGGAGGGCAGGGGCCCCGGAAGGCGGCAGGGCCGGTGCCTCCTCGGGCTGTCCAAGCTGCTCGGGCTCTCCCTTGAGCTTCTCCTTGACCGCCCAGGGCCTGTACTCTCCGCTCTCGTCGTAACCGGTATCGATTGGTGATATTATGATCTGGTTGAACTTAGTTATGAAGACGAAGGCAGCCGCTGCGAATATGATGATCAGTATCAGCGGAAGCAGGTACATCCATAGCGGGACCTCCTTGTCGGGCGGGATGACCCTTTCCTCGGGTATCACGTAGACACTGAACTCCTTCTCGAGGGAGCCGAACTCGCTTATGGGTATATCGCCTTCAAGGGCGATGGTGAAATGGTGGGTCCCGGGAGGCGCGGCCTTCCACGAGAATATGACCTCCTTCTCCTCCAGCGTCCTGAGGTATGTTATATTGGCCCGATCCATCTCGTAGCCCTCATCGTAGAGGACGATGAAGAGCCTGTTGAACCTCGTCGGATTGAGCTCCTCTGAGCCGATGTTCGAAATGTTGACCTGGAACGAGTACATCCTGTCATACTTGATCTGGGGGACCGAATCACCGATGACATCGCCGTTTATCTTGATATCATCGATATCGAACATCATACGGTAGAAGCGTATGGTGACAGGCAAGGTCACGGTGAGCGGATTCGTCCGCTCGGGGTCCCTCTGGGATATGGCCTTGAGCTCGACGGTGATGTTCCCTTCCTCAGTGATCGTGTTCGCCCTCGGATTGATGTTCAGTACCGCATTGGCCGAGCCGTCGTAGGCCACGTCGACGTACGTGTTCTGCAGCCTCAACCATTCTTGATATGGATTGTCGACCCAGTCCAGCCTGATCGTGTCGGCGATGTTCCCGGTATTTGTTATCTTGACCTTGACGGCCCTTGCCTGGTCATGGTCCATGGAGAACTTGAGCTCGGGCTCGTCCGGGTGCACCATCATCTCGAAGTTGTAGAACGGCTGCACATTCACTGTCAGCCTGAGGAACACAAGGGTCTCCCCTTCCCTCGTCTCGTTCTGGGAGTATCCTGAGACCCTTATGGTGTATCCGTCGAAGAGTCCCCTGAGGTCCGGGAGCGGCGTATCGGGATTCGTATCCGCCGCCGCATCGAACGGTATGTCGATCGTCAGCTTTACCGGATAGGTCTCGTTGGGTGCGATCTCCTCCTGCGAGATGTCGATGTCGAACTCCGCCCATTCGGAATCCACGGATACGTTGAAGGTATCGAGCCAGTTGCCCTGGTTCTTGATATTGATCTGAAACTCCACCTGGCCTCCCACGAAACCGACCTTCTGGCTCACGGGTGTCGAAAGCGAGAGCTTCTGCTTCAGCGGTATCAGGAAATAATATCTCTCCTCGGCGAGCAGATGGTCGAGCGGCCCGCCCCTTGCCTGTATGACGATGAAAGGAAGGCTTCCCTTCGAGGAAGCAACGGTGGTCTCCTCCACGTAGACTATCATGTCCAGCATGGCGGTGGTCTTCGGACCGAGGCCCTTGTTGGCCTTGAGTTTGGTCTGGTCAATGTATACCCACCAGCCTCTGGGCTTGTAGGAGACCACAAGTCTCTGATTGGGGTCCTTGTCGTTGCCTTCGTTTGTGAAATTGAATGCCAACTGGTTCTCCTTCCCGGGCTGGACCGGGAAGGGTTCATCGAAGGATTCTATCTTGGCAGCGTACCGGATGTCGGCAAATATCGTGCATGGCTCGGACAGAGCATTGTAATCGGAGTTCATCGATCTGATCGAGAGGACCAGGTTCACGTTGTAGAACCTCGGTGCGTCCACGGGTACGGTCACCCTCGTGATCACCTTGAAGAACTCGTCGGGCCGGACGGTGGGCTGCCGCGTCCCGGATTCGAACGTCACCTTCCAGCCCTTTCTGACATGGACATCGTCTATCTTCTCAGTAAGTGTGTAATCGTCTATACCGTTCCCTGTGTTCCTGAGCCAGAATATCACCTGATGCGCAGCACCGGGTTTCAGGTACACGGATTCCGTCTCCGGTTTGAGTTCGGCCTTGGCCATGAAGTCCACACTGAACCTGAACGTGTGCTCGGACTGCTCCAGGTACGGTCCGGCATACAGTGTCGAATACGCCTTCATGACAACGTGATAGGTCTCCCCTGCAAGGGAGTTGAATGGGTTCATGGATATCTGGACGGGGAGCTGGAGCTCCTCGAAATCGTTAGGATACACGGTCCTCGGGCTGAACCCCTCGACGTTCCAGCCCTCCGGTGCTGAAACCAGATCTATCCCGATGATGTCCACGGCGGGGCCGTTGTTCTGTAGCTGGAAGGGGATGAACTTCGTCTCGCCAACCTTCACCCTGTGCGGGATCTTGGTCTCGTACTTCTTATCCTCCTGCCCTTCCTCGTAGATGAAAGGTGAGAACTCGGGACTGGATATGCGAACTCCCGAACCGCTCCTGAAGTTGTCGGATTTGTCATCGTCGTCTACGGTGATGGTTGCAGAGACCTGGAACTGGAAGTTGGACCATCCGCCGGACTGTGCCGGGGGCCTGATCGGAACGGTCCATTGGAAAGATACTATGAGAGGGGGGAACCTTGCATTGGGGCCGGGCTCGTCGAACCCGGTGTAGTTTATATCCATTGAGGTTACCTGCTGATACTGGGTGGTAACGTTCGTGAAGGTGTCATCGACCACGAGGACGCAGGTGAACTGGTTCCCGTTGGCACGGTTTATCCTTATATCGCTCGTGTAGGGATTGTCGTCATGGATCAGATGGACGTCGATCCTGACATTCTGACCCGGATATAGGTTGTTGGACTGCGTGGGTCTCTTGACCTCTATGTCGTCGACCGCGATATCCAACCATGAATCCCTGGTCGGCGGAGACCCGGATATGGCTTCCTCGATGCCTTCCCCTATCGGGACAGTGATTGCCGCAATGGGAATGACCATTATGAGTGTCAGGACCAAAACGGCCCATGCCCTGAACTGATAGCTAGCTCTGGCGTCTTGTGGCATAAGTTCACCCCTTTTTCAAGATGCTGCCTCTGGCTTCCAGTATTTGTATGCACCTGTGGGTTATAAATCCTTTATGTCCAGACGTAACAAGCGCAGGAGCGAACAAAGGTGTGATCACAGGGGCATGGTTATGGTCGGCCAATGGGGGCTTAATAGAGCTGGCATATATATTTTTATGGTAATGTACTAGGACATAAGAGGGAGGGTAAGAGGGAGGGCGATGATCCCACGGGTCCTTCTTTTATCGCCTTATTTGGATCATCCGTTCCCCAGAGCGGATTCGATGGAGCTCAGAAGCTCCTTCATCCTGAAGGGTTTTCTGATCAGGCCCTTGAAACCGGCCTCCATGCACTCCTCAATTAAACCGTCCTTGGTGACTGCCGTTATGGCGAGGAAGGTTGCCGCGGGATCGATACGCAGTATCTCCCTTGCCACCTCAAGGCCGCTGATGTCCGGAAGCAGAAGGTCCATCAGAACAATGTCCGGCCTGATGGCCGGATACTTTTCAAGCGCTTCCTTCCCGCCGGAGGCGATCCCGGAAACCTCGTATCCGCTGACCAGGAGCATCTCGCGGATGGCATCCGAGATCATCTCGCGGTCCTCGACGATCATCACCGTTGTCATCGGGAGGACACCTCCCCTGCCCTGAGAACGGGGATCTTCATAAAGAACGTTGAACCCAGACCCACGAAGCTCTCGCACCAGATCCTTCCGCCGTGACGGTTAACGAGCCTCTTTGCGACATGGAGGCCGAGGTTCTCCGTGATATCCCCCCCCTCCAAATCGGATCCCAGGCGGTCCATGTCGAAGAGGCCGCCGATTCGTTCCTCGGGTATTCCGCTTCCCGAATCCGAGATCGAGAAGAGGATCCCGTCATCTTCCCTGGTCAGTTCTATCATGATGTGGCCGTCGACGGGAGAATGTGAGATCGCCCTGGTGACAAGCGTCGAGATCACCTGGATCATTGCCTTTCTGTCCACCTCCGCATCCGACCCCTCCCCGGTGTAATCGGCCTCGATGATGAGGTTCCTGGAGGAGATGTCCCGTGAACTGCCATCCAGGACCTCCCTCACAAGGTCCTCAAACTTCACTGCCTCACGGTCCAGGACCACTCCTTCATCGATGTATCGCGACATGTCCAGGGTTTCGTTCAGCGTGACCTTCAGCATGTCGATTATATGAAGGAGCTGCGATACCTTCTCGGTCTGGACCTCGTTGAGGTCCCCGTAGGAGCCGCTGTCCAGAAGTTCGAGGGTCAGCATCACCGTTGTCAATGGCTGCCTGATCTCCCTTGCCAGGAAGGAAACGAAATCCTCGAGGAACCTCTTCGAGGCCTCCTGCG
>JBLIRL010000047.1:0-8279 GCA_049472275.1 Thermoplasmatota archaeon | reverse complement strand
CTTGTGACCTCGATGTGGTTATCGAGTTCCTTTCTACCCCTGTTGTCCCTGAAGGCTCCCATGACCTTTCGATTTCCAAGGTGATCGATCCCCGGGGCCATGATCAACTCCACGGGATGCGAACCTCCCGATTCCGTGAAGATCGTGATGTCCGTTATCGCGAGGGGGGCGCCTTCTCCAATCGAACGAAGTGCTGAAACCAGCCTGTCGTGATCCTCGAAAAATGTCACATTCTGCAGAGAAAGGAGCGACAGCTCCGAACGGTTGAACCCCGTAAGTTCTTCCAGTTCCAGAGGTACGAAAAGGAATTTACCTTCCGGGTCCGTTTCGAAGATCGGAATCTGAGAACCTCGAATGTCTGAGGATGCCTCCGTTTCCCCATCGGCTGAGGAGTCTTCTTCCCCCCTCGTAACTACGGATGCCATGAAACGGAACCTCCGTTCATGGCCTGCCTCGACAAGATCATCTCCCCGGACACGTTCGAAAGAGTTCCGGGAAGGTTATTAAAAACCCTCGTGACGAGTATCAAAGCCAGTAATCAAGGCAACCTAGGGCAGCAATTGTGCCGCCCCCAATCATCGGGCCTCTCTTCAGATCACTCTTCGGATGCTTCAGCATCGGGCTCCCCGGGCTTCTCCTCTACCTCTTCCTTACCGGGGCCTTTCTCGGCTTCCTCGCCCCCTTCATCTTCCACTTCCTCTTCTGCAGGGGGTTCATCCTCGGGGACGGGTGCGGCCGAGTCTATCGGAGTGTCATCCGGATTCTCCGGGACATTGAGAACCTCCATCCTCCTGATATCCACCCTCTTGAGCGGATAGATGGGCCTGCAGCCCTTTAGGATGTTATGCACCAGGGCACGGTCCCTCTCGGACGTCAGAACGTATGATGTGAGTTCGGAGAAGGTGTGCTTGGCCGCGAAATCATCAACGATCCCCTTCATCTTCTTCCTGATCTCGTACTGGACCGAGGACTGGATCCTTTTATCCGATATCGCCATGGGTTTCAGCCTCACCCTGTATCCGTCCTTGGTTTCGACGTCGAAGACGCCTTCCATCTTGGTCCTCTTCCTGCGTGTCTGCCTTCTGATGAAATCGGAGGTGAGGTCGTGACCCATGAACCTTGTGAAGGCCTCTGAGGTGGAATGGTCTACGATCTTGAATTTGAGCTTGATGTGCATCATCCTGAAATCGCCTGTCAGGTCCTGCAGGGTCACCTCGACCGTTCTTCCTATGAGCTTTGCCGGGTCGTCGGCCAGGGTCTCGCCTATCTTCGCCCTGTTGAACAAACCGGGAGCCACGATGGAGTACCACTCCTTCGACTTCCATTTGTCCTTGAGCTTCTTTGCTTCTCTCGTCGTCTGTCTCCTTGCCATCGGGCTCGCCTCCTGCCCCGACACGATGATGTTGTATATATATCTATGCGCATTTATTTGGCCCTTGAAAGGAAAAGACGGGGGAAATGTCATTTTCTATGTAGCGAAATGCCCAGAAAAAACAGGGAAAAAGGGAGGGGGGAAAAAATTAACCGCGGATGTTCCGCCCTCTCCCGGGCCGAGCGGAAAGGTTCTCATCTTCCACCAAGAGCTCTCCCCGCGAATAGACCCTCGACGGAAATATACCCGGCATCCCCTCGTAGGGCGTCCACCCGCATTTCGAGTGAAGATCGTCGCTCCTTATCCTTCTCGGTGACCTCATATCGACGATCATCAGGTCTGCGAAGTTCCCTTCCCTCAAAGCGCCTCTTCCAGGCAATGAATACCTTTCGGCCGGCCCGGAGGAGACCAGCTTCACAAGCATTCCGAGGTCCATTCTCCTGCCTGCAACCTCGTTGAGCAGGAGAGGGATCATTGTCTCGACCCCCGGTATTCCGGATGGCGAGAGCAGTCCGTCCATTTTCTCCTCCAGAAGATGCGGGGCGTGGTCGGAGCCTACTGTCTGCACCTTTCCCTCGAATATGCCTTTCCACAGGACCGAGCGGTCGCTTGCTGTCCTCAGAGGAGGGTTGACCTTGCCCATTGCCTCGTTTTCAAGGGTCCTCTCTCCCCATTTTACATCGAGCAGGAGATGATGCGGGGTGACCTCCACCGTCGCGGATGATACGGAAGCCGCCTCCAAACCCTTCTCGGTGGAAACGTGAAGAACATGGGCCATGTTTGCGTGCCCCCCCAGGGCGTCCACTGCTTTCCTGATCGCCTCGGCTTCTGCCACTGGGGGCCTGGTCCTGTGATGTTCCGCGAGGACGCCTTTGCGCTTCTCGGGATTCCTGGCCGGTTCGAACAGGCTTCCGTCCTCGGCATGGAGGGCCATGACGGCCCCCGTTTCCCCGAGAAGGACCGCCCATTTCGAAAGAGAGGAAATCGGGTCCAGGACAAGCGAGCCTGTGGTTTCGCCGAGGAAGGCCTTTAGCCCCGCGGGAGCCGGCACTTCCCCCTTTCCCCGAAAAAGAGTGTCAACGGCCAGAAGGTCGGAGCCGTTGAAAATGGCCAGGTTGAGGCCGTAGTCGATGACCGAACCCCTCGAGGCAATTTGCTCCTTCCCGAGAAGAGTGGCCTGATCGATGGTGGGAGGCCTCGTATTGGGCATATCAACCACGGTGGTAACTCCACCGAAGGCGGCAGATACCGAACCCGTGGTGAAATCCTCCTTGGCAGTTGAACCGGGGTCCCTGAAGTGTACATGCGTATCGATGGCCCCCGGAAGAATTATGGAGCGGGGGCTTCTATGTGCCTCCCCGTACTCACCCGAACCCGGCATCGTCCTCCTAATCTTGACGATCCTCTGGTCCTTGATGCATACGAAAGCATCGACGATCGAGGGGCCCGCAAGGACCCTGCCCTCAATGACGAGATCGTACATGTGTCAACCTCAGGAAAGTGGGATCTCCCTGACCGGTCCATTCGGGGCCTCTTCCCCGAAGACCTTGCCCTGGAACTTCTGGAACTTCACATCCCCGCGTCTCCATTCCTCGGGATGCAGACCGGCCTTCATGCATGTATGTGACAGGAACTCCTCGACGGACCAATCGTATTCGATCGGTACCTGCGGCAGAAGAAGTCCGGAGTAGAATCCTTTCTTGGCGATCAGTCCGTCCCTTCCTATCCTGATCTGTCTGACCAGGTCCTCTTCATCGACGAACGCTATGTCCTCTGGAGGCGTCAGGAGAGTGACGTCTATCACGATGTTTTCCATCTCCTCGAGCCTGACCGGAGGAAAGCGGGGGTCCCTGAGGGCCGCCGCAACTGCAACGTCCATGATCGCCTTTCCGAGGGACATGATCGGTTCCGGATAGCCGATGCAGCCTCTCAGGTTCTTGCCCGGGTGAGTGTTGAGGGTTACGAACACTCCCGAATCCTTCCGGAACTGCTGCGGAACCGCGGGCACCTCGATGTCCTTGTTCCCGAGCTTCTTCAGTATTACGGCCCTCGCGAGCTTGACAGCCAGCTCTCCATCCGATTCACTGAACATCGTGTTCCCCCGGGTGAATGTCCCTATCGGCTGATTTACTTTTCTGATTTGTCGGTAGAAATATTTAGCCCAATCCCTTTCCACCGCATCACAGGTGCACTTATGGGAGAAAAGAACGAAGGGGAGACGCACCTCTTCACCAGCATCACGCGAAAGACGCTTCTCATTTTCATCAATTTCATCATGATGGGGATCGTCGGCGTCGTAAGCTGGAAGTTCGTTGCCAGCTATATGCCCCCGCCGGTTGGAGGTGTTCCCAACGAGGTCGGTATCGTTGCCTCCGCCATAGCTTTCGTCGGAATGTACTCCTTTCTAACAAACCTTGGCTTCGGAGCCTCTCATGTAAAGAAAGTATCGGAAGGGGAGGACCTCGGGGAATGCATCGGGACCTTCTTCACGATCCAGGTGATCTCGGTCCTCGTCCTGATAGTGGTCGTCGTGGGTTCGATACTCTTTTGGAAGTATGGCCTCGGAAGAGGGTTCGAAACCCCAAGGTTCGAGTACACCGTATACATCATCCTCGGCTACTACGCCGCGAACAATCTCTCCACGGTCGGACTGCAGACCTTCATCGCCAAGGTGGAGATAGCAAAGAACCAGGTCGTCGTGCTGGTTGCAGCCTTGGTTCAGCTGGCTGCCACGATCATAATAGTCATTTCGACCGACAACCTCTACATCTACGCCCTGACCTTCGTCATCGGTGCCGTTGTGAACCTCTACATATCCTACGGATACCTGGTGAAGTTCCCAATAAAACCTCCCAAATGGCACCTGTTCAAGGGATATTTCGTCTTCTCCCTTCCCCTTTTCCTGGTTTCCGCGCTTGCGACCCTGACCCCGAACATCGACAAGATCATGATCCAGCTCTTCTGGGATTCGACCAACGTCGCCATCTACGTCGGGGGTCAGAAGTTCTCGGTCTACCTTATCACGATTTCCACCGGACTGGGTATGATACTGTTCCCGACCTTCTCCGCACTGAAATCCAAGGGCAAACAGTCGGAGATCAAGGAGCTGGTCTACTCGTCGGAGAGGCTCATAGCAATGATCATGGCTCCGATATGCGCCATCATATTCGCACTGTCCATACCGATCGTCACCCTGCTCGGTGCGGAGGAATATTCTGCATCCTACCTCGTTCTGCAGCCCCTCGCACTCTGGGGCTTCTTCAAATCACTGAACGCCCCATACCGCAATCTCCTGATGGGGATAGGCAAACCATGGGTGCTGGCCGTGGCGTCGGTGGTCGGTGTCGTCTCTGTCGTGGTCCTCAACCTGATCTTCATACCCAAGGACATCCAGATGCTCGGGATCACGCTTTTGGGCCTGGGTCCGAGAGGTGCGGCGTATGCGACCTTGCTCTCGGTGGTCGCGACGCTGCTCACGTACCGTATCTTCACCTACAGGTACGAGAAGGTCTTCATCACTTTGAGGATCACGAAGTTCATCATCGCATCGATCATCGCCGGTGTCGCGGTCTACACTGTCGATCACTTCTTTCCCGCTGAAAATTTTCTTCTGCTTGTTGCCTATGCTGCAGGGGGCTCACTTCTCTACCTGGGCCTGATAATCATATTGAGGGCCCTGAAGAAGGAGGACATGGAGCTGTTCAGGAACGTGATAGACCCCTTCACCATGGCAAAATACATTAAAGATGAGCTACTGAATAGGAACAGGGACCAGCAGTGAGACCGCACCTGCCGGGGGACCGGGGATGAAGATAGCGTGGCTTCATTCGACATTCACGGAAGGCAACAACGGAGCCGAGAGGCTGGTGTATCTCATGGCGAGGGAGTTCGGGTCCAGGATATACACTTGCGATTACAACAAACGTGTGGAAGGCTCCTATCCCGGGATAGACAAGATGATAGTACTGGACCGGATCGATCATCCGGATTCGTTTACAAGGATGCCCTACGAGGTAATGAGAAGGATGACGGAACGGAAGGACATCGATGCCGATTTCATCGTGTATTCCGGGAGCTTCCCCGTGTTCAGGATCAGGAAGGACCTCACACCCTACCTGTACTTCTGCCACACGCCTGAGAGGGGGCTATTCGATCTCAGGGACCGGACCATGGAAAGGATTGATGAATGGGGCTTTCCGAGAAGCATGATCGCAAAGATCCTTTTGAACCGGAGAAGGAGGAAGGATATCGTTCTCTTCCGCAAGCGGGTCAATCCAGGTCAGGTTATCACCAATTCCAAGCTTGTCATGGACAGATACGAGAAGGTCTACGGCAAACGGCCGAGAAGAGCGGTCGGGGCTCCGATCGAAACCGGGAGATACCGGTGTAAGGAATCCGAGGAATTCTTCTTCACGGCCGGCGGGCTGAGGTGGAACAAGAGGCTGGAATGGCAGATCGAGGCCGCCTCGAGGTCGGGCTGCGAACTGAAGATCGCCGGGGACGGTCCGGCGAGGAAGAAACTTGAAGACCTTGCGGGGAGAAGGGGGGCGAAAGTCGAGTTCCTGGGGAGGCTGGATGAGAAGGAGCTGATCGATCATTATTCCAGATGCAGGGCCTTCATCTTCACGGCTATCGAGGAGGACTTCGGAATGGTCCCCCTGGAGGCCATGGCTTCCGGAAAACCGGTGATCTGCGTCGGAGAGGGGGGGCCTCTCGAATATCTGAATGAGGGAAACTCGTTCATCTTCAAGGATGTTGAAGGGCTTGCGGGGATCCTTGGAAATTTCGATGACAGCAAAGCTCTCGGGATGAGGGAGGGATGCATACGGACTGCAAGGCATTTCGACTCTAAGGAGGTGGCGGGAAGGATCAGGGAGGACATCGAAGGTATCATGAAGGAGTTCTACGGTGGAGGAGGATAGTGGAATTGGACCGAGCGAATGATCCTCACATCTTCCTGATAATTCTCGATACCGTGAGAAAGGACTATGCAGAGAACATCGAGAGCAGACTCAAACAGGAGGGATTCAAGGTCTATGAGAAAGTTGTGACCCCGGCTTCCTGGACCATACCCACTCACACTTCCATACTTTCCGGGCAGTATCCGAGCGAGCACGGGAGTCACGTCAAGGGCGGCAAAAAGGCCCATCAGATCAAGATCAAAGGATCGACGGTCCTTCTTTCAACCGATCTGAAGGAATTGGGCTACAGGACCCATCTGCTATCGGCGAATCCCTACGTAACCAGGGAGATGGGCTACAGGGATTTCGACATGGAGTTCCAATGCCTCTACGAACCGGAGGTTCCATTTCTATCCAAGGGGGAGAAGGATGAACTGTATTCCCTGAGACAGAGCGATGGCACAACGTCCGCGATGATGAGAAGGCTGCTTTCGGAAGGGAAGTTGAAACTTCTGACGAAGGGCGTGATCAACAGATTCCTCAAGACCCCCTTTCCGATGTTCATATACAGGAAATATCAGAAAAGGATCCTGGGATGGCCGCTTGACAAGGGTTCGAAGAGGATAAACGGGAAGGTGAAGGAATGGCTTGGCTCAGGAGGGTTCCGGAAGCCTTGCTTCATGATGATCAACTACATGGAAGCCCACGAGCCGTACTTCGAGAGACCCGTCCTTAAAGCAAGGTTGAACTTCAACATCGACCACTACAGGAAGAACATCAACGATGATACCCTGGATCGGTTGAAGAAAGGTTACAGGAGAAGCATCGATTATCTCTGGAACCGGATCGAGGAGCTCATGAAAATATTGAAACAGCAGGGGATCTTCGACGACTCACTGATAATAATGATTAGCGACCACGGTCAACTCTTCGGGGAACACGACCAGCTCGGTCACGGAACCTTCCTGTACGACGAGCTGACCTTCGTTCCTCTTCTGATAAAATATCCGATGGGGACCAAACTTGATAAGTACCACTCGGAAAGCGAGTTCATATCACCCGTGGACCTCAGAAAGTTCATAATGGACGGTTTGCAGAAGGGTATCTTTCGCGAGGAAACACTCTATTCGGAAACTGTGTTCGCCGAGACCCATGGGGTATCGCAGCTTTTCTCTCCGGAGGAGGATGAGGAAAAAGCCAAGATGGAGAGCTACGAGAGGCATCGGATCGCCGTATATCTCAACGGTTACAAGGGAGTTTACGACGTCGAGGACGGGAAGTTCACCAGGTTGAGGTCATATGACGACACGGAGCCCGATGACATCATAAAGGAGGAGCTGAACGCTCGTATCATGGGGCTTCTGAAGAAAGCCGAGGGCAGAAAGATCTCGAAGATCGTGTTCTCGAGGAAGATCTGAGCGGGTCCTGACTCATTTGCCGGACCTCTCGATGATGTTCTTCCCCACGATGTCCCTGAGCCATTTCTGCACGAGCCAGATCTGGAAGCAGGGGATCATGTAAACCATCTTCCAGCCGAAGTTCCTGATCAGGTAGGATCGGTGGTTCCTGCGGGTCCATCTCCTGTACTTCCGGATGTCCATCCTGTAACCGCCCTTCTCTGTATGGACATGGTATCTCACGGCGCGGTCCTCCACGACGATCTTCCTCTTCGGTCTGAGCTTCATTATCCGAAGGTACTGGTCCGTCTCCTCTCTCATTCCGTTGACCGGAAAGTGATGGAACAGCTCATCCAGGCCCTCGTAGAAATCACGATAGCAGAACGAGAGGTTCCTTGTCACATGCTCATTCGTACCATCCGTGGGGATCGTGGGTATGCCAGTAAGGGGGTGGATGTCGACCTTCCATTCCTTCATCCTGAGGGTGGGCTCGGGAAGGTTCCTCATACTATCGGTGTTCACGTATATGCCGACAACGCAGGTGTATCTGTCATGCCTCTTCAGCTCCTCGTACAGGTATCTAATGCATTTGCGTTCCCAGATCATATC
>JBLIRL010000046.1:0-16997 GCA_049472275.1 Thermoplasmatota archaeon | reverse complement strand
TGAAGACCATCGCATGCGGGGTTCGGTCCTCGATCCTCGGCATCGTGAGTCGCCGGATCGCGCGCCGAAACTCCGGGGGAACGTGAGGGCAAAGCGCGTCGATGTCCTGCATCTCCCCGGCCTCGATCGCCCTCGCTGCCACCTCAGCATGTCTGGTGTCTATGGACACGGGGACATCCACCCTGTCAACGACTTCTTCTATCAAGGGTATCGTCCTTCGCAGTTCGACCTCGTGCGGAACAGGCTCAGCGAAAGGTCTTGTGGACTCACCGCCGATGTCCACGATCCCGGCACCCTGGACCACCATATCAATGATCCTCTCGACTGCCGTTTCCGGTTCATTGTGTATACCACCGTCGGAGAAGGAATCGGGTGTGTAGTTGAGTATACCCATCACAACGGGAGGTTCAAGGTCCGTGAACATCTCGGGAACCGGAACTCTGCCGATGGCCTCAAGGGATGCTTTCGATATTGAGAAACTCTCAATCCTTCTCATCCCTGTCACCCTTCTGTTTCGTGGAACAATCGGGATTCAAGCATACCTCTACGGGCCGCCCCCGTTTCCTGTATATCCTTATTATTGGGGACCTGCAAACATCACAGGTCATGTCCGTGAAGTCGATCTTTCCCTTCTGAGGCAGCGGATAGCTCTTGGAGCAACCCGGATGCATCGAGCAGCGGACGTATTTCTTTCCTCTCCTGGATACGACCCTCAGGAGGTCATTGTTGCATCGGGGACACTTACCAACGACGTCCTGTTCCATGAGGGCATCCGAGATCTCCTTGCCGATGGCTTCCTTGTGCTCCTCAAGTTCATCCAGGATCCTTGTCAACATCTCCCTTGATTCCTCCAGGACCTCTTCCTTGGTCAGCGAGTTCTTGGATATCCTTTCCATATCCGCTTCCAGTCTGGCGGTCATCTCCGGAATGGTGATGGTCCTTGCATGTCTCTCGAGAGTGTTTATCAAAGCCTCGCCCGAGTTCGTGGGTCTTGGCGGATTGTCCTCGATGAACCTTCTCGTGTAGAGCTTCTGGATGGTCTCGTGTCTGGTGGACTTCGTACCGAGTCCAAGCCGCTCCATCTCCTGGATCAGACCTCCCTGGCTGTATCTCTTCGGAGGTTTGGTCTCCTTTGAGAGAAGAAGAAGTTCCTCGATGTTGACCGTGTCCCCTTTCTCGAGGGAGGGAAGGATGTTTTCCGATACCTTGGAATAGGTATATATTGACCTGTAGCCTGGTTCGAGTATCACCTGTCCGGAAGAATTGAACCTCTCACCCGAAACATCGATCTTCACCTGTGTGACCTCCAACTTGGTGGGGTCGTGAAGGGTTGCAAGGAACCTTCGGACAACCAGGTCGTACAGCTTGAAGCGGTCGGGACCAAGTTCGTTGGGTGTTGCATAGCTTGTGGGGTATATAGGAGGATGATCGGTGGTCTCCTTGCTTCCTCTCGTTGGGACGATACGGTCCTTGGAGAGGATATGCTCGCATGCCTGCCTGTATGCTCCGAACTTCAACATGGAAACGCTACTTTCGAGGTCCAGTCCCTTTGGATAGACGGTGTTGTCCGTTCTGGGATAGGATATGTATCCGTTCGTGTAAAGGTCCTCGGCCAGCGACATGATCTTGGCAGCAGACATCCCGATGTTGTTCGCGGCCCTGATGAACTCCGTGGTGTTGAAGGGGGACGGTGGTTTGTCCACTCGTTTCCTCTTCGTCACTTCCAGGACCATCCCGGCCCTCGCATCCTTTATCCTGTCGTAGAGGGACCGTGCCTCATCATGCTCCCAGATGTCACCCTTCGAATGATTTCCGTGGAAGGTGACCTCGCTTCTCATGAACGAGGCTTCTATCCGCCAGTAGGGGACTGGTTTGAACTCTTTTATCTCCCTTTCCTTGTCCACGATCAGTGCAAGGGTCGGGCTCTGTACCCTTCCCACCGAGAGAAAATCCTGCCATAGCCTGTTGGATGCCAGTGATATGAACCTGGTGAGGGTTGCACCCCATATGAGGTCCACAACGCGTCGGGTCTCTGCCGCGCTCGCAAGTGCTTTGTCCAGTCGCGTGAGGTTGGCGAAGGATTGCTTCACCTCGGGCGCCGTGAGAGATGAGAAATGCGCCCTGTATGCGGTATCCGCGGCTTCCGGACCGAGGGCATAGTCCAGGGCTTCACCTCCGATCAGCTCTCCCTCCCTGTCAAAATCGGTCGCGATGTAGATCTTTCCCGCGGAAGCGGCCAGATCCTTGAGCACCTTGGCTATGGAAGGAGCCGAGACCTTTCTGACGGGGTCAGCATTGATGAGCGCTTGAGGAGGGACCTCTGACCAGTTGTTATATTTCTTCGGGAAATCCATATCGAGGATATGACCTCGGAGTCCCATGCAGGATGTTTCCTCGTTCTCCCATACGAGTTTGTATATCGAGACCCGGCCCCTGTGTTCAGTACTGAAATTGTTACCAGAGAGGATCGATGAGATCCTCTTTGCAGCGTTATCCTTCTCACAAATTATCAAACGCATGGATACACCGGATGGGGCCAGTGATTGCAGGTTTCGATATTTAACGGTTGTTGCATGCAGCTATCGACGGACCGGCTTCAGAGCTCGGGATATAGGTCTATGATCTCGAAAATGCTGGAGAATCTGTGATACCTGTCGCTTTCGGGATCCTTCCTCGGAATCCATGATGTGAACCATGGTCGGGGTATGTGGATCGCATGAATCCCTGCCTCGAGGGAGGGAACGACATCATGATTGAAGGAATTGCCCACCATGAAGCATCTGTCCTTCCTCCGCCTTCCGCAGATCTGCAGTATCTTCTCCGGCGTCTTTCTTCTTACAAAGTGGGCATTCCCCTCGTGGAACCATCTCTCCATCCCGACCCTTCTGAGCTTCTTCCATTTGAGGTCGTGATCGAGAACGATGTTCATTGTCAGCATTGCCAGGGCGTCCCCCCTGGAGGTGAGGAAATCGAGAACCTCTTCGACCCCCTTTATGGTCCTTCCAATATGGGGAAAGACCTTGATCGGCTGCTTGAGGACCCATGTGTTGTACATCGAATAGTTCGCAAGTGTGTCATCGAAGTCGAAGATGAATAGTCTGTTCATCGGGTCTCCCTTCACCGATCACCTTCAGGTGATTATCTCATTCAGCCTTCCCAGGTCCCTCCCCAGCTTTATCTCCTGGGCTATCCTTCTGCCCGTGGAGAGGTTCGGAGCAATCAGATCGGAGTAAGGGGAACCTGTTATGAAGGGATTGGTGCCTGCCACGATCCTGGCGGAGATCTCGAACACGACGAACTCAAGCTGGTCGGTAACGACCGTCTCAAGGCAGAACGGACCGATCATGCCGCCGAAGAGCTCGTAAGAGGTCTTGACAACGTTCTCGGCCATCGTGAAGGCCTTTCCCAGAAGGGACTCTCTGATCACCAGCGGAAGGTTCCCGGTCACGACGAAGGTGGGGTATATTCCGTGCTCCTTGAGCTCTTCCTGGGAACCCAGCTTGTACATCTCATCTATGTTCGTCTCATCCCTTCTGTCCATGGATAGTAGTTCCACGATGCCCTTGCCGCCATCGATCCTGTATCCTTCCTCCCTCAGAGGGGAATGGAAGTAATGAAGGTAGTAGCGGGTCCCCAGTATGTACTCCTGGATGTTGAACTTCTGGGTATGGTCTATGCCAAGCTTGAACTGGTTGTAATCCTTGGCTATGAAGAAGCCCCTGCCCCCTTTGGCCCCTTGATACTTGACCATGACCGGTCTGTCTATGAGTTTCGGGTCCTTGATCTCCCTTGGCATCTTGATCCCGGACCTCTCAAGCCATGTCCTCTCAATGTTCCTGTCGGATTCCCATTCGAGGACCTTCCTGTTACCGAAGGATGGGAGGGGCAGGTCCTTGAAATTCGCGGCCCCCAGATATTCAACGAAGGAACCATGGGGGATGACTATGCCATTTTGGTCCAGTATATGGTCCACATGATCCAATATCTGATCGTAGCTGTCGAGTATTAGGAACTCATCAGGTTTGGCCAGGGGGAAAGCGTCGTAGATCTTCGGTGGTCTCCCCACGGATATCCCGAGTGTCCTGAATCCTTCAGCCTTTGCCCCATGGAAGATCTGCAGCGACGAATGAGAGCACACCGTCACAATTGACAGGTCATCCTTATCGTAGTCCTCCAGGGTCTTGTGTAGATTGAAAGCTGCCATTACACGGGAAGCCCCAATTCCTCTTATTAGCCTTTCGGGTGAAGGGTATTACTCGAACACCGCACCGCAATGCGGGCAGATCGGAGCCGAGACGGGTATTAGCGCGCCGCACTCGAAGCACTCGGCGAGCTCCTCCTCATCGGCCTGGGGCTGTTCCCTGATGACCTCCTCCTGGACCTCCTCGACATCCTCAAGCTCCTCCGGTGGCTCCTGGTCCTCCTCGAGCTCCTCGAGCTCCTCCTCCCCACCCTCTTCGGTCTTCTCTGCCTTCTCATCTCCCTCGGCCTCTTCCTCCTCGGTCTTGACAGGCTCTGCGGCTATAGGTCTTCCGCAGGCCGGACATTCCGTGGACCCGACAGGTATGATCTCACCGCATTCGCATTCCAGGTCGTCGCTGAACTCGATACCGCAATGCGGGCACAGAGGAGCGTCGATCTCCACGAGGCCGCCGCAGTTGGAACATTTGGCCATGTCCTTGGTCTTCAACTTCTTGTAGACGAAATACCCGCCTATCACAATGGCTATCAATACGACCAAGGCAAGGAACAGGAACACTATCCAGATCATGCTCGGTGCATCGGGTTCGAGGACGTTTATCACACTTGATGCCTCGTTGTTGTCTGTGGATGACTCGAAGAAGCGGTCGTCCTCGTTAACCTTGCACTTCCATACCGCTGTCTGACCGGCATCGATCTCCGGTTTGATGTTGAAGCTAACGACGCGCTCCTGATAGGGAGCTAGGTCGAGGGTCCTCGTCGGTGCATCGGCGGGACCCGTGTACACGACCGTCAACCCTGATAGCGAGTGGTTTCCGAGATTCTGCACCAGGAAGGAGACCTCATACTCCTTCCCCTTGGTCATGTCGAACTGACCGGTTTCGAAATTGTAGTGCTTCCCCTCCCTGACCAGTGTGACGGTCACGTCGGGTGCTTCCTTCACCTCGAGGTTTATGGTAATGATGTTGTTGCCCTCGTCGAACTCCCTTATACCGTTCTCGGGATCCACGACGATCTTCAAAGTATTTGGCCCGAGGTCATTAAGGTTCCAGTATCCGGTGATGAAATCCGTTCCGTTGTTCTCCAGGAACATTATGCTCGTCTCGTGCTCCACCCATGTATCGGTGGAGTTGGAGGCAAGGAAGTGGACTGAAGCGTTGCTTGCCGCCTTTCCACCGATGTTCGAGATCGAAAGCTCGAGCGAGAGGTTCATTCCCTGATAGGCGACCGGGTTGGTCACCGCATCAATCTCCATACCCGGATATCCCGAGCTTATCAGAAGGGTATCATTGAGCGGTACGAGCTCGGGAACGTCATCGATATCGAATATCTCGATCGGTGTCGAGATCATATTGTTGTTCGTCCGCTGCTCGGTTCCCTCGAGGAGTTCGGCCTTGACAATTATGGTCCTCACACCTTTGGGATATCCGACCCTCCAGGGCATCTCGATATACATCTTTGAGTTACCCTTGAGCTTACCGGACAGATAGTTGACATCCGAACCGAGCGGGAGCGGGTCCGGATCGTTCTGGAAATCTCCGTTGAAGAAGTTCACCTTGAAGGCGGGAGAATCCGTATCGCCCCTGTTCTCCAGAGTCGCATTGATTATCAGGGTCTTGCCGACCCCTGCGGAGACCACATCGAAATCACCCTGGAAAAGAGAGAGGTTCGTGAATACGAGGTCTGCCAGGGTCTGAACGTACACAGGCCAGTATACCTTGTTATTGGACTCATCCGACTCATCTATCGCATTTGCCAGGTCGAGAACGACATAGATGTTGTGGTATCCGCCGGTCTGGGGTTTCCAGGTGACGTTCACCCAGCGGAGGCCTCCAGCCGGTATCATGTCTATCGAAACGGAAGGCTGGGTATCTTTCCAGGAGATGATCTTTCCGCCGAGGACGGGGTCGCCGTCGTAGAACCTGATGAAGACATTGTAGGCCGATGTCTCACCGGAGTTCCTGACAGCTGCCGTGATACCCACCTGCTCCCCGATGTCGATCTCTCCGTCGGATTCGACCCTGAGATCGTTCTCATCCATGTAGAGGTCGGGTTTCGAGATCACGCTGAAATCAAGGGACCTCAGGTTGTTGGTCTCCACTGGTTCCTTGATCGTATCCCAGTAATCCGCGACTATGAACAGTGTATGCAGGCCCAGACCCTCGGCGACCCATCCGAAGGAAACGTTCATCAACTGACCCGGCGAGAGATGGATCGTCCTCGATTCTATCACATTCGTATCCGAATCTATATAGAACCTGATGAGCGCGTCCGTCGCCTTGGTCTTCCCGATATTTGTCACGGTCGCCCAGAACGTCATGTTCTTGCCTTCTGTCACGACCTTGGGACTGGCACCTATACTATCGGTGAAGGTGAGGTCCGGAGGTGTGTCCACCATGACCTTGAACGAGATCTCGTTGTTTGTCTCGTTCTGCTCCATGACCGAATCCATCGGGTCCATGACAACTATGACGTCATGATAGTCAATGGGCAGGCCCACGTTCCAGGCAAATGTCAGGTCCACGGATTCCTCCGGTGCAAGCCCCTGAACGAGCGCTTCATCCCCGATCTGGGATGCGGCCTCCTTCTTCGAGTCGTACAGCCTGACCATGAAATCTCCGGCAGGAAGTTCGCCCACGTTCTCCACCGACAGCATCACGTCGACCGTGGTGTTTACTGTCACCGGAACAGGAGCATCGATGCTGAACGAATTCAGGACTATCCTGATGTCAGGAAGGGTAAGAACATTCAGTACCATCGTATCAAAGGAATTTATGGGTGTCCTGTCATATTTGGAAAACACCTCCACCCTTATGGTTACCGGACCGGTTATCTCAGGGGTCCAGTTTATCATTCTTCTTACGAAATTCCCGGGTTCGATGTACTGGTAGGGGAGGTATTCGGCGATCAAACCGTTTGCGAAACTGGACCGCCAGGTGACGTTCAGGTAGAAATCGTTGGCCTCCGGGTCCGTTTCACCGATGTTTGAGACGATTATGTTGAACTCTCCCTCATTGCCGTATGCCCAGACATCTGGCCCCATCTCGATGTCCACCGTATAGTCAGGACCTATGCCGATGACGTTCATCTGGTTATAGGTGTTGTCATCCTCCGACGTCTCGGCCACCTCATCGAACGCATCGACTATCAGATCGAAGTTCGCCTCTCCCTCGACTGTCATCCATTCGAAACCGACCACACGATAGTCCCCGGCCACAAGTCCATCCACCAGCCTGTCACCGACGAGTTCACCGTTGACCTCGAGTCTCATGACGAAGGGACCGGCATCAAACTCACCGACATTGCTCACGTTACCCATGAGAAGTACCGGGAAACCATCGATCAATGTCCCCTCGACGGACAGACCCTCCGGAGAGAGGTCCGGACCGCCCGGGACGGTTATCACCGCATCCACATCGGAACCGGATATGAGGGTTGACAGTGGATTTGAGGAGATCCCCCTGAACGAGGCCGTCAGCCTGTAATTGCCGAGGAAGGTCCTTCCCGATGTCCTAAGCTCCTCCTGCACGAGGGGGAAGCTCGTCCTGCCTATGCTATCCGCAACGTGGGTTGAGACATCGACAAATACAGATCCGCTTACCCTCTGGACCTTCACAGAAGATCCGGGAAGCGGATTCTCGACTGAGTCCTGGACCTGGGCGTTCACCCACCAGGCCCTTGCGATGACACCTGAATCCACGGGTTTCAGCCAATTTGTCCTTCCCTGTGGGAGCGATCCGGAGAATGATACGTTCGTCAGCATCGCATAGTTGTCAATATCCAGCGGAATGTTGAATATCGAATCATACGAATAAAGTGTAACTCCGGAGAGATGAATGTCGTTGATCATCACCGGACTTCCGTCAAGCTGCAAAGTGCAATCCTCGGCGAATACCTTGTCCGAACTCATGGACCCTGCGGATATGGTTGCATCGACGCTGGAACCAATGAGGTTCAAAGACCCGCTGAAGTTCGAGCACTCGACATCGATGAGAGCACCGTTCCTCGCTACCATGTGGTCCACATACATGCTCCCCTCGTCCATCGTTATACTGGGTGTACCGGAACCGATGGCGTAGACGTAAAGGGCTTCGTCACCCATACCCATCAGTGTCACATTACCTAGCTCCACGGTACCTCCGTTCTGTACTAGGATGTATGCCGGAGACCCGTCGGTCAGGAAGGCGACCGTCGTATCGTTGATCGACAGGTGACCTCCGGAACCGACTATAAGATGTCCATCGAAAGCATAGAAGGAAGGATAGAACTTTCCGTCGATTATGGAGGATGTGCCCCTGATGGAGGTCCTCCCGCTGACGAGCAGGTCAACATCCATTCCCGAGAAATACGAGGATGTCGAGGGGTTTGTTATGTATCTCTTGAACTCGAGCGGTCCTCCCACCAGGGATATCGCCTTGGAGCTGACCGTCAATCCATCCCTTGCTTTCTGGAAGAGGTCCTCGTTATCCCCCATATCCGGAAGGTTCGGATAGCTCCTGAAGCTTGTCGAGGACTGGACCGTCTCTCCATTCATCGTCATGGCGACCAGGAAATCCGGATAGGAATCCGCATTGGGCATGGAGGAGCTCGTGAAGACATCAGTGATGACGGGTATGAAGGCCCATCCGTCCTCGTGAGTGAAGTTCCAGTTGTAGCTGAACCTACCCATGTAGTCCAGTATCTCGGATGTCAGGTAGGCACTCCCGAGACGGGAGTTGGTACTTCCCTCCACACGATATATGGTGACATCCCTGTACTCCACCGGGATACCCATCCCGTCGAGAACCCTCGCACCGATCCATCTGTAATACACCACCTTCGAGGAGGTGTCGGGAACATAGAAAGCAGGGTGGCTGGCCGTTGAGGAGGCCGAGACGTTGATGCTGACACCTACCAGGTGAGCTATTCCGCCGTTCTCAACCTTAAGCATGTTGTGTGTCCCCGTGGACTGCGATGATTCGAAATCCACATCAAGGAAGGAGTTGATCACCGTCAGGTTCGATCCGGTGCCGCCAACGGTGATATTACCGGCAGTGATACCGTCCCTGGAGGCTGTCGAGAATGACAGGGTATCCCTGAGCTCCGAGTCCACGATCAGTGCCGACGATCCGCTCAGGAAAGAGAACAACGGTCCGTCATCATTGAAGTCGAGATCATCCAGGCTGCTGCCATCACCGTCGATGTCATAGGCCATGTTGCTCTGGTCACCAAGTTCATGGAAATAGGACCTGTAAGAGACCAGATGGGCTCGGTTGGTCAATGTAATCTCTCCCGGACCTTCAACGGAGGAATCCAGGAACCTGATGGTGGAACCGGAACCATCTACCGAAATATCTATCTTGTAATAGGGGCTGAGCTGTCCTGTCTGAGTGGTCAGGAGGGTATTATCGAAAACAAGTTCACCACCGCTCTCAACCGAGATGGTATATATGTGATCATCACCCCCTCCGAGCTCCCCATCCATTCCAACATCCTGTGATAGCGTCAGCGTTGAGTTCGTGAACGTTAGCTTGCTGCCGCTGCCGGAAACTAGAATATCCCCATCCAGGAGATAATCCACATTATTGAAGCTCCTTGTATTTCCACCCGTTACCGAGATCGAACCTATGCTTGCGGCATTGACGTTGGGTCCGTCCGTTGAGATCATAAGTCCGAACGAGACCGAGATAAGCAATGTCAGCACGGCTATCACGGGCATGGACTTTCTTATTTTTTCAGAACCTTGCTCCATCATGCGATCCACCATCCAATTGACCACTTATGGACTTAAATAACCAATTCTTCGTTTTTTTTCACTTTTGAATTGGTTTTTACCCCCTTATGATATGAACAGACATCATTGTATATATATAGGTTATCACCTGACTTACGTTTGAAATAAATGACTGGAAGCATACCCTCGAGGAGCTCCCAACCCGGTATCAATAATGTCCTTCGCATACCTATCAGTCCTATATAGGTAAACATCCAAGCAATGGGCCCTTTTATATGGATTATCTGATAATCCCCGGGGGCATCCCAGGGGAAAAGTTTTTTCTATTTGTGAAGCGGATAGATGCCGGGGATTTGAGTTGCGTTACACATCAAGCGACCCCAAGAGGGTCAGATCTAGCGATAGTACCGAAAGGAGTTCATTGATCGCCCTTCGGACATTATCCGTTGCATTGGTCATACTGATGACATCATCGGGTCATGGATACGAAGTTCGGGGAACGGAGAGGGAAATTGAGAATAGCATTTCCGTCCAGAACCTGTCACCCTGCTTAGGTCCGCTGATCAACGAGGTATATCCGGAACCTGACATCGATGTCAACGGGGACGGGGACATCGATACATATGATGAGTTCATCGAGCTGTACAATCCGGGAGATGCGGTCGTAGATCTCTCCAACTGGACACTCTCGGATAACTATGACGGGTTCGATATCCCAGGCTCCACCATCGGACCGGGGGAGCACATGACCTTCTGGAGGAATATGACAGATCTGAGGCTGGGAAGGGACGATCGGGTCATCCTCATGAATTGTACCGGGTCCGTCGTGGATTCGTTCGAATGGGCAGGACTGTCAAGGGGATGCGGTCTCCAAAGGACACCCGATGGTTCAGACCACGTCAGAAAGGTCTTCACACCCTCACCGGATTCGGCGAACTGCGGCCTTCCAATGATAAAGATCAACGAGATAATGGTCGATCCGGAAGGGGCCAATGCGGGAAACCAGTGGATGGAGATCATCAACATTGGCGGTAGAGAGGACCTGAAGGGATTCCGGATATCCAACGGAGAAGGTGTCATGGTTGATTTCGAGCACTCGGTCCTTCAACCGGGAGAGAGGAGGATTGTCTTCCTTGGGGAGGAAGAGGACGGACCGATCGTACCGGCAGCCATTCAGACCATGTTCTCTCCCCAGACTTCAACCCTTTATACCACTGGAGATGCCCTTTTCATAACCGATCTGGACGGAAGGACGGTGGATCATGTCGCCTGGGGTTCGTCCAGTCATGTTGAGAGACCCGGGTGGGGATTCGAGGAGGAGGTCTGGAAGGGAAAATACTGGGATGCACCGAACCGGACCATGTCATCCGGGGGGGAGGAGAATCCCATCATTGTTACGGGCAGGTCCCTGGCCAGATACCGAGATGGTGAGGATACTTCTTCCCCTTCGGACTGGTGCATGACTCCCTGGGGAAACGGAGACACCATCGGGTGGGAGAACCATATCGATCCATCCGTCGGGACGGAGATCGGACTCGAGGACCCCCTCGTCGAGAAGGGATCATCCGTGCTTGTCCCCGTCCGTATTTCCAATCTCGGGAACATGACTGGTGTTCTGAACGTCAGCGTCCGACTCACGGGGCCAAATTGGACCATCGATGAGAAGCTCTCCGGTGAACATCGATTTTCAATGAACGGGACGATATGCGGTGATGTTATCATAACCGCACCCTCCAGCATCACCATAGACAGGACGAACTTCCTGGTCATAGATCTCGTGTGGGAAAAACTCCATCCGATATCCTTCTCCAGGAGTGTCGGATTGACCGTGCCGTCCACTGATGTGAAGGTCGATTCTGTCATACTGAACTTCGACGGAAGGGAAGGATCCACAGTCCCCTCGGGAGCGGAACTCACACTTGCAGGTGAGGTACGGGGAGGGGGAGAGATCGATCCGGGGAGCGTCAACCTATCCATGATGATTTTGGTGACCGAGGCAGATGAGCCCCTTGTCCTGACGGAGCAGGTCAAAACACTCGCGGATATGACGAGCAGGTCCGTGAGGTCCTTCGTTTTCTATATCGACACTCTCGGGTTCGCGGGCAATTACTGCATCCGTCTGGAAGCGGATGCTGCCGACCTGATAGAAGAGTTCGATGAGACGAACAATGATTGGGAGGAAAGCATCACCGTAATCCCCGCGGTTGTGCCCGAGGGACAGCAGTGTTTGCTGATAAGTGAGGTTCTATGGAACTGCTCGTACGATGAGGCCTTCGTCACCGTTCAGAATCCCACCGTTGACGAGGTGGATATCTCGGGTGTTCGCATTTCCGATGGAATGCTGTACATGAGGTTCCCCGATGGAAGATCCCTTCAGCCCAACAGTTCAGTTTCCGTTCTATGGGGAGCCAAGGCCCGTGATAGACTGGAAAATGATCAGATCACCCTCAATGTCACTGGAGGGGTTTACAGGGACCGGATGTTGACGGACGGACCTTTTCCAGATCCGGCAGGGACCGGGACATTGTTCCTCCGTACCGAATTCAGGATCGATATCGATATGGTGGTACTGAGGAGGGATGCTCCTCGCTCTGCCGGCTGGAAGGGTGAGGAGGTGGTGGAGACCACCTGGGGGACAGTTCTGACCCGCATCAGGTCCAGCACCGGCGCGTTGATCGACACCAACACCTCTCTCGATTGGAGGGTCCACCGGTCCACATGCAGGATCCATGCGTTCCTTCCAGATCCAGGCATTAACGGGCCAGGGGAGTTCGTTGCAGTCGTGGTCGATGCGGACACGGTCGATGTATCCGGGTTCCATCTTCGATGTTCCGGAACGAGCGCCGTTATACCAAACGGTACGACCATATCCAGGAACGATGTCCTGGTCATCTCCAGGGATCCCGAGAGGTACCATGGCACATATGGTGACTTACCCGGACTTGCCTTCGGATCGTCAGTGACCATCGACGGAGTGGTTGTTGAGGGATGTGAAGTCCCTGGATCGAGAGAACTTGTCCTCCCGAACAACGGCGGTGAACTCGTTCTCATGGATAGGAGCAATCAAGTTGTTGACCTTGTGAGGTGGGGGGCGGATTTGGCCGGAAGCATAGGTATGGTGGAAAAGGATACGATACTTGGCAGACCGCGAGCATGGAACGGCTCCCAAGAGGGCTGGAGAGCGATGGGTGTCGGAAGAGATCCCCTTCCACCCTGGGTATTCCACCTCGAAGGTCCGGAATCGGCGTTCATCGGTCACTCCCCGCAAGAAGGATTGAAGTGGATCCTTGAAAGCGGAAATGCATTCGTCGTCACACCAATGCTCGACCGGGATCACATGGCAAGAAGGCTATCCGACCATATGGAAAGAGGATGGGGCCTGGAGCTGGTACTGACACATGAACCATGGACCGAGTTCGAAGGCATCTACGAGAAGCTGCATCCCTCATCTCGTAGAGCCGGATTTACCAGGTTCCTTCTGGATAAGGGGGCGGATATCTGGATCGGGGACGCGGGATCGAACCCTTCAGGTACTTCAATGATCATATGCGGGAACAGGATCCTCATTGTCGCCGGACCCCTGAGCGTCGAAGGGGACAAGAATGATAGTCTTCCTTCCGTCTGTTTCGGCCTAGAGTTCGGACCTGATATCGATCCCGGGAAAATAGAACGTATCAAGGAGAGGTACAGGAGGATCTCATCGACCGGAACTGACGGACTCGCATTGGCGCAACCGCTGGAGCCTGCTTCATTTCCAAAATCGGAGAATGCCGCCGAGCCCATGAAATCATTCAATGTCTCCCGGGCAGATACAGGTCATATCACCGGAATAGAGGTATCAACTGATTTGACCGGACGAGTACTGGTATATTACACAGACGGTCCGATCGACATGGTCGATATCATGCATATGGCCAGGGAGAGTGCGGGGGTTTCCATGATTATAGGACCGGGGAACCTGGAAGTAATGGGTGACGAGAAGGTTCGCACCCTCGAAACGGAATCTTCCAGGATATACTCGGGCAGGCACCTTTTATCCCAACGGGAGATGGGAAAAAATGTCCTACTGAGAGCTGCCGCCTTCCTTATTGGCTGCGAGGGGCAGGGAATTCCGGCGGAGGTCAGGATAGGCGGTGCTCCATCTGGTCACTCCATGAAGGGTATGTATGTTTCAACGGGAACGGAATCAAGGATATCCCTCCCTTCAGCGATCTCAGGGTCGGCTTCGGTCTCTATCGGATTTGAACATTTGGAGGACGATCCCCTGAGGGAGGTCTTCGAGAACAGCTGGACAGGTGCCAATCCATTCCCCTGGGGATTGTTGAGCGGCCAGGGTCAAATTGATGATGGATATTCCGGCCCGCTCATAACCGAGGTCTACTACGATACATACCTTGCCGATGATCCCGATGAGTTCATCTCCATCACCAACTTCCGGGATGTGGAGATTGACCTCAATGGCTACATGCTCACCGATGATGAGGGACTGGGCATCTCATCCGACGGATTGGTCGTTCTGGGGAACGTTGTCATAGGATCTGGAGAGAGCGTTTTCATAACAGGATGCACCGACGACCTCGTATCACAGAACGGGGACCTGCCCAACGTCGAATGGACCGGTGGCAATCCTCACCATGCTTTTCAATGCCATGGCATGATGAGGCTGGCCAACGACAACGACACCGTATCTTTGAGGGATCCCACGGGGGCAATTGTCGACATCGTTACCTGGGGCTCGGCCAGGCTTCCGGAGTATACCTGGAGGCACCATGAGAGTGGGTCCTGGAGAGGACCAGCAGCTCCCGATGTCGGCTGGGGGCGCATCCTGGAAAGGAAGAATGGGATCGATACCAATTCAAGACAGGATTGGCTTTCCCTCAGGCCGCGTTTTCCCGGTCAGTCGAGATTTGGGATCTTCGAGGAAGGGTGTGTGGATTCGATCTCCGTGGGCGTGTGCCCGGATTCCGGTTCAGAACTGGTTTCCAAGGTACTGGACGGAGCGAGAAGGAAGATACTTCTGAACATTTACGAGATGGATTCCGGGTGGATCACCTCGAGATTGACGGGACTCCGCCAGAGAGGTGTGGATGTGAAGGTCCTGTTGGAGGGCAATCCCGTAGGAGGAGTATCACATGGACAAGAGATCATGTTATCCGAGATGGCGACTCACGGGATCGAGGTCAGATTGATGACGACCGATACATCGGAGGGTGTCCGAGACAGGTACCGGTACGATCACGCGAAGTACATGGTGATCGATGATGAGGTTGTCCTGATCAGTTCGGACAACTTCAAGGACACTTCATTCCCGCCTCCGGGGGAGAAGGTGGACACCGGAACCAGGGGATGGGTGGTGTCGATGTCCTCGACCGATCTCGCCAGTGACGTCTCGAGGGTCTTCCAGGAGGACTGGGAGGGCCAGGATATGATCGAGTGGGGCACACCATCTTACTCTGGCCGACCGGATGCAGGCATTGGTCACGGAGACGCTGCATGCGAGAGGATTCCCAGAGCATGGTATGAACCCTTGATGTCGATGCGGGAGGGAACTGGCACCGTTATGGTCTCACCGGATCATCTTTCGATGGAGAATAATCCCCTTTTACGGGCGATCAGGTCATCGGAGATGGAAATTATGGTCGAACTGATGGACATAGGTCTTGAATTCATGCCTTCCAACATGGATATTTCGGACATCCCCTCATCCTTCAGGGATGACAATATGTCCTTCGGAATCAATGCATTGAATCCTTACCTCAAGGGATTGATCGAGGCAGCCGGAAGGGGGGTCAATGTGAAAGTCCTTCTGGATGGTTCAGATTTCAACGGAGACGGTGATCCCGATTGCACCGAGAAAATGGAGAAGCTAAGGACGATCATCGAGAGAGCGGGTTGTCAAAAGACCTTCTCGGTCATGGTCCATCCTTCACCCAGGTTCGATATGGACAAGGACATAGGAATGGTCCACAACAAAGGAATGATCATAGACGAGAGATTTGTATGGATCTCCTCCTTCAACTGGAACCCCACATCGGCACTGGAGAACAGGGAGCTCGGCATCCTGCTGGAATCAAGGGATGCGGCGCTGTACCTCAAGGAGGTAATGCTGAATGATATGGGGAGCCATATTCATTCCTGCCTCGATACGGGAAGACTCTGGTCACGGGGAACACTTGTCGGCGAACGTATCACCACCATGGAGGTCGGTCTCGATATCTGGTGGAAAGGTGAAGGGGACCTCACTATCGAGCTTCAGGTCCTTGATGCGAACCGGAACAGTACGGCTTCGATCGAATCCGTTACCGTTGCCTCCGGTTTCAAGGGCGCGATAGTTCTGAAAAGCAGTGATGATCGATACAATATCGATCAGTATTTCATGATAACGGTGCGCAGCGATGATCTGACCTCTGCCGTCGAGATGTTCCAGCTGGGCATGCCCGTCGAGGTCGCAGAGGATGCTGATCGGACCCTGTTTGACCTGGGATGGTTGCCGATATTGATAGTACTTCTAGCCGCCATTTCCATATCACTTGTCAGGTCCCTTCTCTCGAGCAGGGAAGAGCATTCGGAGGAATGATGCCAGCTGTTGGTTCGCAGGCCTTTAGGCAAACTTTATTATTGCCGTTCTTGATTAGGGCTGTAATCCTGTAAATCGGCCAGTTGGGGATGGATATGTTCGAGGTAGACGTGAAGGTTGAAACATTGAGAAGCGTGTTTTCCATACTCACTCCTATAGTCGGTGAGGTCAAACTCAAGGCCGATGAGGAGGGATGGAAGATCAAGGCTGTCGATCCTGCCCACGTGGCGATGGTCGACCTGAGCCTATCCAAAGACGCCTTCGACAGGTACGATATCGAACCCATGGAGCTGGGTCTGAACGTTGAAAGACTGCTGGAGCACCTCAAGGGAGGCAAAGCCGACGAGATGGTGCTTCTGAAACTAGACAGCGACAACCGGCTCGTTGCAGAGAGCCGCAATGCCGCAGGCCCCCAAGCGCCTAAAGACTTCTGGTTCTCACCCCGGCAGCCACCGCCACCTCCCCCGCCGCTAGAGTATCCGGAGACGGAGTACAATGATGAGAGAG
>JBLIRL010000045.1:0-17987 GCA_049472275.1 Thermoplasmatota archaeon | reverse complement strand
CCCGGTCCTTCTGGCATCCAGCAGATGGTTCCTTAGCGAGACAAGATGGGAAAGGGTCCTGGGGTGGTAGAACATCGACAGGTCCGTTCCCTCTTCCACGTTCTCCCCGGAGAGATCGATGGAGGAGAGACGCCCCTTGACCTCTCTGAGCGTGGGCGGTTCCAACCTCGGTCTGCAAAGGATGGTGCTCAGCGGGTTGACATCGTTGGATATCACGTTTCTCCCCAGGAGAGCAGCCTCGATGATAGTAGTACCCCTTCCGCTGAATGGGTCCAGCACGGTGTCTCCCTTCTTCGAGAACCTCTCTATGAAGAACCTCGGAAGCTGGGGTTTGAAGCACGCCCTGTATGATATCTCGTGCAGGGAGGACCCTCTCCTCTGCTTTGAGGTCCAGAATTCGTTCACGAACCTCTCGATGCTGAGTCCGGCCGCATCGAAGGTCTCGGACCTGGTGAGCTCACCAGGACCTCCGTCCTCCGTGAACCTGAAATCCCGGAGGTATTCCTTGAGATCGGGATCCCTTTCCATCGTTCTTGGAAGGGGGTGGTCGTATTAATATGGAATGGGGGGTGGTAGGCGGTTCGACCAAAATTTGAAATAACGCATATCCTGTTCAATGGAAGACCGGGTGGGATATCATGGAAAAAGCCTTGGAGGAACTTGGGTCTCTCGACCCTTCGGACAGCATGGAAGGAATCATGACGGCCGTGGCTGAGGTCTTGAAGGAGCTAGAGAAAGATCCCGAGAGCGGTCTGACATCAGAGGCCCTTTCCATCATATCCAAGCAGGAGAACAGGACCCGGGATTACTACATGAGACCCTTCGACAGCGATGAGATCTACAATTCACTGGTCCAGCTGCATCTCGCCAGGGGTGAGACCGAGATGGCAGACCTCTACAGGAGGTGTCTAGACCTCAGGCAGGCGAGGAAATGGACCATCATCGGGGATTCCTATGCCCTGATGGGGCTCAATTCAAGGGCGGTCAAATTTCTCAAGAGGGCCCTTTTCTTCGGACCGGCCGAAGACCTCGTTGATGAGGTCCAGAAGGCTCACGACAAGGCCTTCAAACGCATGCAGAAGGCTGAGACCGATGTGAAAGCTACCATTGCGAAGCTTGATAAGGACCCCACCCACCAGAAGAATCTTGCCAAGGCGTTGACATATTTGATCGACCTGGACCGTCTTGATGATGCCGAGAAGATGATCAAAGGTCTCCCGAAGGACCTCCGGGAGGATGCGGACATCCTTTACAGGAAGGGATGCATCCTCTTTGGGAATGACGATTTCAAGAAGGCCAGGACCGTTTTCCAGAAGGTCCTGGAAATGACCCCCAACTCAACTAACGCGAAGAGGGCATTCAATCTCTCGGAGGAAATGATCAAAGGGATCAATTGACGGGTCATCCCTTGCTGGTGGCGGTCTTGGCCTGGTACGAGGCCCTTTTCGATAGGAGTATGGATTTCTTGTACTCCCTCAGGGAGAAAGAATCCTTGGCACTGTTGTATGTCTTGTAAGCCTGGGTCACATTACCGCCCTGTTTCTTCCTGGTCAGTATCTCCACATGGGCGTTGTTGAGGACGTCGAAGGCCTTGTTCCTCAGGGATTGCTGGTCCAGTTCGGAGATCATTATCCTGGAGAGGGTGATCATCTGCCTGCCCTTGTCGAACTCGTCCTTCTCGAGGTGCTCCTTTGCCTTGGTGAAAAGTATCTTGGCCTTGGTGACATCCATCCCCTTCTGCTGAAGCTCCTCCAGTCTCAGGGAAACGTCCCTCTGCATCTCCTCTCCCTGCATGGACCTGAAGACGTAGAGGAACTGCTTGATGTTCGCCAGCTCCAGTTTCTCGACATTCAACCTGGCCTCTTCACCCTTCGCCTTTGCCGCCTTGAACTTCTTCTCCATGAACAGCTCCCTTGCTTCGTCCAGCTTCCCCTCGGACGGTGCCAGCTTCTGTGCGATGCCGGAGAAGTTGTCCTTCAGGTAATGTATCATGGCATCGACGAACTCGATGGTCTCGAGGGCGGTCTCCCTCATGTTCCTTCTAACGATGTCCTTCACGGACTGCCGGACCGACCTGATGAGCTTCTGTGCATTATCCATCCTGCCGTCAGTGAGCGTCGCCTCGGCCCTCGAGAGCAGGTTCTCCGCATAGGTCACATTGGACCCCAGGGTCTTCAATCTCGTCAGCATCTGTTTTACCTGGGAGATCTCCTCCGTCAGCATCTGCTCGGTCTCGCTTTTTCTTAGTTTCTCGATGCTCTCGAAGATCTCATGGGCAAGGTCGTCCGCTTCCTCGTACTGCTTCGCCCTGAACTTCTCCCCGGCCTCCTTGATCTTTCCGGGGATGGACGGGTCCTCCAGGCCTCTCTTGACGATCTCCCTGTAGCTCTGGGATGCATCCGAGATGCGCTTCTTTGCAAGGCTGGGCAGGTAGGGCTTCGATTTCTTGTCGAGTACCTTCACGAGCTTGTCAATGGATGTCCTGATGCCTTCGATCTCTATGTTGTCTACCTGGAACATCCCTTCTATGTCCTTTATCATCTTCGTGATCTTCTTGGACCCTTTCATCCCGACTGCCTTGAGGTCATCGTAGGCTCCACTCTCCTTGACGAACCTCTCGCGCTCCCTCTCGATCTCCTGGATTGTCCTGAGCTCCTCACCGAGCTCCAGTATCGAGCTGAACTTCGCCACCGCCTTGTCATCCTTGTTGGCCTTATGAAGCTCTACACCCTCGTTGTATATTCTAAGAAGGTCCTCGATATCGGTACCCTTGGAAGCGAGCTCATCCAGATATGACTCTATCTGGGTGATATAGCCCTCTGCGGTGGCGCTCTGGAACGTGCTGATCTTGGCGCCTGCGCCGATCTGGGCTATCTTGATCCAGGACAATCCCTCTTCAATGTCGCCTGCCTTCGCGAATTCATCACCCTTCCTAACCAGCTCCTCCTCGTCATCCACCGGGATTCCCATGGTCCTCAGCTCGGAGAGCGATCTCCTGAGATCGTCCTGGGCCTTGGCGTACTCGGCAAGCAGCTGGTCCTTCATAAGCACTCCGAGAGAGTCGTTCGCCTCGTCTATCCTGCCCTGGGAACCATCGAGGTCTCCAAGTTCGAACAGCTCGATGGCCTTCGACATCATGCTCTGGACCTTTGTCACATCGAGACCTCTTGTCGTGGCGTCAACGATCCTTGCCCTCAGCTCCGACAGGTTCTTCTGGACCCTGTTGACGTTCTTCGGGCCTTTGTTCTTCTGCATGACATCTGTTAGCTTCAGGTTGATCCTCTCGCAGCTGTCGATGTCACCCTTTCTTAGAGCATCCTTGAGCTGGTAGATGAGATCGTTCTCGAAACCGGTTTCCACACCCATATCATTCAGGTTCCTAAGGAATATCTCAGATGTATTTATCGAGCTCTCGATGAGGCTCCTCTTCATTATCATCCTCTTCTCGTTGAGACCTGCCTTTATGCCCTCGAGTACATGTTCAGCCTGGTCGAAATCACCCTTTGTCATGAGTTCACCGGCGAAACTGAAGAGCTTCCTCTCCTCGGTCACATCGATGTTCTCACCCTCACAAACGTTCAGCAGCGTCCTGACCTCGTCATAGTAGGTCTGGACAACCTCCCTTCTCTTGCTGTGCTCTCTCGTCTCCATGGAGGTCTCGAGGAACTTCATCACCTTTGCCATCAGCTTGTTCGAGGCCTCGAAATCTCCGCGTTCGTAGGCATCCTTGGCCATGTTGATATTGTCCCTCGACAGTTCCATCTCCCTGTCCATCCCTGTAACGCTTCCGAGGATGTTCTCCACGGATTCGAGGTTCGTTCTGTACTGGTTCTGATAGTAATTGTCTCGCTTCAGGTTGAACCTGTCCTGGGCCCTCTCGATCCTTTCCATGGCCTGGTCATATTCCTCGTTCTGGAAGAGTTCCTCCGCCTCTACGAGCATTGACTGCACGTCATCGAGCTCCAACCCGTCCTCCAGTGCAGAGCCGAGCTGCCTCTTCACATCGACGATGGTCTCCGGGATGGTGAGAGAGATATGGGTCTTGAACATCTCATCAGAGATCTCCATGGCCTTGTTCAGGTTCTCCATCGTTGCGAAGAAGTCCCCATCGGCCATGGAATTGTTGGCATGATCCAGGTACTGTTTCACATCACGTGTATCGAGTCCCATCACCTCGAGCCTTCCCACTTTCTTGAGCGCCTCGTCCATGTTCTTGGGGATGCTCTCTTTCATGTGGGATTCCCTGGATTCACCCAGCTGTTCCCGTATGTCAAGGGTGAGTGAGTAGGCTTTCTCGTAATCCTCGTTCATGAACTGCCTCTCGGCCTCGATAAGAAGCGTTTCGACCTCGAGCGTGTTGATCCCCATGTCCGAAAGGGTCGAGATCTCCTGTTTCAGCTTCTTGATGGATTCCATGGCGCCCTCGGAGTAGTACTGGTTCCTCTCCGACATCACCGTCTCCCGGGCCTTTGACATGACCTCGTTGACCTCTTCGAACTTCTCCTCACGGAACAGTTTCTCCGCTTCCGCCATTAGGTCTGTGGCCTCCGATATGTCCAGGCCAAGCTCGTCGGATTCACCAATGTATCCCTTCAGATCATCGATGTCGTGCTTCAGTTCCTTCTTCTTCCTTTCCTTCCAGAGGTTCTTGATCTCGCTCTCGACCTTGGTTGCGAGGTTGTCGGCTTCCTTTGTATCACCCGACCTGAGCAGTTCCTTCGCACGTTTGATCTCCCCCTCCAGAGGCTCTACTTTAACACCGGCCCTGGTCGCCTCCTCGAACAGGAACTCGGCAGAGTCTATATGCTCCTCCGCCTCGTGCTCAACGAAACCGTTCTCGATCGTCTCTATCTCGCTTCTGAGGCCTCTGAGCACCTCACCGGAGACGAGATAATTTCGTTCCCGATGATATTTCCCTGCCTCGTCCAGCCTTGATTGGAGTCTGGATGTGTCCACTTCCTCCTTGGATAGCTGTTCCAGGGATCCCTGTATCTCGCTCGCCCATGCATCGTAGTTCTCCCTGAAATATCCGGACAGCTCCTCGTCCATCTCCTCCTTGAGGTCTTCCATCCTTTTGCGATAGTCCTTCTCGTCAGCCTGCGGTATCTCCGTCTCGATATCCTTGAATATCTTCTCGAACCGTCCCACTCTCTCATCAGGGAGGTTGAGGGTCCCCATCAATCCGATGAAATCGCTCCTCTGTCTCTCGAAGCTGTCCATCCGGACCTCTGTGATCCTGTCCTTTATCTTCTCTTCCACCTGGTCGACCTTTCTAACGATCTCCGGTTCCATCACCTCATCGGAGAGGAACATGGCCTCGATCTCGCTGATCTCCTCTTTCAATTCCTCGAGTTCTATGTTCTCGTTGAGGAGCATTTCGTACTGGCCTAGGAAGGTGCCGTAGCGATCTACCACGGTCACCAGCTTCTCCTCTTCTTCGGTCTGGCCGATCATCGATTCTGCGAGGGCAAGGTATTCCATGGCCTCGCTGATATCCTTGTTGTCCAGTGCGACCTGTGCCGATGATTCCAGTTCTCTGGCTTTCTTCCTGTTCTCCTCGGAATGGATGTTCTCTATATTTTCCCCGAGAGCGGAAAGCCTGTCTTTGACCTGGTCCTCGAAATTGGTGAACAGGACCTCCTTCACATCACCCAGAAGTACGTTGCTCTCCTCCATGTATTTGCGGGGCGATAGCCTTGTCTGGCTTTTCTTGAGCCTTTCGGCCTTCTTCTTCTGTTCCGAGAGATCGATGAGGGAACCGTATTCGTCCATCATCTCCTCCGTTTCGAGGATGTTGACGCTCCCTTTTCTCCGGAAATACTCCTTCTCTGCCTTCGAGAGGTTCTTGCTGAGCCTGTTTATGGTCGTTTGAGCTTCCGAGAACTTACCCGGGTCCATTGTCTCGAGCTTCTTGAGCTCCCTGTGCATACCCTCGGGTTCAACACCGAACTTCCTGAACTCCTCCATGGTCTCCATGAGGGTGCTCACCTCGTCCTGAATGGCCCGGAACCTGTCCCGCGAGATATCGTCTCCCATCTCATGTTGGATCGTGGTATAGAGCAGATTCGAGTAGACGAGGCTTTCATTGAAGTCCTTCTCATCGAGGAATTTCACGAGCTTCTTGAACAGTCTTTTTGGCTGAGCCATCTTCTTGGCGGGTGCCCTCAGCTGCTCGTAGGCATCGAGCGCTCTGTCGGTGACCTCCCAGGCCTCCGGCAGCGTGACCTCCGGAAATTTGGAAAGGAGGCCGTCGAGGTCCGATCTGATCTCCGAAAGCTTCTTCGATGCATCCTCGAACCTCTTCCCCCTGAGGTCCCTCTTCACGCTCGTGATCTTCTCCCTTACGGGTTTCCCATCGAGCTTCTTGTCCTTTGTGATCTTCAGTCCCATTTCCGCATAGGTTATTCCGTACTGTGTCCTTCTCTCCAGCCATTTATCGAACCTCGAATCCATGGTCTTCCTGAGTCTGGCCCTGAGATCTCCGGCTTCCTTCTTCTTGGACTTCATAGATTTCTTCAGCGCAGTGATCTCCTTCCTCAGCCCCGCAACGGAGATCCCCAGGTTCCCGAAGAGCACATAGCGGTCCTCCTCCTCTTCCACCGACTCACTGACCGGTTTCTCCTTGTCCTTCACGGAGGCCTTTTCCTTCCTTTTCCCCTTCGTTTTCTTGGAAGACCCCATATGTAACCACCCTCGATGAAACATCGTTCCAATGGATATCAGATCCTTGTGCTATCCGACCAAATATAGCCAATCATGTACATCATTATTTATTATAGTGCCCCTATCATTATTTTCTCGGGATAACGACGTGACATCTCATCCACGTCCGAAAAGGGCCCAAATCCCCCTTCTTTTCTTCTTGCGCTCCTCGTGATGTCTTCCCCTGGATCGCTTCTCGGTCTTAGCCTTTGCCTCGGCCGAATCCCCTTCACTGTCCTGAGCGCTTTCTTTCTCCTTCATGGTGCCTTCGGGTGCATCCTGCTCGCCCTGCTCCTCGATCTCCTCCGTATCGAACTCCTCGATCTCCTCCAGCTGCTCGTCGTTGGATGCAGCATATCTGGTGAGTTCGATCTCATGGGTCCCTTCGACGGAGCCGTCATACTCTTCTTTCACCACGGTACCCTCCTCCAGGACTGGCCTGGTAGGAGGAGGGGGGATCTCCTTGCCACGGGACCTTTTCTCGAGCTCGAACTTTCTCCTTTTCAGTTTGTCCTCGAGTTGGAGGACGCTCGCGATCTTGGATGTCAGGTCCGGCGATGTCGGTATGGTGCCTTCCTGCAGCCTCGGCGGTTCCCGCGTGGTTTCCTTTTTTCCTTCCTTGGGTTGAGCTTGATCGGTTCCGCCGAGCATCTGCTTAATCGTGAGTTCCGTATCCCTTCTGGCCTTGGTTTGCTCGTCCTGTGCACTCTTCTGGGATATGGTTCCTGAAGGGGGCTCCTCCGGAGGATGTGCCGGGCGACGTTGCTGTCCCTTCTTCGGTCCGGAATCGAGCTCTGACATGAGCTCATCTTTCATCTTGAGAAGCTCAACCTGAAGCGACTCATGCTCCTTGAGCCAGGATTTCTGTCCTTTATCCTTCTCTTCTTCATGGTCGTTCATGGTTCATCTTCACCCTGATCATTCGAAAATCGGACCAAGCACACACAGCTTCCCCATCCTGAGGTCCAGTGCATGAAGTTCCATGGAATGTTCGCATGCCCTCATCTTCTCCACCTGGATGAACCTCGACAGTCTTCCCTGCCTTCTCTTCAGACCAAGGTAGATGATCCCGTCGCCGAGGAATCCCTCGTTCCCGAGCAGATTCGACTCCCCGTCCTGCGCTCTTTCCATCACAATGAAACTGTATAGGTTCAGGTCCCGGAGCATCTGGAAGAAGTGGTACATCTTCTTCCTCATGTTCTCCTCGCCGTCCATCAGGGAATAGAGCGCACCCAGTGAATCGAGGGCAAAGCATGTGAACTGCTCCCCCTTGATCTTCTTGAAATGTTTCAGCATCTTCTCGAGGAACCTGAGGTAATCAAGCTCCTCCTGGTCCTCCCTGATGTCCGTGAAATCAGTTATCTGCATGTTCATCGAAAGCTGGATACCGAGGCTCTCCATGTTGGATAGATGGGAGGATACGGATTCCTCCAGGGTTGTGTAGACCCCGAACTCACCGCTCTGGTCCAGATAGCTTGTCAGAAGTGAATATATGAAGCTCGATTTCATGGATCCAGGGGGCCCCGTTACCAGAACAACCTTCGGTCTCTTTATGTCGTTCCGGAAGACCTTGTCAAGACCCGTGACCGTATTTTGGAACAATGTGGTCAACCCCCGATATTACAATTACTTCAATGCCTACCTGGTTCGAATGATGGTCTCTTGATATAACCATTACGATGATATTATTTGTAATCGACATTGATGATTGAACCGAAAGAGAAAGGCGTTCGACATGTTGAAATAAGGGGATACCGTACTCGGTTCGTGGGAAAATGGTCTGCACGGTCCTAATGGGCACCCAGTGGGGTGATGAAGGAAAGGGAAAGATAACGGACATCCTTGCCGAGGAGGCCGATGCGGTCGTGAGGTATCAGGGGGGCAACAACGCCGGCCATACCATAGTGGTCGGGAACAGAACGTTCAAGCTCCACCTCGTTCCGTCCGGTGTCATCAGGGAGGATATGCTCGCGGTGATAGGCGACGGAACGGTTGTGGACCCCTGGGTCCTCAAGAAAGAACTCGACTACCTCACGGATGCGGGGATCAACACCGCGGGTGTTGTATTATCGGACAGGGCGCATCTCATCATGCCCTACCATAGAAAGCTGGATGGTATCCAGGAAGCGGCAAGAGGCGATGACGGGAAGGTTGGTACGACCGGTAGAGGTATAGGGCCCTGCTATCAGGACAAAGCAGCGCGGGTTGGCATCCGGGCCGGAGACCTCAGGTACCCGGAGCTTCTGAGGAAGAAATTGGAAAACGGTGTCGAAAGCGCCGTTCTTGCCGGGAGGGCACTTGACGTTGACCTCGATATCGATGCGGATACTCTGTATGAGGACCTGATGTCCGTGGGTACCCATCTGCTGCCGCATGTGAGGGATGCACCGTTGCTTCTTACAGGCCTCATCGAACAGGGGAAGGATGTACTTCTCGAAGGTGCCCAGGGAACCTTCCTCGACATAGACAGGGGTACATACCCTTTCGTCACCTCTTCTTCCTGCACCGCAGGTTACGCGTCTGCAGGTTCCGGCATCGGACCATTGGACATCGACAAGATAATCGGCGTGGTGAAGGCATACACCACGAGGGTCGGAGAGGGCCCTTTCCCGACCGAGCTCAAGAACAACCTCGGAAAGATGGTCCAGGAAAGGGGTCATGAGTACGGTACGACGACCGAGAGACCCCGCAGATGCGGGTGGCTCGACCTCGTTATGGTACGTTCCTCCGTGGAATGGAACTCCATCACGGACCTCGCCCTCACGAAGGTGGATGTCCTCTCGGGAATAGATCCTTTGATGGTCTGCACGGAGTACAGGATCCCCTCCGAGGAAGCCGAGAAGCACGGTCTGGGAACAACGATGAGGTACTTCCCGTCGCATCTCGAACTGCTTGCGAAAGCGACACCGGTGTACGTGAAGGTCCAGGGCTGGAAGGACATGACAGGTTCCGATTGGGACGAGGTCAAGATCTCGGGTGAGGTGCCGAGGAGACTGATCGACTACATCAGATTGATCGAGCGTGAGGTCAACTCTTCAGTATCACTGCTTTCCTTCGGCAAGGCCAGGGACCAGACCATTGACCTTGGCGGAGATCTCCTATGAGCGATGATGATATCTACGAAATGCAGAGACGGACACTTGTCAACGAGCTGTACAGCAGGGGTGATATCAGGTCCCAGGGCGTCCGATCGGCAATGTTATCGGTCCCCAGGGAGCATTTCGTTCCGGCTTTGCTGAAGAGGGAATCCTACCTGGACCGTCCGCTTCCGATTGGCAAGGGCCAGACGATATCTGCACCGCACATGGTTGCGATCATGGCGGATGAGATGGATGCGGGTCCGGGCCAGAAGGTCCTGGAGATCGGTACAGGTTCCGGTTACCACGCCGCGGTTGTGTCCAGATTGATAGTCCCCGGAGGACATGTTTACACTGTCGAGCGGCTGAGCTCCCTTGTCAGGAGCTCCAGGGAGAACCTTTCCAGGGCCGGTATCGATAACGTGACAGTCGTGGAGGGTGACGGGTCCATTGGCTTTCGCGACAGCGCTCCATACGACAGGATCTACTACACATGCGCCGCTCCCGATGTTCCTTCCACGGTCCTGGAACAGCTGGCGGAGGGAGGCTTGATCCTGGCTGTCGTGGGCCCGAAGAGCGGTGTTCAGAGATTGGTGAGACTGAGAAAGAAGGGGGGGAGGATGATCGAGGAGAGATTGACCCACTGCGTCTTCGTACCCCTGATAGGCGAGCTCGGATACTGAGGTCACCGTATCTCGAAGGGGCTTCCGTGTCCGGGGATGAACCTGTCCGCCATCCTCATGATGGTCCTTCTGCTTGACATCAGGAGGTCCCTGTCCACGGCGAAGGGGTCCTCCAGGAATAGAAGCGAGGAGTAGTCGGTACGCTGCTTCGTGTCGCTCTCCCACCAGAATAGATCCCCGCAGACAGCGGTCTTCCCCTGATCAGTGGGGACGATCAATGAAGCATGGTCCAGAGAATGTCCGGGTGTCGGGACTATCTCGATATCCGTGCCCTGGATCTTCCCGTCGTGCGGCATTATACCGGTTCCCCTGTACCGATACTGACCGTCCACGATAGTGGCATCCGGGAAGAACCTGATGTTCAGAGAATGGTCTATATGCGAATGTGTAAGGAAGACGGTTTCTATCTCCTCGGGCCATACGGACCTTACCTCCATCAGGTCCAGGAGCTTTGGATGGTTTCCCGGGTCC
The DNA here is from genome assembly GCA_049472275.1 of Thermoplasmatota archaeon. Classification (GTDB taxonomy): domain Archaea; phylum Thermoplasmatota; class Penumbrarchaeia; order Penumbrarchaeales; family Penumbrarchaeaceae; genus JAFGLL01. The sequence continues at coordinate 7,054 of JBLIRL010000045.1, read as the reverse complement.
ACGATGATCTTGGTTCGACCTTCGACGACCAGGATCGTGTTCGGAACGGCGATCCATCCCTCGCCTTCCCTCCTTGCGCTCCCCTCGTTGAGGATACGGAGGTCTGCCATCAAACCTTTATCGAGAAGGGTGTTTAATAACATTTTGCGGAAACCGACCTGCCTCCATCTCTAAGGGACCGTTTTGTTCCTCGAGGGCTCGGCCACATATCTACCGTTGACGAATCTCAGGTCCAGGACCGTCCTTATCGGATAACCCAGTTCCTCGGAAACCTCCTGTTTCCCATCTCCCATCTTGTTGAAGAGGAGTACGGCGCAACCGACGCTCCATTCGGACCTTCTCACAGCTTCGGTCACGGCTTTCAGCGTGCCCCCCGTGGAAAGCACATCGTCGAGAATGACAAGTTTCCCCGGCCCCTCGGGCAGGTTCAGATAGAGTTCCGATGTCGCATAACCTGTCATCTGGTCGCAGGGGATCTCTCCCCGGATGCCGTACCTTCTCTTTCTGACGATCGAATATGGTTTTTCGATCATCTGGGACACGGCAGTGGTTATCGGGATGCCCATGGATTCGACTGTCAGAAGGAGTTCGTAGCTTTCCTTTTCCGGCATGAGGTCGACCACGCATCTAGAGGCCATCATCAGGAGGTCGGGCCGGATCTCCTTCACCCCGTCCGACAGGGGATGGACGAAATAATCGTAATCACCGATCTTGACGATCGGTACGTCCTCGAATGACCGTACAAGTTCGTTCATTTCCTCGAACATCGACCGTACCCCCCGGTCTTTACCGGGTAACATGACGACGGATATTAATCAAGCGCTCCCATGAACGAAGGCAGTCTGGTAAGTATCCCCAGGACCATCTCCCATCTGGATCTCGCGTCCGAAAGGATATCCCTGAAGTCCAGTTCCCTTTCGGTCACACCGTTGGCATGGTTGTCCATCGTTATCAGGCCTGCCACCGGAAGGTCGACCTCGCAGCACAGTCCCGCCTCGGATGCCAGGTTCATTCCCACGTAATCGCCGAAGTTCGAGAGCATCCTCACCTCGGCCTTTGTTTCCAGCCGGGGTCCCGAGGTCTGTATGTATGTCCCGCCCCCGTAGAGACGGATCCCTGCTCCGGAAGATGCCATCCGGAGCGCCTGTCTGAGGTGCTCATCGAGTGAAGGAGTGATGTGATATACATCCTCGTCGTGGAAGGTCTCTATCGTCGTCATATCTATGAAATCCTCGGGGACGGCGATAGAGGGAACCTCGAATTCGGGCTTGAGCGCCCCGGTGGAGCAGATAGATATGACACATTCAACTCCGCTTTCCTTCAGGGCCATCACATTTGCCCTGTGGTTCACCCTGTGAGGAGGTATCCTGGACGGTATTGAATGCCTCGCAATCATTCTGTATTCGGCATCGCCGATCTCGAACCTGTATACAGGAGAGGACGGTTCGCCGTACATCGTCCCTGTGGTCTCCCCCTCATTCATCTTCGGTGGATGGATCGACCCCGTGATGATACCTATCCTCATGGGAGGTGGAAACGGGACACGGGAGAAATCATTTTCGCTAGGTATGCTCGTAGATATTCTCACCGTTATCCTGCGGATAGAACTTGGCGGACTTTCGGTCCCTGAGGTAGGAGACCACCCCCGCTCTTATCAGGTTCTTGACGTGATAATTGACGACCTGCCTCGAAACGCCTATCATCCTTCCAATCTCCTCCATCGTGACGCCCGGGTTCTCGAGGATGATGTTGAAGATCTCCTCCTGCTTGGAGACGTTCTTCTTCAATTTCGAGATGTTGACATTTGAAGGATAGTATCTCTTGTAGATCCCATCGTACATTGACTTTATGAAACCCGATTGCTCGAGGACCCTCAGGTGATATGCGAGAGTCCCGTTGTTCAGGTCAAGGTTCCTCTTGATGGAAGAATAGTGGTCTCCCGGGTTCGCAATGATGTACCCCCTTATCAGGCCCCTGACCTCGTGGTTCAGGATATCCTTTTTACTAAGCTTCGAATATATGCTGGATCCCACGGTGACCATGATGACGAAGCCTGCCTCCGTGAAACCGAAGAACAGTATCACCGCGATCAGGATACCCGCGAATCCGCCGTAAACGAGCCAGGGCTCATCATCGTCGGTGCTTCTCGGAACGATGCCTGAGTTGTCATCCGGAGGCTTGATGGGTGTGTCATCGTCATCATCGTCGTCATCGTCATCGACGGGCGGGTCGATGACGACCGGCGGCTCCGGTTTTGTCAGCTTGACATAAGTGACCGGGGAGTGTTCGTCCCCGTCGAATGCCCTGACGAATATGAATGCGCTTCCTGACTCCATATCCCTGAAATCGATAATAAATGACCAGCTCTCGAAGCCCCACGCCCTTTTCCATTCGCCGTCGCCGATGCGGAATTCGACAATCCCTTCCTGGGAATCCTGGTCCCTGATGCGTCCGTTCAGGAGCCATCCTCTGTTCTCGAGAAGGTCCTTTCCGTCCAGAATGACCTCGGGTGCATCATTCACTGGGACGATGTTCACGGTCAGACGGTCCATGATATTGGTAGAATCGCCTGTCATCTCGAGCATCAGGTCGAACTCGCCATAAAGGTCTCCTCTTGGGTGAAGGTAAAGGTATGGCTCTCCGCCCGTGCTCCTTATGTATGCGTCGAGGAGGAGGCTGGGCGAGTAGACCCTGAAAGTATACTCGGAAAGGTGGGTATCGGGGTCCACGAACCATCCTTTCAGAGGGATCCTCGAGGGTGTGTCCTGGTCCTCTATAAGGAATATGGTCCCGGGTTTGTTACCCAGATATGGTGCAGCTTCCCTGTTGAACACGTTCACCTTGATGACACCGAGCGTCGGATCGTTCTCCCCTGAACCGTCTGAGGCGAGCAGTTCGAGCCTGAATTCTCCTCCGGTTCCCGTTTCCGGTGCATGCAGAGTGAGGACTCCGTCCTCGAATTCCATCTGCATGGTTTCCCTCAGGGTAACCGGCTGGGGATTCGAAATGGTGTAGGTGATCTCGAGCTCATCACCATCGGGATCGCTGAAGAACCCTCCCTCTCCGATGAGACGGATGCTTTGGTCCTCTCCCTCGGTCATGAATATCTCATCCAATCCCCCGTTGACCACCGGAGGGTCCTGGGTGGGTTCCACGATGAGCATTATGGGATCGGTCTGGACAGTATTGCGAAGGTCCGATATCCGAATTGCAAAGGGGAATTCCCCGTTAAGGTCCGGGAACCTGAAGGGCTGGGCAACGAGATTTCCGTTGCGGTCGAAGAAGAGCATGTTCTCCGGCAGGTCCGGACCGGTAACGATATCAACATCCAATCCCTGGGGTAGTAATTTATCGTCCTCGACATGGTCCCATATGTTGAACAAGCTGGTCCCGGATGCCCCCTCACGGACCCTGATGGATACAGGCAATGAATCCAGGACCCGTGGAGGAGAATCGTAATCCACGCTTACGGGCCCTACCCTGACAGTTCCGGAGGAGGTCGCTCTGATAGTGAGAGGTATGTCGTTGAGGTCTGAGATGTCAATGACCTTCTGGATGGCCGGTCGGAATGTCACGGAGTTTGATGCATCGATGCTGACATCGTAATCGATATCCAGACGGCTCAGGGATAGGAAACCATCAACTCCCTGGACCCTGATGTCGTATCTGAGGAGAACATTGCCCGAGGATGTGGTCTTCTTCGGTCTCTCGCTCTCCTCGTCGGTGAACCGACCGATATCGACCTTCGATGAGTAGTGGACGCCGAGCTCGACTTCCTGCTGGACCTCCCCGTCGATGGTCTCGATGGAGATCGATTTTCCCAGTGACCAGAAGATCGATCCGGTGGAAAGGTATGGCTCCCTGTCGATCGAGGCCACCTTGTATGTACCTTTGACCTCCGACAGGATCGCAAGGGAGGTGAACGAAGTGGCCTTCCGCCAGATGTAGAAGGAATCCGGACCATCATTGGGCAGCACGTGGTACAGACCATCGTACGTGGATATGTATAAGAGTCCTTCCTGTCCCTGGTAAATGGACCCGTTCCCGTAGTGGGCTCTGGGTAGCGATCTGGGCCTTCCGTCGGTGTTGTTGAGGCCGATCCAGTTCATTGAAAGGGTGCCGTGATCATCCAGATAGAGCGACGCTATCCTCTTGTGGGGTCCCAGGGTAACGTAGATCTCCTCTCTGCCGTCACCGTTTATATCCAGAACCGCCGCTGTTCCCTGCGTACCGTATGCAAGATCGGTATCGTCAAGGGAAAAGACCTGCTTGCCGTTCTCAGTATTGGATTCACATATGGTTATGTTGTCCCCATTCTCTACCTCGGGGAAGACTATGAGGTCCTTGTCACCGTCCCCGTCAAGGTCAGCCTCAGAGATGGCGCTGCCTGCTATAGAGGAATCCATCTTCTCCTCCAGGGAGATATCCCCTCCGGTCCCGAGGGTCACGTGAAGTATCCTCCCTGACGGGCCCGAGAGAACGTAGATGCTGTTTGTCGCGCTGTTGTAGCCGTAGCCTGACGAATTTGCCGGCAGGCCCGATGACAGGTTAATCCTTTTCATGTCCCCGAGGTCACTTCCGATCAGAAGCTCCACGCTTCCGTTGCCGTTCTCGGTCCTGGAGAAAAGGATACCGTTCTCACTGCCCTCGGGACCCCTGATCACCGTGAGAGATGTGATCCCATCGATATCTTCCACGACCGCTATCCTCGAAGTGTTGCCCCCTGGCTCCACGTCAACGGCGAAAATCGCCGAATCCGTCGGATCGAAGTACACGACCTCCAGCTCTCCATCGTCATCGATATCGCCGGTATCGACGGATTCCACGGGGAGGAGCCTCTTCTCCATGCGGTATTCCCTTTTCAAGCCCTCCGCCTCGGGTGTGGGAGGTGATGAGATCCTCATCTCCGAACTGTGGACATCTGCACCTTCGGGGAGATAGAGTGAATAGATGGATCCAGGGTTCTGGAAGCGGTCCCTTATGGTCATCTGACCAGTCATGAAGCTTTCCTGGGACCCGAAACGGCCTTCCTCTCCTCCTCCGAAGTACCACTCGGACCTTTCATCGGACCCGACGTCAACGAAGATCCTCTCCGGGTCCGGACCTCCCTCGACCGTTGAGATGATAAGACTGGAGGTGATGACCGGACCGCTGTTGGGAATATAGATGGAAACGCTCGGGTCCCTGCCTCCGCCCTCGGGAAAGGTGAGATCGAAGAACTCGGCGGAGTCGCTCCCTTTCGATAGCAATTTTGTGGTCTCGGCGGAGCCCTGGAGCGAGAGCGATATGAGTATAGAAGACGTCATCACGATCGCCAATGATATGGCTATCATGGGATGGAGCGGTCTCTCTGATGCTGTCATCCTTCTCGCATTTTACTTGTTTTCATGATATATGTTTTTATCTGTACGTTTTTTCACCCTGCTCCACCTGAGTTCGGTGGATCTCACATGGTCTCATCTGATTTTCACGAGGTAACTGTTAAGTAATCCGGCACGGGATGGGTTCTGGAGCAGTGGTGCGTTGCATGGACGATGACTTCATCAGGCTGGCGACCGGTATCCCGGGTCTGGACGATATGATCGAGGGTGGAGTTCCTTTCCCGTCCACTATCCTTCTGGCAGGAGGTACCGGCACTGGAAAAACTACATTCTGCCTCCAGTTCCTATTTGAAGGGGCCAGGAGAGGAGAGACAGGTCTCTATCTCACGACCCTCTCAGAACCCACGACATGGATGCTGAGGTTCACCTCCAGGTTCAATTTCGTCGACAAGGCGGCGATAGGTCATGAGATAGCCTATTTCGATCTCGGTCCTTATTTCAAGTCCAAGTATCCGGAAGAGGACAGGTACGAGACTCTGAAACGGGTCATCGAGGAGAAGATCGTCGAATTGATGCCCCAGAGGATCGTCATAGATCCCATCACCTCCGTGAACGGACTGCTGAGGGATTCCTACAGGGAGTTCCTTTTCGACCTGTCCCAGTCGTTGAAGAACTGGCAGGCAGTCACCCTGATGACCGGCGAATCGACAACGGAGTCGCCGTATCCGATGGAGCCGGCCTACACGGCCGATGGTATCATCATACTATACCACCAGGAGCATTCTGACGGCAGAAGAAGATACATCGAGGTCCTCAAGATGAGGGGTACCGATCATATAACCGGAAAGCATATCACGGACATATCGGCGGACGGGATATCCGTCCAGGTGGGTTTCAAGTGAGGTGATGTCGATGGAAAGCGATACCATACCCCCGAAACTCCTCCAATACCTCGACCTACTCTCACCCGGTTCGAGGTACGTTCTCTCGTTCTCCCCCTTCTTCGTGAACCATTTCTCGGTCACCCTCGTTTCACATCTGGTTTCGACCCTGCGCAAGAGGGTCCTTTACGTCTGTGTCGGCAGACCTCATATCTTCGTCCAGAAGATGCTGCAGAACAGATCCGTTCCGATAAGGAACATCTATTTCATGGACATGGTGCTGGGAGTGGCGAGGAGGCCGCGTCCGGAGAAGGATGAAGGACTCTTCTTCGCCGACGACGGATCAAGCGTGGATATCCCGAGCATTTACAAGCTTTTCAAGGTCGACCAGGAGGTCGACGTCCTTACGCTCGATGAGGTGGATGTTGTCATTCTGGACAACGTATCGGAGCTGAGGACCTACAACAACGATGACCGCGTGAGGTCCATGCTGGAGCTTCTCAACGAGATCTGGAAGAGGGATGCCAGGGGAATTTTCCTTATGCATCTCAACAACCGCCCCAACGATGGTGTGAAAAAGATATCCGGAGAGCTCGGGTTCGAGACGCTGGAGATTCCTAATGATGTTTTCCAGTGAGAAATCGGTTTATGCGGGATTTAGTTCAATGTATGCCCTACAAATCTTTTATATCCGTACCCCACCATTTGGAACCATAGCTGCCAATTGGGAGGGTCATATCCATGTCGGGAAGGTCATCTTCAGATCGAAGGGGTCCCTGTTCATTGTCCGCGGCAATCCCCCTCCTCATCATGACCATGACCGTGCTCCTTCCGGTACTTTCGAGTTCCCAG
>JBLIRL010000044.1:0-18227 GCA_049472275.1 Thermoplasmatota archaeon | reverse complement strand
GGTGAAATCCATCCTTCCCGTCCTGTCAGCAACGATCCCCTTGATGATCTCCTTCTCCTTACCCTTGGACATCACAACGGTCTCTCTCGATTCTATTAACCTTACCTCGATGTCTATGTCCCTTGATCTGCCCGTCAGCTCGGAAAGGGTCGAGGGAACACTCGATTCCATCCTGGGCAGGAGCCCCTCGATATCATCGATGATGCTTACGAAGGAATGATCGTTCATGACGACCTCCTTCCTTCCGTTCCATTCCCTTACCGATATGTTCTGCAGGAACACGGGTGTATTCACCTGCAGATCGAAATCCATCCATGCGGTGTATCTTATCTCTCCCTGGGAATCCGCTAAGAAACCCCTGAAATAGGATTCTCCGGAGGTCCTGTCCATTCTCTGGACCGAAACGACCCTGGCCCTTACCGAGACATTCCTCATTCCCGGTTCCAGTTCGTCGATGGACCCGACGACCTTGGTTCTGCCTGATGCCTTGATCCCGTGTTCCTCGTAGACGATCCTCATAGCCTCGTCGGGAGGTATTCCGAGCTCTTCTGACAATCTGTGGACCTCTTCCTGCAACTGGAAAAGGTCATCGCTATCATCTTCCCTTGGCGCCCCGTCTGTTTCCCTTTCGGGCGCGGTCTTCTTGCGGTTCGTCATAAAGACTCCTCTCAGGGTCCATCACATCATTTCCTTTTTAAACTGCCCAGAGAAGGGATGTGTGAAAGTAATATCACCGTAAATTGCTTAAACACGAATGTAATTGCAAACCACTGGGGTAAATCCTTCTTGAGGGTATAATAACGGAGAGAAGGGTATCGAAGGGTAGATGCAACCAAGGTGATATTCCCATGGCAAAGAAGAGACCTTCAACAGCTCTTGGAAGGGGTTTAGGAGCCCTTATTAAGGACAAGGATAAAATAGGGAAGCCCAGAAAAGAAATAGAGGAGGAGAAAAGGGCTAAGAACATGGAATTCTACAGGTCTCTTGTCAAACAGTATGTCCAAACGGGTGAGAGGGACATTCTGACAGAGCAGCTGCTCAATGACATAAGGGCGCATCTAAACATCTCAGACAAGGAGCACCTTCATCTGATCCAGACATTGCGCCGGAGAGAGCAGCAGCTTCCGCCCACATCCGAGGAGACAAAGGACCAGATCCAGAAGGAGATCAAGGAGGAGATGAAACAACTCCTGCACGACATCAAAAAAGATGAAGGGAACGCGGTCGATAAGAAGACAAAGAAGAAGATACTCGTGTCGTTCGAGGATGATGAAGGTACAAAGGCCCCCAAGACTCCGAAGAAGAGAACTTCCAGGGATCATGAGGCACCCGTGGAGCAGGAGGAATGGCCCGAGAGAACACGGGTCGTCAAGAGAAAGTTGAGGAGAAAGGTCCTCAAGAGGAAGGAGGAGGCACCCATCGCTTCCAAGGGAAAGGAGCGATCTGTTCAAACGAAAGTGGACTGGGATGACGAACTTGAATATGGAAAGGTTCCGATAAAGGCCATTGCTCCAAGACCTGAACTGGAGGAGAGCGATCTACCGATCCAGGCCCATGCTCCCAAGCATGGAATGAAGGAATCCTCAGAACCGATCGCCGTCGAGCCTTCGTCCATGAACAAGGATGAGGAGGAAGTACCCATGGGTGTCATGGTGGATTCCAGCAGGTCCGAACCTGTCCAGTCATTGGTCGACCAGAGCACCTCCGACCATGCCGTGTCCGAAGAACTCGAGGAGATCCCCGAGCCTCCGAAACCTCCCAAAGAGTTGGGACTCCCGGATGAAAAGGATATCGAGCCGGACCTCGGGAAGGACATGATGGAACATCATGAACCAGCAGGGTTCCCGGAGGAAGAAGGTCCAGGGATATCGGGTACGATATCTCAGGAGGAGGAGCAGGAGGAAGCTGTTGAGGAGGAAATGGAGGAGGAAGAGGAGATCGAGGAGGTAGGGGAAGAGACCGAAGAGGAGGAGATAGAGGTCCTCGAGGATTCCCTGATGTCCATAAAGATACTCATGGACGAAGGGAAGCTCCATAAGGCTTTCGATATGTCCCGGAGAATACTGGAAAAGGACCCGCACAACGTCTCGGTTCTGAACGAGTGCGGTGTACTGCTGTACGAGCTGGACAACATCTCCGGAGCGTATGATTGCTACAGAAAGGCCATGGAGATAGGAGAACCCTCGACGGAAACAATGATCAACTATGCTCTTATCCTGGCGGAAATGGGAGAACTTGATGCTTCACTGACCACTCTCAATTCAGCCATCGAGAAGGACCCATACACTGAGGACGGATGGAACAACAAGGCCGTCGTCCTCTTCAAAGCGGGAAGGATGAGAGAGGCCCTCAAATGCCTGGACGAGGCCCTGAGGATCAACGAGAGGTCCATCGAGACATGGATCAACACGGCCATCATCCTCGAAAGGATGGGAGAGTTCGGACCGGCCCTGGAATGCTACCAGAACATACTGGAGCTCGATCCGGAGAACCAACTGGCCGTGGAAGGGTTTGAATTCTGCAAGGACAGGATATGAGGGATGTCAGCCGAACATCAGTCCGAGTCCCTCTGCTACGCTGTCCTCGTCCTCCTTGATCCTGCGATAGACGTCATGCTTCTCTTCAGGCCCGAGCATAATCCCCTCATCACCAAGGATATCCTTCAACCGCGCCAGCGCGTCATCTGACCCCTCTACAAGGATCAGTGTATCCTCTCCCTCCATACCAAGTGAAACGGTATCTCTGACGGCGATGGTCTGTCTGCTGATCAGGTCGTCCTGCACGATCTTGCCGAGGACGGCGCTCTTACCTTTCGGAAGCTTGATTATCTCGAACTGCATGGTGCTCTCCTCCTTTCGCGAGCATCGAGGCTCAGACGATCCTCCACTTATGATATGCTGGCGAGTCCGGGTTGAAACAATAGTGTATTGTCTGGAAATCCTTCTTAAGCTCCGTCACATCTGCCTTGACCTTGAGCGGGTCCTCCTTGTCTATCAGGACCCTCTTGAACAGTTCTGCTACCTCGGACATGTGGGATTCCTTCATCCCTATCCGGGTTAGCTCCTGCGTTCCCAGGCGAAGTCCGGATGGCCTCATGGCCGTTCCAGGATCATCCGGTATCAGGTTCTTGTTCGTTATGATATTGGCTGTCTCCAGGTCCAATGCGCAGGTAGCTCCGCCTCCCTGTTGTGTCACATCCAGGACCATGGCATGTGATCTCGTGAAACCCAAAGATTCCCCGAGTACCTTGAAACCTCTCTCGTGGAGGGCCTGTGCCATGGCACCTGCGTTCCTTGTTATCTGATCCGCGTACTCAGCTCCAAACTCGATATGCTCCGCGAATGCTATCCCCTTGGCAGCCATGGTCATCAGATGATGCGAGGAATGGGTTCCGGGGAATACCCTCCTCCTAACCGCTTTCCACTGATCCTCGTCCTTCGGAGCCCCCACTATTACACCGCCCTGGGGGCCGGGAAGGGTCTTGTGGGTGGAACCCGTCATGATGTGTGCCCCTTCCCGCAATGGGTCCTGGAACTTCCCGCCGGCTATCAGACCGAGGACATGGGCACCATCATACCATACGTGGCATCCTATCTCCTGCAGAGTGTCAGCGAGCTCCTTGATGGGTGCCGGGAATAGGAAAACCGACCGTCCGAACAGGCACAGCTTGGGCCTGTGCTGAAGAAGCAGCTTTCTGGTCGCATCGACATCGATGTTCATCCGCTCCTTGTCCCAGACGTATGTCATCTCTATACCGCCCCTGAGACCTCCTGCACCGAACTTCGCGGAGGATATGTGGGCGCCGTCGTTCAGATGAGGGGCGAAATACAGATCTCCGGGTTCGATGAATGCGAAGAAGGCGGATATGTTGGCCGTCGTTCCGGATATCGGTCTTACGTCCGCCTCGGGAGCCCTGAAGAGCTTCTTGGCAAGCTCCTCAACCCGGACCTCCACCTTGTCGACATAGATGTTGCCGTTGTAATACCGTTTGCCGGGCAGACCTTCTGCGTATCTGTCCGTGAAATCCGATACCTGGAGCTGCCTGGCGAGAGGCGATACCAGGTTCTCCGATGCGATCATGCAGAGGGAATCCTTGAACCAGTCCGTATGCGTGTCAACCTGCTCGTAGATGTATCTTACGTCATCGTTCTCGGGGAGCGGAAGGGTCATCCTTACACCTCGGTGGGGGGAAGGCCTAACTCACAAAATAACTTTTCCCGTTGGGATGGTCCCTCCGGGAAGGGGAAAGCATTAAACCCCGGTTCCGATAACACCGTCTGAGGTCTATATTTGGGATCTAAGGAGCCCCATGACAGGAAACCGACAGACCCGGACGTCTGGGAGTCCGATATGGCAATGGAAGAGGTACTGGACAGGCTGGTCCATGGTATGATCGATGGAAGGATCGGTGATGGTCAGGCTCTCCAGGAGGAGAAGGTCCGGATCCTGCGCACCTCGGAAGCGGACCTAGTTCCGCCGAACTCGGCCATCCTTGATTTCGTGAGGAAGAGATATCCGGACCTCGAGGAGGAACTCATCGGAATTCTCAGAAAAAAACCCTCGAGGACCATCTCGGGCGTGGCGGTCGTGGCCGTGATGACCTCACCCCACGAGTGTCCGCACGGGAAGTGCATATTCTGCCCGGGGGGGACGGAACAGGAGGTTCCCACCCCGCAGTCATATACCGGAAAGGAACCTGCGGCAATGAGAGGTGCCCAGAACGATTACGATCCATATCTTCAGGTCAGAAGGAGACTTGAACAGCTGGATATGATCGGCCATCCCACGGACAAGGTCGATCTGATACTTATGGGAGGAACGATAACGGCCAGATCCCTCCACTACCAGATCGAGTTCGTCAAGGGATGCCTCGACGGAATGAACGGCTCGGTCTCAACCACCCTAGAAAAAGCACAGACCGAGAACGAGAGGTCGCCGCACAGATGCATCGGGATGACCTTCGAGACAAGACCTGACTGGCTCCATCGCGAGGAAGCTGACCTAATCCTGGAACTTGGTGGGACAAGGGTGGAGCTGGGAGTGCAGTCCGTCTTCGATGGCCCGCTGGAAGCCAGCGGGCGTGGACACTGCGTGGACGAGACTGTCCAGGCCACGGGAATCTCCAAGGATTCCGGGCTCAAGGTCGGATATCATATCATGCCCGGAATGCCGGGATCCAGCTACATGAAGGACCTCGAAAGTGCGGCCGCCGTATTCAACGATCCCAGGTTCAGACCCGATATGATCAAGATATACCCCACCCTTGTCCTCGAGGGTACGGGACTCCATGAGCTGTGGATGAAAGGAGAATACGAACCTCTATCAACGGAGCAAGCTGCCAGACTAACTGCCGAGATAAAGAGGATCACGCCCCCTTGGGTGAGGATCCAGCGTGTTCAGAGGGACATACCGAGCCCCCTGGTTGAAGGAGGTGTGTCCAAGAGCAATCTGCGCCAGCTTGCCAGGAAGGAGCTTGACAGACAAGGATGGACGTGCAGGTGCATCAGATGCCGGGAGATCGGTCACAGGATGAAGAAGGGAGAGAACATGCCGCTCCCGGAGGATGTGTCTCTGGCCAGAAGGGAATACGATGCCTCCGGAGGAAAGGAGGTATTCCTCTCCTTCGAGGTCGATTGGAAGGATGCTCTGGTTGGATATGTCAGGTTGCGGTGTCCTTCTCCCGAGGCGCACAGGGAGGAGATCTCCGGGTCCGGCATCGTCAGGGAGCTCAAGGTCTTCGGACCCATGGTCCCCATAGGCAGGGATGCCATGAGGGATTGGCAGCATAGAGGCTACGGAAGGAGACTATTGGATCATGCCCGATCCATCGTATCGGACGAATGGGGTCTCGAAAGGATATTGGTCACTTCGGGTATAGGTGCGAGGGAATACTACAGGAAGTTCGGATTCTCCAGGATGGGGCCGTACATGGCAAAGGAACTCTGACGGTCCTGCATCTGTATCGTCGTATCAGGGCCATCACGATCCGGTTCTCCCGGTGAACATGACCTTCGAGACCAAAGACAACATGATGCAGAGCATGGTCGCTAAAGGAAAGAGATGCCCCGCTCCCCCGCCGTGTCCCGAAGTCTCCTTGGTATTCAAAACCGGTCCGTGATCATCCTCAACGTCGCAGGCCGGGACCGTCCGATCGGTCCCGTTCGGGGTGGGAGCAGTGAAAGCACGCATCAAATCAAACGTCTGTGAACCGAACGGAAAAACATCGAAAAGGGCATTCGGGGAGAGGACGGGAAGGAGGTCTTCCGGCAACGTGTCCGATCCCTGTGAAGTCGATGAGTTCGCAGAACAGATGCTGTGGTTGCCGGGAACCTCATCAGATCGGCATGGGATGTCGACCGGATCATCGATGCTTGCATCGGGGTCCATCTCCCTAGTGTTATCGTAAGGGACGGGATCCTCTGAGATCACCGGATCGACATCGGGTTCCAGTTCCCCGTTCAATCCACCAAGATCGGTGGATATTGATGTCCTGTTGAAATAGGACCTTGGATGCCGGTTCCTGCTGTCATCGACGAAATTACCGGACGGTCCGATCCGGGCAGATATCCATGAGAGGTTGAGCTCCATCGACGTGTAGCCAATATGCCACCTGCCGTTGGATGACCTGGCCGAGTACCAGATACCGAACTTCTCCATCCCGTCCTCCTCGAACGGAACACCGCTCGAGCGATAGATCATGTCGTTGTCCCATCCGCTTTTCGAATGCCTCACAACCTCAGTATCCGACAGGGTCCAGTTGATACCATCGACGGAAAGACCGAGGTGAAGACGCGTGTTGATCGTCTTATCAAGGTCGGAGAGGACGAAGAGTCCAATGTAGAACTTCCCTCCGCAGCATCTCAGAACATCGATATGCCAGATATCCTTTCCCGGCGGGATATTGTCGACGGAGCAGTTCCCATTCAGCATCCAGTTTCCGTCAGGCGATCCATCCCTGCTGTATGCCATCAGGGTGTTGGGGGACCCGATTCCGTTAACAAGCCACATCCTGAATTTTCCCGGTCCCTCATTGACCACCGACGGGGAAAGACAGCAATTGGACCTGGAACCGTTGAAGACCTGGAACCTGCCCCCCTTCCATTCCAGACCGTCCGGGCTCGATAGGACGTAGAGTTCCCATTCACCCCTTCTGTACATCAGGAACACCCTGTCCTCATCCGGTATGAATATCCATTCCGTATCGGAGTTGTGGGATCCATCAGGACGATGGTCGAGGGGATTCGAGACAGGTGCCTTCCAGTTGACATTATCGTTGGATACGACTATGGAAGGATTCTCGTAGCGATCGTTGCTGTTGGGATAAGGTGTCATGGCCATCCAGTACTTGTACCCGTTCCAACCTTCGGGGAAGAACATGATGTCCGGATGAACACTCTGACCGCTGCCATCGTAGGTCGGTATGCTCAGAGGAGACCGGGAATTGTTCGCGGGAAGGGATATGTTCTCAAGGATCTCATCCACCGGAACCGAATGGGTCGAGGTCGGGGAATGGTCGAGATCGGGATTCACTTCATCAGGAAATGGCAAGGTCGGGGCCCCCGGAGAGTTGCTCCATGTGTCTCCGGTTACGGTTGGGGAACCGAGGGCGATCATGGAGCTCGACAGAGCCAGGGCTAAGCCCGCTATGAAAAAGGCGGTCTTTTTCATGGGTTCTACCTCCTCTCTTCCCAAAGTCGTACTTTGGGAATGGTAGAAATATCGCTCTGAAGGAATATACCCCTTCTATAAACAAGAAAGAGAAAGTCTGGCCATGACGGATTATTTAAGATTTGTCTGATTTTTCACGGCAGAAAGGTCTGCCGGCGGGGCCGATTCTCAAGACCGTCATACCATCTTAAGGTCCAATTCATCGAGCAAATCCGGGACATGCCGGATTATGTCCTCGTTGGACCTCGACCTGTGAAGGAAAGCATATTCAGCCCCGGGTGTTCTCGATCTCGCATTCTCGATGACAGCCCTCAGGTCATCCGCGGCCTCGAGTATGTAATCCGGCACCATATGGCCGAAGGCGAACTTGTTCCTCATCGCCCTGTCAGTGAACCTTGGAGCGTAATGGCCTCCTCCTATCCCGATAGCGATGGGTAGGTCTTCCTCCGTGCTGTTCAGAGCTTCGGAGAGAAGTGCCCTTGCAATGGCCTTTCCGAGTTCGGGGATCTCCCACCGGGTCTCGTTCGATCCTATCTCGATGAAGAAGCATGGAGATGACAGGAGAGGGCCGTGATGGGTGACCTCATATGTGGTCCGGTCTGCCAGTCCCAGTGCTTTCTTCTCCTTGTAGAGGGCTTTGAGGGCGGAGGTCATCTCACGGGGTGCGGACAGGGGTAGTTTCCCGGGTTCTCCACCGAAGTCCGCCTGGAGGTAGTTGCCGGGTGGGTGGACCGTCAGCGACCTCACATCCATCTCGGAGCGATGCCTGCTGAGGAAGACGATAAGTTCCAGAGGTGGACCCTCCCGCGGGACCTTTACCATCCCGAGTTCTCTTGAGGCATGCTCTGCGATCTCGATGTCGACGTTCTCGAAGTACAGGTGCGTCCCGGTCTTTTGATACATCAAGAGGTCCCCGTGCCGCAGGACAGGGGATCCTCCGAAAGCTCCCACAGTTTCCCATTCGGCTTCCTCGAGGAGCCTGTCCCTGATGTTGAGCGAGGCTGGATCCTCCGAGGAAACGAGAAGCACCTTCATTGGCACACCGTCAATGTATCCTCGAATTCTTTCCTATCGTTCCAGAGGCATGGGTTCCCGGGCCTATCCTTACACCTGAGAATATGATGGTTCCCACATCCAGGGTGGAGTTTATTCCCGTCTTCACATCGTCTCCAACTATCACGCCGAGCTTTCTCCTTCCTGTGTCGATCTTCTTTCCCTTCAACGTTACGGGAACCGTCCCGTCATCAAGCCTCAGGTTCGCTACCTTCGTCCCGGACCCGAAATTGCATCCGGACCCGATTATGGAATCTCCCACGTAATTGTGGTGAGGTATGTTTGACCGGTCCATTATGATCGAGTTCTTGACCTCTGAGGCGGCACCGACCTTGGAACCCTTACCGATATACGTGTTACCTCTGATGTACGAGTTCGGTCCAACGACAGCCTCTCTGTCGATTATCACATTTCCTTCGATATAGGTTCCGGATTTGATCAGGGCTCCCTCTCCCAGAACAACCTCCCCATAGAGGTGAACATTATCCTCGACCTTGCCCCGGATATCCCCCTTGATTCCGGACATATAGATCTCGTGGGCGTTCAGGAGGTCCCAGGGCGAGCCTATGTCGACCCATCTCTCCTCCGGTACGAATGCTCTCACGGATTCCTTCTCCATCATAATATCTATGGAGTTGGTGATCTCGTACTCTCCGCGGGGCGATATCTTCGTATTTTTGATGGCCTCGAATATATCAGGTTTGAACAGATATATCCCACCATTGATCAGTCCTTTTTCCGGTATCCCTGATTTCTCCACGATACCCTTGACCAAATCTCCATCGATGTGTACGAGGCCGAACCTGGAGGTGTCCGGGACCTCGATCAGTGTCATGACGCTGTTGGAGGTCTCCATGAACTTGTTTATCAGACCGTTAAGAAGATCGGAGGTAACGATCACGTCGCCGTTGATGCATATGAACGGTCCGTCGATCGACCTTGCAGCCATCGAAACTGCATGGGCCGTCCCGAGTCTCCTGGTCTGAACCAAGTAAGAGATCCTTACACCCAGCTCCTTTCCGTCCTGGAAATGGTCCTTAATGGTGTTTCCGTGATATCCTGTGAGTATGATTATCTCCTCTATACCTGCCTCCCTGAGCGCAATGATCGTATGCTCGAGGAATGGCCTTCCAGCCACAGGCAACATCGGCTTGGGTCTGTTCTCGGTCAACGGGCCCATTCTGACCCCCTGACCTGCTGCTAGGACCAACGCTTTCATCAAGACTCCTCCAATACCGGAGAAGAACAACTCCTTACTTTTATCTTTGTGTACGGATCAATCCTTTGGATGAACAATCAGAAAGTACAATACACAATTATTGAATCCCTTTGAACCCTTTGTTGATAACATATTTCCACGCTTCAAAGAAAAAATCAGAAAAAAAGTGAATAGAGAAAAATTCAGGGTTGAACAGTCCATTACAAACGTATGTTGGACCATATCTTTCCACATTTTTCTCATGGGGTGCAGAACCTCTACTGGTCGAGAGTTTACGAATATGGATTCGAATTATTTTTTTCTCGAGAAAAGGGGAAAAATCCGTAAAATTGGAAGGCCAGAAGGCATATGTTTAAATAGCCAGCAGTCGATACGGGAGACCGGGTAGGGGAATTAGCTACCCTCTGCGGAGGATGGAAAAATGGCAATGAGCAAGATTGATATCGGAAAGGCCAAAGATATTGCAGCAATGAAGAACCTCAAACCCGGCAGGGTCGTGGGAACTTCGGGTGTTCAGTTCACAAAGGGGAACAACAAGAGGCTTGAAGTGATAAGCTGGGGTGACTTCGAGAGCGCATTGAATACCAGAGGCCTTGCGATATACGAGTCCAAGGGCTGGATGAAGATAATGAAAAGGTGAGATAGGACATCTCTTTGCATAAAGGGGCCGATGCATGCTATCCATCAGCCCCCGAATTCGCATCCCTTAAAGGACCGGGGCTCGTTCTGGATTGATCGAGAATCCTGGAAAGACCGATCGGACACGCCCCCGAAAACACCCGATCGTACAATACCGTATATTTCCGATGGCCGGATCCAGGACCGGTCACAGGTATAACTGGGCAGCTATAGCGGATTTGACCTGAGATCGTCACGGATTGATCTCAGAAAGTCTAAATATATTTGTAGTTCGTGCATCAACCATGGTGAAGGGGATCAATACCAGGAACACAGTCATCTTTGGGATCGCTGCGTTGGCAGTAATTACAATGGCTGTTGGATACTTCGTTCTTTTCGGACAGGAGGGGGATCCGGGGGAGGAGGAGGAGAACGGAAACGGTAATCATCCCCCGGAGGCGGATGCCGGTTACGATCTCACCATCATGTCCGGACAGGAGGTTCTGCTCAGTGCCAATCGCTCCTATGACAAGGATGGAGACGACCTCTTCTATTTCTGGGACATGGATGCCGGAATTGACAGCAACAGCGACGGAATGAAGGACAACGATAAGGATGTGGTCGGAATGGATATCAGTTACTTCTACCCTCCACCATCCGACACGCTGACCTATATCGTGACCCTTAATGTCACAGACGGTGCATATGACGATCCGGAAACCATGTGGGATACCGATACCATTAGGGTAACGATCCTGGTGAACACCACCGAGGAAGCACCAGAGGTGCCTGTGGAATGTCAGTACCAGGAAGCGCTACCGCCCTTCGATGCGCATTTCGTGATTGTCGTCGGAGAGGTGACATCCGAGGAGTTCATAGCAAATTTCACATTCGTGATAGAAAGTGCGGAAGGGGACCGGATCCAGGAGGGATACGTGTCAGACATAATACTCCTTCCCAGGAATGCCACGGTCAGGTTCATCGACACACCTGCCGTCACCTTGATGGACGCGAACGACAATTTCAATATCAGGGAGGGCGGAGATATCGAAGAGGGGTGCTGGTTCTATCTGTACTACAAGGATTTCAGAGGTCCCGCCGGTCAGGTGGAGCTCACGAGATGAACCATCACTTACAATCCATTCTTTCATCATTTGGTTGTGTGGGCAGAGGTCGATACGCCGACCTCCCGGACCGTCGCACAGAACCGGATCACATCAGATAAAAAGGTTCTGTGCTGGCCAGTGATAAAATATCATCGATAATGGGAGCCTCGCATCGATCCATATTAGAGATTGATTAATATGAAAATGGTCCCGGCTCCCAGATTTGAACTGGGGATCTAAGGATCTCTGCGGGGTACCGGAGCGAGCTCCGGGGTCCAACTACAGTCCCCCGCTCTAGCCAGACTAAGCCAAGCCGGGCGGTTTATCTTAGCAGGGCCCCTTAATCCATCCTGATATATAAAATTTCAATATGTTCTAGTCCATGGAATCTTGTCGATAGGATTTTTAACCAATTGACCTCTTATCGCTTCTGGCAACGATGCAGCAGAAGTCATGTGTTCACATCCTCGAAAGACCCGCATTCATCGACAGGGTTGATGAGAGGAAGCTGGTGCTCGAGGCCCTATCATCTGCAAGGAATGGGAAGGGGGGGACGATCCTTGTCGAGGGCGAAGCGGGTATTGGAAAGACCAGGTTCATCGAGGAATGCATGACCCGGGCAAGGGAACTCGGTTTCCGCATCCTCCAGGGCACATGCCTGGATTACCGGAGGTCCGCATATCTGCCGTTCGTTGAAATGATCAGGGAATATTTCGGCATATCGCTCGAGAGGCTCGAGAAGGAGAACATTGAACTGCTCGCAGATTCCATCGGGAAGGAGTTCGATGGGCTAAAGGCATACAGTTACGATCTGCTTGATTTCTTCTTTCCCCATGATGAGCTCTTCGGCGCCTATAGGTCCAATTCGTCGAACGATGAAGAGATACTGAGGAACCTTCGGGAGAAAGGCTATCGTATGATGATCATCGGTGATACGGAAGGATTCAAAGAGAAAGACAGCCTCGGCGGGGATACGACAGTGGTGAGACTGGGAGGTGGTGAAAAAGGATCCATAGATCCCAAAAGGATCGAGAAGCTGGCCACGACGATCAAGGGCGCCATATCGGAATGCAGGCACTGTGCGGTCCTCTTCAACGGGTTCGACCACGTCATGGAGAAGAACCCGCCAACCAAGGTTGAGAAACTGGTCAAGATCGCCGGAGACCTCTCAGCGAGGAATTCCGGTGTCATTGTATTTTCATCGAACGATATGGAAAATGCCATCCTCAAGGATATACCGCTGCTCGAGCCTGACTGCACCCCCCCTCGGAGAGCGAATGCAAAGGACCTCGAATGCATGAACACGGGAAAGATCGGAATATCCATCTACGAGCTCCTTCCCATATTCTTCAAGGAGATAGCGGTCAGGGATCCGCTGATGATTGTCATCGAGAACCTTCAGTGGAGCGACAAGGCCACCCGAAACCTGATCCAGTTCCTTTCGAGGGATGTAAGATCGGAGAGGATACTTCTTGTCGGGTCCTACAGGTCCGAGGAATCGACCATAGAGGGGCAGTCCGAGGGCCAGATATCCCTGAAGGAGACCCTGAGAAGGATGACCAGGGAGCATCTGTTCAATACCGTTTCCCTGGAGCGTTTCGACGTTGGAACCTCGGGGGAGCTCGCGGCGTCCATCTCGGGAAAGGAAATGGACATAAAGCAACTGGATACGATGATGGGGGAGACTGGAGGAAATCCCCGGTTCATAATAGATTTCCTGAAACGAGCTATGGCACATGAAGAAACGGAACCGGCAGGAAAGGGATCCGACAGGACGAGCGATGAGCACCTGACCGTCAACAGGATCAAGGCCTTAGCCGACACAGAGAGGAAGGTTCTGGAAATGGCTGCCGTGATGGGAGAGAACATCACTGCGGATAAGCTCGCTACCTCGCTAGATCTTGAGATCGAGAAGGTCTTGGACCCCCTTGACAAGCTCATAGAAATGAAATTCCTCAGGGAGAACGGCGAACTGTTCGAATTCGAGCAGCTGAGGATAAGGGATTCCATATTGGATGGCATACAACCCGATATCAGGAAGCTCATGCACGGCCGGATAGCGGAGGTGCTTACAGAGGAAGCGTCCACGATGAACTCCGATGTTGACCTGAGCCTTGCAGTACATCATTACTACAGCGGTGATTACCAGACCGCTCTCTCCCAGCTGATCGTGAGATGCGGTCAACTGATGTTGGACGGGGAGATGGAGAAGGCCTTGTCGACCCTCAACATGGCATACGACTGCATCGAGAATATGGAGGATAGCGAGGACAGGTCCAGGAGCTGGGCAGAGGTACTTCGAATGGAGGCTGACATTCAGGATGCGAAAGGCAATTTCGAAAAAGGGATCACATCACTGAAGAAGGCGATAGAGATATCGGAGAAGAACGGTCTGAACATCGAGGTCCCGATATACCTGAGACGAATGGGGGATCTTCTCCTGAAGAGATACGAATGGGAGACCACGATAGAGCATTATCTCAGGGCGCTCCATCTATCCAAAAGGCATAACAACGATCATGAAACATCAATGGCGTTTCGGGGTCTGGGAAGGGTATATCTTCTGAAGGGAGAATACGACCGGGCGATGGATTTCTTCATCAAGTACATGGAGTTCCCGGAAGCCCGCAGCGGCCGCGACCACCTGCTGGGATTGATCGAGATCGGGGATATCTACTTCCAGATGGGTGATTTCAACCAGGCTCTTGCCTATTATAAATTGGCCATCCAGAAGGGGGAAGAGAGTAGGCTTCCGGGCGAGATACCCCTGGCCCAGGTGAAGATGGCGAATACCCTCCTGAGGCTTGGGGAGGTTGAAGAATCGAGGAGGTACGGTGAGTTTGCCGTCGGGAACGTCATTTCTGGAGAATCTTCATCGGCAGCCCTTGAGACCATGCTCCTCTATGTCGACCTGATGCTTGAACTCGGAGACCTCGAGAAGGCTGAGGAGGTGACCGAGGAGATCGAAGGCTCCATCGACGGATTGGACCTGCTCCTGCGCTCCACCGCATACAGGTTGAAGGGCATGATATTTTCGAGGAGAAGGGACTTCAGATCTTCCTTCATCCAGATGAAGGCTTCCATCTCGACACTGGAGGAAATTGATGTCCCTTATCACCTTGCTGTCTCCTATTTCAATTTCGGGCTGATCAGGTTCCAGCAGATGGACGTCGAGGGGGCATTGGAGATGTTGAAGAAGGCCAGCGAGATCTTCAAGGGTATCAAGTCCATGCATTTCTTCAACAGGACCTCTTCCAAGATGAGGGAGGTCTCCTTCATCCGGGAGGGCTTGAGGTCCTAGGATCGATTGGAAAGCTTATTTAATCAATAGTGAATTACCTTGAAAACGGTATGACCGTGAAATCCAAAATCGCACTTGTCTCCGTTTCCGACAAGAAGGACATTGATATTTTTTGCAGAGGTTTGAGGGAGAGGGGATATGACATCATATCCTCCGGTGGAACCTACAGATTCCTTATCGACCACGGAGTAGAATGTTCAAGGGTCGAGGAGACCACCGGGTTTCCGGAGATCCTGGACGGGAGGGTGAAGACCCTCCATCCCAGAATATTCGGAGGTATCCTCGGGAGGAGGGACCTCGAATCCCATGTATCCCAGATGAGGGAGCAATCCATCCGGGGGATAGACCTGGTTGCCGTGAACCTGTATCCCTTCGAAACGACAGTTTCCAGAAAGGATGTCTCCATCGAGGATGCGGTGGAGCAGATAGACATAGGAGGTCCGTCCCTGATCAGGGCTGCAGCGAAGAACTACGAACATGTCGTGGTCGTGGTCGATAACAATGATTACCACAGGATCCTCGAGGAGATGAATGATGATGGAGATGTTGGAATTGATCTCCGAAAGGACCTTGCTCTCAAGGCCTTCGGGCACACTTCATCATACGATATTGCGATATCCGAATGGCTGGGAAGGACTTTCAGACCGGATATGGAATGGGGGGACTCTCTGAGGTTCAGGTTCGAGAGGGTGATGGAGACCAGGTACGGGGAGAACCCGCACCAGAAAGGGGCGTATTTCAAGGATCCCAACTATGACGGAATATCCATTCACGGTTCGGACGTTCTCTGGGGAAAGGAGCTCTCATACAACAACATCTACGATATCGATGCGGTCACGGACATACTGATGGAGTTCCCGAACGATCCCTGCTGCGCGATAATCAAGCATAACAATCCATCCGGGGTCGCCATAGGACGGGAAGGGATCGATGGTACTGTTGCGGATACATTCGAGAAAGCTTTCAACTGCGATCCGATAAGCGCCTTCGGGGGAATAATTGGACTCAACAGGGAATGCGACCTCGAGACCGCGGAGAGGATCAATCAGAGGTTCTTCGAGGTGGTTATCGCACCTTCCTTCTCTGAAGAGGCACTTCAGGAGCTCAGGAGGAAGAAGAACCTGAGAATCATCCGCACGAACCGACCGATCGTCAACACGGTTCCCCCCGAACACCGGATAGTGAAGGTCAAAGGCGGTCTTCTTATCCAGACGATGACCTGGCCGAAGACCGATCCCGAAGGATGGAAGGTGGTCTCGAAGGTCGCACCGACAAAGGAGCAGCTTGACGACATGGCCTTTGCTTCCAGGGTGACAAAGCACGTGAAATCGAACTGTGTCGTACTGGCAAAGAAGGGCTGCACGGTGGGCATAGGGGCGGGTCAGATGAGCCGCGTGGATTCATGTTTCATGGCAGGCAAGAAGGCCGGAGAAGAAGCCAGAGGCTCGGTCCTTTCCTCCGATGCCTTCTTCCCCTTCCGCGACGGGATCGATGCCGTGGGCGAGGTAGGGGTCATCGGGATCGCACAGCCAGGGGGATCGATCAGAGACAATGAAGTAATAGAGGCCGTGGACGAATACGAGATGTCCATGGTGTTCACCGGTGTCAGGCTTTTCAAGCACTGAGAGTGTGGGCTTATATAATGACAGTACCATATCCGCTCCCCGGTCCCAAGAGGTGATCTTCAATGGCCAGTCCACCGCCCGCATCGGATGGTAACACATTGCTTGATAACGTTACTAAGGATACCCCCAGGTTCTCAGGAATGGGTGGTGTTCTCTCCGGAAAGATGCCGAAACGACCAAGGATCGCGGTCCTCGCATCCGGCAGGGGTACGGATTTTCAGGCCATCGTCGATTCAAATCTGAGGGGCGATGTCGATCTTGACATAGCCCTTCTCATATGCAATGTTCCCGATGCCTTCGTGATCCAGAGAGCCAAGAAGCATGGGATCCCGAATTTCCTTATCGACCATAGGGGAAAGTCCAGGGAGAAGTTCGATGCCGAGGTGAACTCCGTCCTGGAGGAGAATGCGATAGACCTTCTTGTTCTGGCGGGTTTCATGAGGATACTCTCATCCTGGTTCGTTTCGAGATGGAGGGACAGGATCATCAACATACATCCATCGCTGCTTCCGTCCTTTCCCGGAGCGCACGCTCACGCGGAGGTATTGGAATACGGAGTGAAGGTCACTGGTCTGACGATCCACTTCGTTGACGAGGATGTGGATCACGGACCCATCATCTTCCAGCATCCGGTGGAGGTCCTTGATGACGACGACGAGGGATCTCTCTCGCAGAGAGTGCTCGAACAGGAACACATCTGGTATCCCCGTGTGATCCAGTGGATCGCCGATGGCAGGGTTACGAGGAAAGGCAGGAAGGTCATTGTCCGCAAGGAGGTTGGTGACCCTAGCGGAGTTGACGATTAGATGCCGCGTGATTTCCGTACAAGAGCTGACTTCGAACCTGCCGGGGACCAGCCCAAGGCCATCGAGGAGATCGTCGAGGCCTTCGAGCGGGGGGAAAGGTTCGTAACTCTCCTCGGTGTAACAGGGTCCGGAAAGACATACACGGTCGCCAATGTCATAGAGAGACTCGGAGTGCCAACGCTTGTTCTCAGCCACAACAAGACCCTGGCCGCTCAGCTGGCATCGGAATACGGAGAGTTCTTCCCAGATAATGCAGTCGAATATTTCGTGTCATACTACGACTACTATCAACCGGAGGCATACGTCCCGCAGAAGGACCTCTACATCGAGAAGGACGCCGACATCAACGAGGAGATCGATATGCTAAGGCACAAGGCCACGCAGTCGTTGATGACGAGAAAGGACACGGTCGTTGTCTCCTCCGTCTCGGCGATCTTCGGCCTGGGCTCCCCCGAGGAATACATGAAACATTCCATGGAATTGGCAACCGGCCAGAAGATCCTCAGGAAGGAGATATACTCCCGACTCGTGGAGATGCAGTACAGCCGGAGCGAGGGGTTAAAGCGTGGGGGTTTCCGCGCCAGGGGAAACGTCGTTGAGATCGTCGACATCGGGAACAGGGTCCTGAGGATTGAACTGGAGGATGACATCATATCGTCCATACAGTACGTCGATCTCGTGACGGGGGAAGTCCTTGACGAGCTCGGCGATCCGGTCCATGTTCTCGAGCGAGTCCGTGTAGCGCGGGATCACCGGCACACGGACGACGATCACGACGTCCTGCTCGGCCAGGCGGCGTGCGTTCTCCAGGATCCGCTCATTCGACACGCC
>JBLIRL010000043.1:0-18405 GCA_049472275.1 Thermoplasmatota archaeon | reverse complement strand
ATACGTCAACCAATAATATCTGTAGTAGGTCACATTGATCATGGAAAGACCACAATATTAGATAAGATTAGGGGTACGACTGTTGCCAAAAAAGAGGCAGGGGCAATAACACAGCACATTGGAGCAACAGAGATACCAATGGATGGCAGGCCCGTTCCGAATTACCACATGAGCTGGTCGGAATTCGTCAACGAACCCGTGGATGAAACGCGGATGGACCATATGGGATATGCATCCGTCATGGGGCGTTTTTGCATGGTGCTAGGGATAAATTATTGGGTTGAGGGAAATTTCTCGCAATCATACTATCTGGAAGGTGATTTCTCGACACCCCTCACCATTTGGATCAATGATACCATAACATGCACACATAAATGGTACTTCGATACGGAAACCGGGAAGTTGCTGTTGTGGACCCTCTCGGATGAATATGTAAGTACGGAACAGAGGTTCTATGAGAACCTTGGCAGCGGGAATACAACCTGGGACGACTACATGCTCGATACTTACCCGCATTACATCAAATAGGGTGATCGAAAAGGAAAAAACCTATCACTGGTTTTCTTCCCTCTCAAGCACCCTACGGCGTCGCCCTTGATGGTGACTGGTATCGACACCATGGCCTCGAAGAGCTCCACCGTGATCTCTTCCTTGGCGGTGTCGATCTGCTTGACCCTTGCCTTCTCACCCTTGAACGGGCCGTTAATGATCTCCACTATGTCACCCTCGGTGATATCGGCAACGATGGGCTTCGGTTCGAGATAATGTTCTATCTCCTCCAGCGAGATGGTCCTCTCTCCGCCCACAAGACCTCTGACATACTGCATTCCCTTGAGAAGCTCTTCCATTGCCTTGTCGTTCTTCTCACCTTCGATGAGAACATAGCCTCTGAGCTTGGTGGGTGCGACTATGGAATAGATATTGGCTCCCTTCCTCTTGGCCTTCTGTCCGAGGTTCTCGGCCACTGTCTTCTCGTGGCCAAGAGCTGTCTTGATTGCGAATATGGTATGCGGGAACTCCGGAACTTCTGCTTCCCCGCCCCCCTGCGTTTCTTCTTCCAAAGGATCACCTCAAACGTTGAACACCCAGCTTACCAGGTCCGGGAAATATTCCCAGATCAGATAGATGCCGAAACCCAGACCCCCGATTATCACTATGCCTATTCCCGTGATTATCAGGGTTTTCGAATACTCTTCGCTGGTGGGCTTCCTGGCCATCTTCAGAACCCTGCCGTACTTGCCCTTCCCCGCGTTCTTGACCTTGCTCTCTATCTTGGACTGCCATTTGACACTTCTGTTCCACCATGTCGTGGCCCAGGTCTTCCTTAGAAGGTCCATACCGGTTGTTCCTCCTGCCAATCACCGGATGAAATCTATCCCGAAACGGTCGCTACCGACCTTTTTCAGGGATTTCCCGAATATCTGTTTTGATTTCACACCCGTTATCACCAGCATGACCCTTATCGTGTCCTTGAGCTCAGGATCGATCTGGGCTCCCCAGATGATCCTCGCCATTGGGTTGATCCTCTTGTGTATCTCCGCGGCGACCAGCTCTGCCTCGGAAACGGTCATGCTCTCACCGCCGGAAACGTTGATCAGGGCTCCGGTGGAGTCCTGGATATCAACTTCCAGCAGCGGGGAGTCAAGTGCAGCGTTCACGGCCTTCATTGCCCTGTCATCATCGTCGGATTCCCCGATGCCGATCATTGCAACGCCGCCGCCTTTCATTATCGTCTTGAGGTCGGCGAAGTCCAGGTTGACAAGTCCGACCTTCGTGATTATTTCAGTTATACCCTTGATCGACCGCATCAGGATCTCGTCAGCCACCTTGAACGCCGCGTTGAGGGGCAGCCTCGGGACGATCTCGAGAAGCTTGTCGTTGGGAATGACGATGACTGTATCAGTGTATTCCTGGAGCTTATCCAGCCCGTACTCGGCATTCTGCATCCTGACGACGCCCTCCGCCGTGAAGGGCTGGGTTACTATGGCGATCGTCAGGGCACCTATCTCCCTTGCGATCCTGGCGACCTCCGGAGCCGAACCGGTACCGGTCCCGCCGCCGAGCCCGCAGGTGACGAAGACAATATCGGACCCCATCAGAGAGGTCCTGATCTCATCCTCAGCCTCCCTGGCGGCCTCGCCCCCGATCTGGGGAACCGATCCTGCACCAAGGCCTCTCGTGGACCTTCTTCCGATAAGTATCTTGTGAGGTGCATGAACGGTGAGGAGATGCTGGGCATCCGTGTTCAGTGCATAGATATCGGCACCTACGATGCCCTCCTCGACGATCCTGTTGATGGTATTGCACCCAGCTCCGCCGCATCCGACGATCTTGATGTTGGTCCTCAGGCTTGCCAGAACACGTCTGAGCTCCTCGTCCTCGGGGTTGGCGCCCACGAGATTTTCCTCCACTGGGACCCTCTCCGTGGTCTTGACTGCGGTCTCCCGCTGCATCCTGGTCGCAAAACCGCTGGCGGGCGGCTGGGGAGCTGCTTCCGGTTCAGCGGTCTTTGCTTTTCTTTCCTCGCGTTCAAGGACTCCTTTTATGATGGATTTCATTTGCCTTCCCCCGATATTTCCCGATTATTGGAAATGCGAGATGAAACTATCTTCTCCTTAATATTGAATCTATATAAAAATGTTGTCGGATTGGTTCATTTTTGGATATCTGTCCCGATAGCCCATCCCTACGACCTTCCTTCACTCTTTGTCTCCCTTCAGGGCTAGTATGTCCGATTTCCCAGCATCGATTATTCCCAACGTGGATATCGAAAATGGTTTGCCGCTGGATGCCCCAAGTTCCGCATTGGTTCCCTGGAAAGTATAGATGGGAACCTTGAAGGTCTTGAGGTCCTTCAGATCGGTCTCCGGACAGTTCTTCGCCACTATCACAAGCTTTACCTTCTTTGATCTGAGCTTTTTCTTGGTCTCTTTGATGCCCACGGTCACCTTCCCGGTGTCCTGGACATTTCGCAGTGCCCTCTTTATGTCCATTTCATTCCTCCTTAAGGTCCACTGGTCTGTAAATGAGCTCGACGGCTCCGGTCCCCAACGTGATCGGCTGTCCGATGATGATGTTCTCCGCAACGCCGGCAAGCGGTTCGACCTCTCCCGTGATCCCTGCCGTCAGGAGATGGTTTGAGGTGATCTCGAATGCTGCTCTCGCCAGGACCGAGGATTTCTCTCCCGAAACACCATGCCTGCCGATCGCCCTTATCGTACCTCCCACGGACATCACATCGGCCACGAGCATGAGATGCCTTGCGTCCACGGTCAGTCCCTGTTCGGACAAGGTCTTCTTGGCTTCCTCGAAAATGGACCTTCTGGAGGCTTCCACTCCGAGTACCGCGGAGATCTCGATGATGTTGTTCGTTGAGGTCCTTGCCACATCCACCTCCGCAAGCTCCATTATCTTCTGCAGATTGGAACCTTCGGTGTAGAGTATGTATTCATCTCCCTCGTGTCTGATGATCACCCTTTTGATCTCATCGATACCCTTGATCTTGGAGTTCTGTATGGATTCCCACTGGTTCAAGAGGGTCTTGAAGTTCATCTTCTTCTGACCCATGAAATCGATGACGTACCTTCCAACCTCCTCGGTGATCTGGTTCTCCTTGATCTTCTTGTTCGTCTCCCTTATCCTCTTCATGAGCTCGGTGGAGGTCAATCCGCGTTTGCCCAGGGCCTTCTGCCTCGGAATTATGGTAATGGTCATCCTTGCCAGGTCAACCTCGGTATCGGCGACGTCACTTACGAGGGTCAGCTCGATCTTGTTGTTGACGAAGGTCTTGATATCCTCGATACCCATCTCGAGCTCCTTTTTCAGATGGATCTCCATCATGGGTGTGGAGGGCAGCTTCCTTGCATCCACGATCTCGATCAATCTCGGAAGACCCAGGGTCACGTTGATCTCCGCAACACCCGCATAATGGAATGTCCTCATTGTCATCTGGGTTCCCGGCTCCCCTATTGACTGCGCCGCGACGATCCCGACGGATTCATGGGGGTCCACGAGATTTCGGTCATACTGTTCCACCGCCAGCTCGCATATGCGTCCAAGGTACTTGTCGTCGACGCTGCGGGATTTTATATGCTGGGACAGGTCGTATATCATCTTAACGGGAATGGCACCCTTGTCAAGGTTCTTCTCGAGGTCCTTGAGGTAGGGTGTCAACCTGTTGATATCGCTTATCACACCAGCTATCCTGTCCTGCTCCCATTTCTCCCTTGCAGCCTTCTCCGAGAGGAAATAGATTATATCCGACGAGATATCGACCTTCAGGGATTTTACGGTCTTTTCAACCTCCTCGATGGCAAGCGGTTTGAACTGCTTGACCTCTATCTCCTCGATGACCTTCTTCTTCGGCTTATCCTCCACAGGAGGTTCCGGTTCGAGCTGCTCTCCCTCCTCCTTCTTGACGAGCTCATCGAAATCCTCAACCCATATGAGAGTGTACTGCCTCGCGCTCTTAACCGGAGTATTGCCCACCGTCGTGAACGCTTTCAGGGGCAGGGAACTCGGAAGCGGGGTGATCTCATCGATCATCAGGTAGGCCATTGCCGAGTCCAGGGGAACAGCGTTGATTAGACCCGAGGGGATTAGATCCGTTTCCTTCGGCTCGGGGAGTGGCTCCTTGTCGGTCTGGATCTCCTTGATCCGTGCCTTGTATGCCACAGCCTCGGATTTCACGTATATGAAACCCTCGATGGGTAGCTCGAACCTTTTGAGGTTGACGTAGAACTTGCAGGGCCATAGCATCTTCTTCTTGCCCTTGATGATCTTCAGGGATTCCTGAACAGAGGCATCGTCGGGAGATGTCCAGATGAAACCCATCTGCTTCTCCTCCTTCTTGGACCTCTTCTGGACCGGTTCCTTTTCCTTCACCTTTTCAGGTTTCTCCCCGGGTTCTTCCTCGGCGGGGGCCTCTTTCTCCTTGGACGCATCCTCCTTTACCTCGACCTTCT
The DNA here is from genome assembly GCA_049472275.1 of Thermoplasmatota archaeon. GTDB lineage: Archaea > Thermoplasmatota > Penumbrarchaeia > Penumbrarchaeales > Penumbrarchaeaceae > JAFGLL01. Next base: position 13,441 of record JBLIRL010000043.1, on the reverse strand, counting down.
TCCCGTCGGTCCCTCCCTTTGCCTCTCCCAGAGATTCGAGGTCGATCCAGGCGAAGGCGCGTCTGAACCTCTTTCCGGATATGCCGGATATCCTCTCTATCTGTGCAGGACCCATTTTTAGGACATCCTCCAGGGAATTATCCGAGTTGGGTCCAACGAGCTTGAAAACGGCCTCTTCGGGGAGGTCCCTCGAAAGCAGGAAATGGATCAGGTCCTTACGGTCCTTAATCTTGATCACTCTCTCCACCATCTACTGCACCTCCCTCATGGCCGTGTTGATAATGTCCTCGTAATCAACAGGATCCGACCTCACGGACCTTGACGGATCGACACCATCCTCTCCGTAAAAGAACTGAACGATGACACCGCTGGTGTTCCTAACGGTCCTGTCCGGCAGGACCTTGAGGTCCTCCAGAGCGTTAATGAGACGCCTCTGCATGTAACCCGACCTCGAGGTTCTGACCGCAGTATCCACGAGACCTTCCCTTCCTCCCATGGAATGGAAGAAGTACTCGGTCGGGGTCAATCCCTTCTTGTAGCATGATTTGACGAAACCCTTTGCTGCTGCACCGAGGTCGTCAGGTTTGAAATGAGGCAGGGTTCTCTTCTGGTAGCCTCTGTGGATCCTCTCACCCCTCACTGCCTGCTGACCGATGGAGCCGGACATCTGCGAGAGGTTGAGCATCGAGCCCCTCGCTCCCGATCGGGCCATGATGACAGCGGAATTCTTCAGGCCGAGATATTTTGATGCTATCTGACCTGCTGTGTCCCTGGCACGGCCAAGCGTCCTCATGGCCTCCACTTCCAGTGTCTCTTTGAGGGACCTTCCGGGCAGATGTTCGAGGTAACCGGAATTGTACTTGTTAACGTAATCGTCAACCTTTGCCTCCGCCTCGTCAAGGGTCTCCGCTATCCTCAGCTTGGCCTCTTCGGGTATGTCCTCCTCATCGATCCCCGTGGAGAATCCCATGAGTGTTATAGCGGATATGCCGATCCTGGTGGCGTCATCGAGGAACTGCCTTCCCACCTCTGAGCCATGGTCCCTCACGATCTTCTCCAGCAACTTACCTTTGAAAGCTCCTATGGATTTCTCGTCAACGGGTCCGGTCAGGAGGAAGGACCTTCCCTCCTCGTCGGTGTCAATCTTCAACCAGGTGTCTTCTTCAGGATCGTCGTCCTCCCCTCCGTAGATGGCGGCCCCGTACTCCAGATGAAGACCAGGGGGCAGGATCATTGAGAATATCGTCTTGCCGCCCCAGTATTCGTTGCCGGCATCATCCACAACATCCGGTTCCGGAAGTCCTCCCTTGTAGGAGGTCCTCGACAGCATGTGGTATGCCTCCTCCTTGGTAAACATGGGATTCTTGTGCGTCAGCAGGAAGTTGCCCGAGATATGATCGTGTATGGCTCCTATGACCGGACCTCCGAACCTGGGAGAGAGGATATGCTCTTGGACCCTCATGATTATCTTGGCTTCTGCCCTTGCTTCCTCACCTTGCAGACAGTGAAGGTTCATCTCGTCACCATCGAAATCGGCGTTGTAGGGGGGACAGTCGGGAAGGTTCAACCTGAAGGTCTTCCCTCCCATGACCCTGACCTCGTGAGCCATCATGGACATCCTGTGCAGCGAGGGCTGTCTGTTGAAGAGGACTATGTCCCCGTCCATCAGATGTCTTTCGACAACGTAACCCACCTGTATCTTCTCCATGAGTGTCTCCTTGTTGCGGTCGGTTATCCTCAGTCTCTGTCCATCGGGCCTTATCACATAGTTGGCACCGGGGTGTACCTCGGGACCTCTGATAACGAAATCTCTGGCCAGGTCGAAATTGAACTCGTTCACCCTGATTGGCACGGTGAGCTCCATGGCGACCGGCATCGGAACTCCCACCTCGTTGATCGAGATGTAGGGGTCCGGGGAAATGACCGTCCTTGCGGAGAAGTTGACCCTCTTTCCCGACAGGTTGGACCTGAACCTTCCTTCCTTTCCCTTGAGCCGCTGGGCGAGCGTCTTCAACGGTCGTCCGGACCTGTGCCTTGCGGGGGGGATGCCTGAGGTCTGATTATCGAAATAGGTCGTGACATGATACTGCAGGAGTTCCCAGAGGTCCTCAACAATGAGCTGGGGAGCGCCGGAATCCCTGTTCTCCTGGAGTCTCTGGTTGATCCTCAGGACATCCACCATCTTGTGTGTGAGATCGTCCTCGGACCTGTCTCCGGACTCCAGAGTGATCGACGGTCTGACGGTCACGGGAGGAACTGGCAGCGATGTGAGCACCATCCACTCCGGCCTTGATACTTCGGGATTCAAACCCAGAAAGGGAAGATGGTCGTCGGGTACCCTCTCGAGCCTCTCCCTGATCTCCTTGGGTGTGAGCTTGTGTCCTTCCTCCCTGAAGGTCGTGGGTTTGTCCAGGGTTATGTTCTTCGACATCTCCCCGCAATCGGGATACGGGCACTGCGAAACGCCAATCGCCTCGCTCCTGATCTGGGAGGAGAGGGCCTGAAAATGGAACGGATTCAGGGATATGTTGCCAATATCCCGTATCCTGTCCTGATACTGCTGGATCCTGTCGCCGGGGAGCTTGACCCTTCCGCATGATCTGCATGTGGCCGAGAGCATCTCCTTTATCAATTTCGTGTAGCCTTCGTGAATGACGGGCATGGCGAGGTCGATATGACCGAAATGACCCGGACATTCGTCGACCTTCTTTCCGCATGTCTTACATTTCAGACCGGGTTCGATGACTCCGAGCCTAGGGTCCATCAGACCCATGTCGATCGGAAATCCGTCATCGTCATAGGTGTCCGCGGTGATTATCTTGGTGGCAGACATCTTCCTGATCTCGTCAGGAGAGAGGAGGGCGAACTGTATCTTTCCGATCTTCTTTGGTATGTACTGATAGCTTACCATCATCACACCTCCCTATTTCAGGTCCTCCAGGTGCAACCTCATGGCGACGCACATCGATTTCAGCTCGTCCATGAGCAGCTTGAAAGCATAGCTCGTCTGGACCGGGTGGATGTTCCCGGTCTCTCCGCAAACCGGGCAGCGCAGGGCTCCCCGCTTGTCAAGCATAGCGACATTTCCGCACTTGGGATTGCCGCAAACATACTCTATTGTCCCGTCGGATTCATCGAGGAGTCTGTCCTTAATCACCATCGACACACCGTGGGCTATCAGACAGTCCCTTTCCATCTCACCGAAACGGAGACCTCCCTGTCTTGAGCGGCCTTCAGTGGGCTGTCTCGTCAGGATCTGGACAGGGCCTCTTGAACGGACATGCATCTTTCCCGAGACCATGTGATGGAGCTTCTGGTAGTATATGACGCCCTTGAACACCTCGACGCGGAGCTTCCTCCCGGTGAACGGATCGTACATGATCTCCTTTCCTGTGGGTTTGAAGCCTACTTCTAGAAGCTGTCTCCTGAGGTCCTCCTCCCTCTCTCCGGAGAAGGCTGTTCCATCCACGGTCCTTCCCTGCATCGAACCCACCTTGCCTCCGATCATTTCCAGGACGTGGGCCACGGTCATACGGGACGGGATGGCATGGGGATTGGTGACGAGGTCGGGAATTATTCCTTCCTCATTGAAGGGCATATCCTCGGGATTCGCGATCAGACCTATCACACCCTTCTGGCCGTGACGGGAAGCGAACTTGTCACCGACCTCGGGTATCTTCTCGCTCCTGACTGTCACCTTGACAAGCCTCAGGCCGTTCTCGGATTCCGTTATCATCACCGTATCCACGTAACCTGATTCCCTGGGTCGGACGGTGAGCGAGGTCTCCCTTCTCCTTCTGGGGGTCAGGAAGTCCGTGTGTTCCTCGAGGAACCTGGGGGGCGAGGTCCTTCCGATGAGAACGTCCTTGCCCATGACCTCGAACTCCGGTGATATTATGCCGTCCTCGTCGAGGTTGTTGTAGGCCTCCTCGGTCCTAGATCCCATCACATCGGGCTGCGGGATCTCGATCCTGTCCTCCTGTCCACCGGGATACCTTCTTTCCTCGACTGGGTATGACCTGATGAAGGTGGACCTTCCGAGACCTCTCTCGATGGAGGCCCGGTTGAATATGAGGGCATCCTCCATGTTGTAGCCCTCGTACGAGAGGACCGCCACCACGAAGTTCTGTCCGCCCGGTCTCGTATTGAAGTTGACGAATTCCATCGTCTTGGTCTGGACCATCGGTTTCTGGGGGTAGTGAAGAAGGTGTGACCTCGTATCGCATCTTATCCTGTAATTGGAGGCCCCAAGTCCGAGGGACTGTTGAGCCATTCCCGCCCCCATAGTGATCCTCGGGGAGGAGTTATGGTGCGGATAGCAGACGAGTCCCGAGCAGGTCCCAAGGATGACCATGGGATCGATCTCCATGTGTGTGTGGTCGGGATGGACGTGGTCCTCATCGACCGCTATGAAGAGGTCCTCTTCCTCCTCGGCGTCCACCCATTCGATCACACCCTGCTGAACCAGGTCCTCCCATGTGATCTTGCCCTCGACCAGTGAGTTTTTCATTCTCTCTGTGAGCTTGGTCTGGCCCCTGTCGAGGACGAACATGGGTCTTCTAACCCTTCCATCGTCGCAGTTTATGATGACCGAGTTTATCTGGGTATTGAACCTGACATTTATCTCGTGGGATTTCTCCTGGGGCATAGCAAGGAAACCCTGCCTCCTTCTCTTCCTCACGGACTCGACCAGACCGCTCGGGTCGTGATGGATGCCTATCAGGTTCCCGTTCAGATATACCCTTGCCTCGTCCGTCAGTTCCTTCTCGATCCTTCTGACGCCCATATCGAAAAGGGTGGATTCGAGTTTTCTATCATCGTAACCTTCCGAGATGTCAACGATAAGGGCGAGGTTCTTCACCAGACCGCAGTTCTGACCCTCCGGGGTCTCGTTGGGGCACAATCTCCCCCACTGTGTGGGATGGAGGTCCCTGGCCTCGAAATGCGGCTGGGACCTCGTCAGAGGTGAAGTGATCCTCCTCAGATGGGATATGGTCGACATGTTGCAGGTCCTGTCAAGGAGCTGAGAGACACCGTCGCGTCCTCCCACCCAGTTTCCGGTGGCAAGGGCGTGGATGATCCTCTGCGAGAGTACATCAGGTCTTATGGCTGACGATACCCTTAGCTTCCTCTTTCTTGTTATCGTCCTCTCGAGCTGATACTTCAGGTCCTTCATCAGGGATGTGAACGCAACGCGGAACAGGTCCTCCATTAGGTCCCCGGCCAGGGATATCCTCTTGTTGGCATAGTGGTCCTTGTCGTCCGGGTCCCTCTGTCCGAGTTTGAGCTCGAGCACGGACCTTGCGATCCTCCCCAGATATATCGCCTTCTTTATCCTCTGGTCCCTGTGGTCGCCCAGATGCGGGAGTAGCGACTTGTCGATTATTGATTCGACCTTCTTCTCCCTGAATTCCTTAGCCTGACCCGTGGCGAACTTCTTCTCCAGGTAGTTCAGGGCATCCTCGATGGTATTGACGGTATAGTTGACGGAGCATTCCTCGAGATTGGCGAAGATTATGTTGTTCATCCTCTCGTCAGAGACTATCGCCTTGGCGATATCCTCGTCAGCATCCATCCCGAGCGCCTTCATCAGGATCACCAGGGGGATCTGGGTAGGAGCGGCGGGAACTGAAACCATCAGGATGCCGTCCTTCTTCAGTTCCACGGATGTCAAGGCTCTGAAACCCTCTCTCTGGGAGAAGACCTTGGCAACGGCCATGGGTGTGCCGTATTTTTCCTCCCACTCCACAAGGACCCTGTTCGGTGAGAGGTCCTCGAGCGATATGAGTGACCTTTCCGTTCCATTGATAATGAAGTAGCCGCCCGGATCAAGTGGGTCCTCCCCCATCTCCTGGAGCCTCTTGTAATACTGCTCATCGGTCAGGTTCCTGTCCTGGCTCATCATCTCCCTGTGGAGATTGCACCGCTTGGACTTGACCATTATCGGCAGATCCCCTATCTTGACCTTCTCGGGTTCCCTATCGATCCCGTTCTCGATTATCGTAACCTCCAGGAAGATCGGGGCCGAATAGGTCAGGTCCCTCAATCTCGCTTCCATCGGTGTCAGCTCATGAGTGGCGCCATTGGCTTCTTTGACGATGGGAGTACCCACCGTTATCCTCCCGAGCTTGACATCAATGGAATCCTCGTCAAGCTTGTCCACGTCCAGCCTTATGATGCCTCTCTCATTATCAACCTCGCCGATACGGATCGAATCGATTATCCTCTGCATCCTTGACTTGGGATTGTCATGGGTGGGAAGGAAATCATTGAACGAAGCAAGCTGATGGTTGATGATGTTCCTGCTCTTGAAGAAGGCTTCCACGACCTCTTTCAACGGATCACCTCGATCGGTATATTCTCCTTATCCTGATCTGACGGTCCCTGGGGGGATGTCAGATCATGGACCTCTCTTCCACAACGAGCCTGTAGTAGAACGACAGACCAGCGGTCGGGCTCTCTCTCTCTATCTTGATCACATCCCCGGGCACGGCCGAAAGGGCCTTCGCACAGGGATCCATCATGAGTATCTTTGGTAGCTGGGAGATGTCGATGCCATAACGTTCAAGCAGACCATCGACCTCTTCTTTCTGCAATATGCTGTGCCTGGGAACGAGATAGTTTTCCATTACATTGAACCTGGGCATCTGTTGACCTCCGCGGAGTGAGAGCGTCTGAGAGCTGGATAGGAAGAAATGGGCTTGGCGGGTCCGAGGGGATTCGAACCCCCGGCCATCTGGTTAAAAGCCAGACGCTCTTTCTAGGGAAGAAGGCAGCTAAAGCCACCTAGCGTCCTACCTAGCTGAGCTACGGACCCAGAATTTACCATTCCCACTACCCGATGCGGTCAAGACTGTGCCGTGCATAATACCTTTCCTATATAAACTTTTTTATTTACTGCAACATATGGGGTCAATAACCAGCGATCAAGGCCCTGTTAGCAGATGCAAGGATGTACATCCATGTGTCCTTTGGGGTCGGGACTATCAAAAGCCTTATATTATGTGGGCGCACATACAACAACGCACATCCGATGCGGTACATCAAATTGAGAGGAGCATCGATTATTGTTTTTAATGTACTTAATATCGGAATCCATACCAGGACCACCCCCACGTGCCCTTACCCTGGCTAGACATAGCCGTCGAACTCGATCCCGGGAGGATGGACCTTGATCCCCTTTTCGTCGATGACTGTTCCTATCCTCCTCGCACCGTAGGGAGCCATCATATCAAGTGCATGTTCCCGTTCATCGCTGCGGACGATCACAACGAACCCAAGACCCATGTTGAAGGTCTGGTACATCTCCCTCTCCTGAATGGCCCCGAGGACCTGCAGGAGCCTGAAGACCGGTGGTACATCGAAGGGAGAATCAATATTGTATCCAACCTGCGGATTGATCCTGGATATGTTCCTGAAACCTCCCCCTGTGATATTGGCCATGCCGCGTACGGTTCCATGCGGCAGGTTTTCGATGAGTTCCATGACCTCCCTGACGTATATCCTCGTCGGTGTCAGAAGCACATCACCGATCACGGCGGCACCGTCCACGGCTGCCCATCTTTCGACCTCTTCCATATATTCCTGGAAGTGACTCCTCGACCTCCACTCCTTCCGGCCGATCACTTCTTCGATCGGACTGATGTACGAGATATCATTTTCCGTCATCACCCTCCGGACGAGGGAGAAACCGTTCGAATGGATACCGGAGGAGGGAATACCTATTATGACATCACCGGGTGAGACAAGGTCGCCCTTGATCAGTTTCTCCTTTCTGACGAACCCCAGACAGGTCCCCGCGAGGTCAAGGCCGTTGACGATGTCCGGAAGGGATGCTGTCTCGCCGCCGATAATGGTCAGATTGGCCATTCTTGCTCCCTCGTTGAGACCCATGCCTATCTTGTGGAGAACATCGGGGTCCGGATTCTCCGCGGCGATATAATCCACGAAGGCTATCGGTTCCGCTCCGATGCAGATGACATCATTGACGTTCATCGCCATGCAGTCTATCCCGACCGTGTCCCACTTTTGCAGCTGTTCGGCAACGAGAAGCTTCGATCCAACCCCGTCCGTGCAAAGGGACAGGTAGTGTTCTCCGAAATCCACTATACCGGTGAAATGGCCTCCAAGGTCCGCCACGGAACCGAATCCCTCACGCCTGTAGCTGAGAGCGGATACCAATCCCCGTATGGCCTTGCCTTCCTCGATTATATCGACTCCAGAGCCAGCGTAGGTCAAAGACCTCTCCTTTTCGGGTCCTTCCATGGTCATCACCAACCAGACATCAATAGGTCAGAACCTTGCATCCATTCTTTGTAACGTAAAGTGTATGCTCCCACTGGGAGACCATACCTCCCGAGGCCTCCCTGAGAATGGGATAGGAATATACGGACCCTGCCCGAACGAGTCCCTTTAGCGGTCTTTCAACGTTGGGAAATGTCCTCTCCAGCCACCTCTCCGAGAAGGGGAGCCTCGGCTTCCCTTTCTGTATCACGCTGAGGGCCAGGTCCTGGTCATCTTTTAGCTTACCCCTTGGTCTCACGAACCTGTAGATATTGGACCTCTTCCACGATCTCACCTCGCCCACACCTGTTGTGGCGAAAGGCTCCACAGCAACGATGGTTCCCTCGGGAAGGAACTCCCTGGCTCTATCGTCATAATTGGGAACCGAAAGGCCCGCATGCAGATTGTAAGGTTCTATCGCATGTCCGGTAAGGTTGACGATCGGTTTGAAACCCATGGAGTTCATGGTCCTCTCCACGATGGATCCGATGGTGGACAGAGAGATGCCTCCCCTTATGACCTCTATTGCTCCCTCGAGGGCTCTTTTCGAGGCCTGGATGAGCTGTGAATACGTGATAGTACCTATCTCCACCGTCTTTGCTGTATCACCAATGCAGCCGTCTATATGGGCTCCCACATCGATCTTGACCAGGTCCCCGTACTTGAACCTAGTTCTCTCGTTCGGTCTCGGGGTGTAATGTGCCGCTATGTCGTTGACCGCGATGTTCGTGGGAAATGCAACTTCCGCCCCCTGGTCCTCAATGAAACCCTCCACCGTCTCGACGACCTCCAGATACGTTACGTCCTCCTGGATCATTTTGGCCCCGAGCTCGCGGGCCTTGGAGGCGATGGCTCCAGCTTCCTTCCAGGTCTGAAGGTCATCTTCCTTCATGGACACCCCCCATGAGCTCATCTATATTTAGATTTCCTTCCCTGAGGACAGTGGACGATTCATCCGTCAGATCGATGATGGTGGATGCCACACCGGAAAGTGACCTGTCATCCTCGATGACAAGGAGTTTCCCTCCGAACTGAAGGTCTATCTCTTCAGCCTTCGCGATTTCATGACCTCCATGGATGTTCGCACTGGTCAGGCCCAGGGGTCCGACCTTCCTCGTCAGCGGAACGAAGATCGGATGCCTGGGAACCCTGACCGCGATTGTGCCTTCCCTAACCACCAGTTCATCAAGACCGGACTTGGCCTCCAGAACGAAGGTGACCGGTCCCGGCAATCCCCTCCTCAATGTGTCCTTCTGCCACCGATGGATCACGGCAATCTCATCGACCATGGGAAGGTTTCCCACTGCCAGCGGGAGGGTTAGCTTAGAAGGCCTCTCCTTCATCCTGAAGACGGCCTCCAGACATCGTCTGTTCACTGCCGGGGCCGCGATCCCGTATAGAGTGTCCGTCGGAAGGACGACGGGGAGGTCATCATTGAAGCTTCTCTTTATCTCCTCGATAGCCTCATCGGAACTCCTCCTGTCCCATTTCAGTATCGTCACGGCGACATAATCCCCGTGGAGATATTTACTATGATTGGAACGGAGATGGGTCCCTCATTTCCTCTCCATGCAAAGAAGGCGGTCTCCCTGCTTGAGCTTCAGGCTGTCCAGGTCCTCCATTGCGATCACCTCGCCTTTCCTGACCACACCCATGACTATGAGACCCTTCAATTTCTTGGGTCTTGCACCGAGCTCGTCGATCCTGACCTCTCTTTCCGTGATGTAGATCCCCTTGCTCTCGGTCATCATGTCCTCGAGGAGATGGACCACATTGGGATGCTTGGTGGCAGTTGCCATCATGTTGCCGGATGTGACGGCCGGAGCTATTATGACATCCACCCCGCTCTTTTTCAGGAGTTTCATGTTCTCAAGGTCCGTAACCCTGGATATCACCCTGATGTCCGGGTTGAGGTACTTTGCAGTGAGGGTGATCAGGACATTCGTATCATCCTTCCTGGTGGCTATGATCAGCGCAGAGGCTTTCTCTATCATCGCATCTTTGAGGTTCTTCTCCTTTGATGCGTCTCCCAATATCGAGACGAAACCCTCCTCCGCTGCCTGCTGAGCCTCATCGGGGTCAGTGGTGATGACCACGATGTGCTTCTTCTTTGTATCCTTCACAAGGAGCTCCCTGGCCGCTGACTGACCGCTGGTCGAGAACCCCGCTATTATCACATGGCCTGAGAGACCCTTCTGCACTGCCTTCATTAGATATGCCTCCCTGTATCTCTCGAATACGAACTGGTATGCGGTCCCCACTATCACGAACCACATCGCCGCCCTGCCGAACGTGATGAAGACCGTGTCGATGAGTCGGGCCCCGGTGTTGACGGGAGTGATGTCCCCGTACCCCGTGGTGGTTATCGAAACGACAGTGAAATATACAGCATCGATGGGGGAGATCTTATCGTCCCGTGAATCCTCGTAACCGGAACGATCGAGGTAGACTATGGTGGAGATAGCCAGGATCACGAGGATAAGGGCCCCTATCCTGAACAGGATGGTCTTCATCGTGGCCCTTCTCTTCCTGTAGACGAAATTGGCCTTATCCTTCCGGGGTCCCGACAAAGCACGCCTCCTTTCCAGAAGGGAAATGGGCAATTCCCTTTAATAAATATGGGAATGATCGTTTTATTCTTACTGATCATCAGGCCCGTTGTGCCAGGGATCGTAATCGCCAGGACCGCCGCTCGGGTCTATGGCAGGTCTGAAAGCCGGGTCGCCGTATACGGCGAAGAAGGTGACCTCGTACCAGTCAACCTCCCCGTTGGGATTGAAGGGTACGGGCTGGTTGTTGGGAGGATAGTTCATATAGCGGTTCTCCGACCATTTCACCGCATTCCCTATCGTTCCATGCTCACCGGGATGGTTCAGGACCCCATCCCAGACGAAGGCATACCAGGCATCGTTGTGGTCCCACTGATGGTCATCGATGAACGGCAGGTATTCGGCCGGTATGGAGGTGAGGTCCTGGCCTATGTTCGAGAAACTTACCTCCGTAGCTCCGACCAGAACGGCCGGTCCCGCAGAGAGGTAGTTCAAAGTGAACAGCTTGTCGAACGCAACGTCGGATGCAGGATCGGTACCGGGACCGTGGCCGTATATCTTGCCGTTCAGACAGCTCACGAAGAAGGCTATCTGGGGAACGACATCCATCTCCTGACAATCGCTGTACCTGAGAGAATGCTCCTCTCCGTTCGGACCGTAGACCCTGATGCCGTAGAGCGATCCCGTATCGGACCCGTGGCCCCTGTAGGCGACATATCCCGATACCTCGCAGATCTCGGATATGTCGTTCTCCATGGAATTTACAACACCGTCGAAGAACTTGTTCCCTGTATTGAAGGGGCCAACATAATCGTAGGTGAAGCCGGCATCGTCATAGTCCGTGCAGATCCACCTGCCGGGAGTTGCCTGCATCCTCTCGTAGGTTATCTCGAATCCTGAGAATGAAGCTCCGTGCCTCCTCCAGTCCTTCTCATGGGTCCCCCCGGCGACGTCCCTGTACTCCGCCGTGACGGTCTCCGTGAAATCATCGAACAGGTAGGTCTTAAGAAGCTGATTGGACGCCAGAGACACATCGTACTGTATGATCCTTCCCACGGCGGCATCCATCTGGGAATTGTCGCTGTCGATGAACCCGTAAACCACATCGGAGTTCACTATGTCCCCTTCCATCCCGCGTGATCTCACAAGGAACTGGGGGACTGCCGGAGCGGAACCGGTTATGGTCACATATTCCGGTGTTCCGAACTCCATGCTGACATCCCTGATCTCGTTCAGGACACCGGCAGCCCTCCTGTTGGGAGAGAGTTCCATATCCAGCTCCCAATCGACACTGCTTGCAGGTGTTGTATTGGTGATGACATAGGCATCATGATACGCCGATATCTGGGCTGTCATGAGGGACATCGCTGGAGTGAAGAAGGCATCATCGTACGTATCGTAGTCCGGTGTCCCGTGGAGAGATTCCAGCGTAAGGTCCCTGGGATTAGTCACGACAAGATAGTCCAGGGGGATTTCCTGTGATCTCAAAGCGCTCCACGCGGATTCCTGGCTGAGGAAGGTGGGTTCTCCCTTGACGACCCCCAGACCGTTCCTCTTGGCATAGGTGACCGCCCACAACGCCTCCTCGTAGGATGACACGGTGATCACGTCGTTGAAGCCCACGAACCTCGATGACACGTCCGGTGTCAAGGGCAGGACGTTCTCCTCGTCTATCTGCGATGCGCCGATGTCACCAAGCTGCGTGTTGATGAGCGTAAGCGAGGTCTCCTTGTTGGTGAAGAGATATTTCTGCCTGTCCGTATTGAGGTTCTCGAGGGTGAAGAGAAGCTGCCTCGACAATCCACCCTCCGGATCGCATACAACGAGGGGATGATATTCCCCTCCCATGAACTGTGCGCTCGTGAGTGCTGCAACAGAGAGCAGGTCCTCCTCTGATTCCGGATAATCGACTATGAACATGTAATCGGCCGGAAGTTCCGTATCCGGATCGTAGATCACACGCGGCCTCTCTCCCGGACGGGAGAGGATGAGGGCAAGTCCTCCCGCAAGCAGGAGAAGGGCCACAACACCTATGGCGATCCTCTTCACGGCCGGTCTTGAGATCCTGGTCTGAAGTCGATCTGTCATCTGGAACACCTCTATTTCATCTCACCGGATTCCATTACCAGGCTGAGTTCCTCGAGAGAAAGCTTCTCACCCCTTTTGTATTTTGCCACGGCATCTGAGAGCCTTCTGCCCCTGTCCGCTCTCTTCCTCTCCTCGGGTGACTTCTTGAACTCCTTCCTCCAATCGTCTATCTGCCTGTAGAGCTGCTGCATCTTCTTGCGTCTCTCCCAGATATCCTTCTTGAGCTTCCTGAGCTGGTTCATTCCCTCGAGGAAGGACTTGTGCTCTTTCTGGGCCTTCTCCCTCAGCTCGTCCCTTCTGGCCCAGAGACCCTTGGCGGTCTCGAGACCCTCGTGGGACTGTTCCTTGAGCTCCCCTATCTGGTCCTCCATCTGATCGAGCTGTCTGTTGTACTTGGACAGATCGACCTCCTTGATCCTGACTATCTCCCGATGATGGCGGGGATCTTCGGCCGTTCAACGGGTTCCTCCGGTTCCGCCGGTTTCGGTGGAACCTCCGGGGGAGGCGGGGGTGGCGTGATC
>JBLIRL010000042.1:0-18548 GCA_049472275.1 Thermoplasmatota archaeon | reverse complement strand
GTGGATGGATGTCTCCCGTGGAGATTCACCTTCACTCCTATTATCAACTTCCTTCTCGCTTGATCCATTTGACGACCGATCGGGCTCGGGCACTCGTACGTCCTTCTCACCTGGACCTCTATCTTCTCCCTCGATTTCCGGGAGACCCTTATCACCAGGTTTCTCGGGTAACTCCTCCTTTTTCCTCTCCTTCCTGGTTACGAGGAAGATCACCAGAAGGATGGAGCCCACGATGATCATGAACACAAGGATGTTGAGGACCATGCATCCAAGAACCTGGATTGGATCATCCAATCCTGAGCTTTCATCATCCTTATCATCATCGGTTTCTTCCTCCTCGTCCTCCTCATCCTCGTCCTTCAGTAGTGGGAACGGATCCACGGTTATCCGATACTGACCCTCACCCCAGATATTGAAGAAATAATTATCGTTCCCGTCGTGGTACCAGTAGTTCGATCCATGGTAATTCCTCACGTTCTCGTAGGAATCATAGAGGATGGCAAGCTCATAAATCGAGGAATTCACGGCTAGTACTGTGATCGGCGAAGCCTCGTCTATCTCGGGAACCTGGTCGTACTTGTAAATGGCCAGGAAGATCTGGCCATCGCCGGTGTCCAGCTTCTCCAGTCTGAACATGTAATTGCTCATGTTCGTATGGGTCCTGAACTGGTCGATGTCGTAGATGTGTATGCTCTCATACCGTATCTCATATACATTCTCGATCGAACTTCCCTGGTCCAAGTACTGTGTAATCACATCGAAGGGACCATCCTTCGGATCCGGAGATGGGATCAAGGTCCGTTTGATGGAATAATTTCCACTCCCGAAAACCTTGAGATAGAACACGGTCTCGTCATCGGACCCGACAACGAAACCGCGAACCTCCGATCCAGGAACGTCAACATCCATCTCGTTGTCGTCGTAATAATAAGACCTCCTACCGTTCATCCTCCAGAGTATGTAATCCAGTTCCTTGTACTGGTTGAACGACTCGAGATATATCCCCCAGTATGGATCTGTATCGACCTTCTTCAGGGTGATGACCGCAATGTTCCTCGGAGGTAGGTCCACCCTGTAGAAGTCCATGTCCGTTTCATCCCGATCGTCGTGATCAAGAGAGACACGACCATATGTCCACTCTTCCCCCAGTATCTCTGCCAGGTCCAGAGAATCGTTCGGCTCCGTTTCACCGGAACAGATCGAAGGTATCCCGACGGTACCCAAGAGCAACAATAGGAATATCGTTCCCGCAACTGTTGATCTCATGCTATTCCCTCATTTTTCCTTTTAAAACTCCACTTATTCATTCATTTTAAAAAAGATATAGGTTGCGGTGGATGCCTCGTCTACGGAACAAGGAATTCAAGACGGACTCCTCCAGGTCCACATGATCGTAAAAAGGCTTTCATATCGACCTTGATATCATCTTTCCAGTATCTCCCTTTTAACAAATGGTTTGAACTTGTTGTATATGTCCGGATTCCTAGAGAACTCATCCCACGCCTCCGTGAACGCAGGACGTTTGTAGGTGACCTTCATACCTCCCAGCCAATCATCCCAAACCTCCCTGTCGATCAAACCCCGTCTGAATAGCAGGTATTCCTCTGCGCACAGGTCGAAATAGACCCTCATCCATTTCATGACCTTCTCCCTTTCATCAGGTTCAAGGCCCCCCAGGTCGTAATCGGGTGAGGATATGTCAAGAGGAAGATTGAGTATGATCTCCTGGTACCTCCCTGTATAATCCCCGAAGTTCTGTATCATCATCTGCTTCTTCACCTATATCTGCTCCCATATGAACACGAGCACAACGAAGATCAGTGTCACGATGGCTATGAGTGCAGGCATGTCGAGTGTCCAATCCATTTCCATGGGAAGGTCATGAACTTGCTCGGATACAATCGTTTTCACGGACCGCTTAATTCAGGGGTCTTGCACCAATGAGATCGATCTCGCAGATCTTTACCTCTCCCCTCTTCTTCCAGGTGTTAACGACAGCTTTCCTTCTATCTAGACCGAAGTGACCGCCAACGAAAGCAAAAACGGAGTTCCCCACCATGATCTGAGCCGCATGTGTAAATTTTTCCACCTCCATCAGAGCCCCTTTGACCTTCAAGCTTTGAAGTCTTGATAGTCTCGAGAACTGCGAGCTTTCCTCCATCATCCTCTCGGGGGTGGGATCCTTGAGAAGATTGGAGAGTGCGGTCTCCCCCGCCTCGTTGATCAATTTCCTTTTCAGTTTATTGGAGAGGACCGTGGATGTTTCTATAGGTTCATCGACGGTCATTATGGCTACGCTGGGGGGGCTCTCTATGTTGACCGGTATCGTGTGAACCTCACCAAAAGGTGGCACTCCGGGAGCGAGTCTCATCTCGATGCCGCCCCGGGCCTGCGCGACAACATCACCGAGACCCCCCCTGGTGAGTATATCCGCCCTATGGGCGGCCTCGACGATATCGGAGTAACCGATCATTCCCATATCGCTCTCGGCCTGGCTGTCATCCAGCCACCGCTTTGGCGATCTTACACCGCCACCTTCCTCCAGCATTCCGGAGGCTTTTCCAGAGGATCTGACGGGACGTACCTTCTCCTTCCCAAGATCCCACAGCTGGGTTCTGTCCACGAGCCTTCTACGCATCGGTTTGACCTTGAACCTGTCAGTTCTCACGGAGAAGAACCTCTCCTGCTGCGCCTTGAACCTCAGCTTCCTGTCCCAGGCAGGAACCTCCGAATAGAAGGCCTCCCAAAGGGCGATAGATATGGAAAGGGCCCCCGCCCCGGACATCCCGAAACCCTGCCCGACGGGAAGTTGAAGGGTCACGCGTACACTGGCCTCCCAGCCTTTGCCCCTTTCGGGAAGGAGTGCCTCGACAACGCTTCCGTATATCCTCGGATCAACCTTGAACTCGTTGACGCCCTTGACCGCCAACTTGAACTTCAAAGGACCTTCATCACCTGTCCGGTCCGGGGACCTCAGTGTTATCGAGCTAATGGCTCCCAGAGAGAGGTTTACACCCGCACCTCGGGAACCCCTTGCCAGGATTTCCTTTCCCCTGTCGTGAATGGAAAAGAAACCGGTGATGTGACCGGGACAGAAACC
The DNA here is from genome assembly GCA_049472275.1 of Thermoplasmatota archaeon. Lineage (GTDB taxonomy): Archaea > Thermoplasmatota > Penumbrarchaeia > Penumbrarchaeales > Penumbrarchaeaceae > JAFGLL01. The sequence goes on along the minus strand of JBLIRL010000042.1, from coordinate 15,448 downwards.
CACTCCCCTGAGGACCATTTGCCCTACCTCGATTCCTTGAGCTCCAGGGATTTCTCCAATAAGAAACTAGCGATGTCCGATCTGCTCCCGACAGCCTTGAAGGCTTCCTTGTCCGGTGTCAGCAGGTACACCCTGGTGGTATCGGCAGAGACATCGGAGAGATCATTGGCAACTATGGCCTGCATCTTCACCTTCGTAAGTTTCTCGTAGGCCCTGGATAAGAGGGTCTCTGTATCCTTGACACTCTCCGCCTTGTATCCCACGAGAAATGTCTCTGGATATAGTTTTCTGAACCTTTCGATCACCTTTGGTGTGGGTTCGAGGTCGAGTTTCAGTGAATCCTTTCCCGAGGGTATCTTCCCCTCTGTCCTCTTGACCGAATAGTCTGATATGCCGGCCGGGAAGAATGCCATAGTCGGGGCCTCCCAGTCGTTAGAGAGTATCTCGAGCTTTCCAAGGAGGTCCTCGGTCGTGGTGAAACGCTCCGAACTGATATGCTCTGGAATGTTATTGACGTTCTCACCGGCGAGAAGATGCACATCCGCCCCTTCCCTCGAAGCTTCCATCGCCAGAGCTATACCGGAAGCTCCGGTAGCGAGGTTTGTGAGAACCCGCATGTCGTCCACTGGCTCCCTTGTTGCACCCGTTACTATAAGTACCTTCTCGTTATGCATCCTTTGACCTGAGAGTAAGCGTAGAACCCCCTCGACGATAATGCTTATCGATGCCATCTTGGCCTTCTTTTCCTCGATCTTAGGATCGATTACATGAATCCCCATATCCCTTGCTATCTCAAGGTTCTCGATCACCCTAGGGTGATGATACATCGTATTGTGCATGGCTGGAACGACCATCACTGGTATCCCTGTCCCTATGCCCGTGGTTAGAAAGGTCGTGACAGGGCTGTCATCTATTCCGTGCACCATCTTTCCAAGTGTATTTGCAGTGCAGGGTGCTATGAGTATCATGTCTGCCCTGCCATCCACATCCCCGCACAACGACACATGCTCGACCCTTCCCGTGAGGTGTGTGATAACGGGATTCCCAGTAGCGAACTCGATAGCATAGGGTCCAACGATCTCACATGCTTTCTCGGTCATCACCGCATGTACATCCGCACCATGCCTAACCAGCTCCCTTCCCAGCTTCACGCATTCTACGGCAGCGATGGAGCCCGTTATGCCCAGAAGGATTCTCTTCCCGAGGAGTCTTTTCGAAAGGGTGCCCCTGATATCTTCCGAGGGATGCATGATGGTGAAATGAAGGTCGTGGTATTTAGATTTGTCAAAGGATATAGTCGCAGGATACTACCATATAGAGAACTACACCCCCAGGAGATGTTTTAATAGATGTAACAATATCTAAATACGGAAATACCCCAAGGGGAGGGCTTCATGATGGGAAATGAATTCTTACCGGCCATTAGATCGAGAACATTACTTATCGCGACTTTGGTTGTGATAGGAGGGATATTGCCATTGATGTTGATCTCCACGGAAAATGTATCGGGGATCGTCCTGTACGTGGGACCAGGATCCACCTACAGCACCATACAGGGTGCCGTCGATGATTCGAACTCGGGAGATACCATCGTGGTCAGCGAGGGAGAATACATGGAGAATGTCTCGATCACATCCAACGGGATCACCCTGAGGGGCAACGATACCTCCTCTGTTGTAATAAGACCCAATGATGGTGAAAAAGCTCTATGGATCAGAGCCAACAACGTTAAGATAACGGGTATGACCCTGACCGACGGTGAGCTTGATCTGAAGGGCGATAACTTCACTGCCTCGGATATCTATCTCAACACAACAATCAACACGGGTGCTACGATCGATTCCTCGAAAAATGTCACATTCATAAACACAACCATCAGGGACTCCAAGATCGGGGGAATAGTCGCGACGAACTGCCAGAACATAAATATTACTGGCCTTCGATCGACAGAATCATCCAGTGAAGTTGTCTCGATATCCAGTTCATCATTTGTCGATATTATCAATCCCATAGTAAGATTGGGGAACTTCTCCACAGGCTTCAAGATGGTGAACGTCACGAATGCGAGGTTTCACAGACCTCAATTCTTCTCGGACGGCATCTACAACATCGGTGCGGAATTCCTGCAATGCGCCAATACACATGTCTTTGCCGCCAACTCGATCGTGAACTCGACGGGATTCAGACTGGAGGGATCCGATCTGACAACCTTTCAGACATGTCTTTTCAATCCGATCTATGATGGGTCTATTGGGATCGAGATGGTGGACAGTACTAACACATCGATCATGATGAACACCTATACCATCCTTGGCGGCAGATCCGGGATCTCGGTTTGGTCCGGATCGAACACAAGGATCGATAACACCAGCTTCCAGGTCGAGGGTGATGATGCCGTGGGAATGCTCATCGAAGGGACCGATAAATTCAAGGTCCAGGATTCCAACGGCATGGTGCTCAGGGGTCCTTCCTCGTTCATGCAGGCCAACGGTTCCAGTGATGTGAGAATTGTGTCATCACTCGTCAATCTGGTCTCCGACAGCTCAAGCGTGGCCAGGATCACCGGGTCCGCCGACTTCTCGATGGAGACCAATTTCCTTTCATCCACGGGAGTGCAAACCACCATGGTGTCGCTCTCGGAGGGAACGAACAACAGCACGATCTACGAGAACATGTTCGATTCTTCCGCCGATGGATCGATATGCGTCGAGGTCATCTCGGGATCTAACATTCTCCTGATGAACAATACCATCACGAACTCGGGCAGTATGGCGTACGGTCATTATATCGAAGACATATCAAAGAGCAATCTCAGAAACGAGAAGGTACAGGTTTCGGGAGAGGGAGATACCGGTACCCAGATAACCGGTTCCGATTTCGGAATATCGGGATCTGAGGTCGCGGTGATCGGGAGATCATCCACCGGCATCCTCGTCCTGGGGGACCAAAACGGGACGGTGGAAGGTTCGGAGATCTCTGTCTCCGGCGACCTATCGACCGGTTTATCCCTTCAAACATCCGGCAGCAGGATGAGAATGACCGATCTGGTGATCAACGTTTCCGGGTCCGACAGCATCGCCTTGATATCACAGAACATCGACGGACAGGTGGATATCTCTGATGTAATGATCAATTCGACGGCTTCGACCAGCTGGTTCGCTACCATGGTCTCTGGAAGGGTGGTCCACATGGACGGTCTTGAATTGATCTCACAGGGTCCCGGAATGATGGTGGAGGAATGCGAGGACGGAAACATTCAGGATTCGTTGATCAGAACACCTATGGCAGGCCTGACCTTCCGGAATACGAAATTGGTGTTGAACAGGTCCGACATATCCGGTCTGGAAATTCAGGAATGGTCTCAAATCACCTCGATAGATTCAAAGATAGGCCAGATAGATACCATTCTTGCAGAGAGCAGACTCGAGATCCTCAATACTATCGGCTTCCACTTCCAGACAAACAATGGCAATGCCTTCGAAGGGGTCGATGTCAGTATCGAGAGCTGGGGAGCCATACTCTATGAGACCGTATTCTTCAATTCGACAGAGCCGGACCCAACAAGCGGAGCCGGAGGGGATATAAAGGACCTGATCCTCCTGGATCGTGTATACATCGACAGCGTCGATAACGTTTTCACGGATTACAACAACGTCACGGTCCATGCGGAGGGGTCTTCCCCCGAAGACTGGGATGAGACATTCACCATCGATGTATCCTACCCCCATACCGAGGTGTTCACATCTCCGGATATTGACCTGCCGCAGATGCCTAAGAATTTTACTGTAAGACAGCTTGACACGAAGGAGTCTCTCTTCCTCAATTGGGATCCCAACACCGATGATACGAAGGAGTACGTGGTGTATTCTTTGGACCCGGATTCCGGAGCCCAGGGCATGGTAGACCGGGTTCCGGCAAACAGGTCATCCTGGACCTCCGCGGACCTCGGACCTTCCAGGAAGATGTTCTACTGGATAACTGCCTTCGACGGCATCTGGGAATCCGAACCGACAGAGCTTGTACAGGGAACGACCAAGGATCTGACACCACCAGCCCAGCCCATGCTGCTATCATATGTGAACTCAACCATGGATACCATATCCATGAGCTGGTCCCAGGCTGGAGAGGATGACCTATCGGGATTCAAGATATTCATGTCGAGTCCCGGATCACTCAACTTTGAATTGATCGCAACATTGGGCCCTGAGGCAAGGGAATACACAGCTTCGGACCTCGAGTTCAGTAATACCTACAGGTTCCAGGTTCAGGCCTTCGATACGAGCGACAACCATTCCCCGTTCAGCCGGATCCTCCAGGCAAGCACCGACCTGCCCATGGTGGAGGTAATGGTAAACGCCTTCTACTCCGAAGAAGGTCCTAAGGCAGGTCTTCCGGCCTCCAACTGCTCTCTGGAGCTGGTATCCTTCAACGGTTCCGTTAGAGGAGTGACAAAGACCAACGAGACGGGGGTGGGTCTTTTCATCAGAAGGGACGCCTATGAAACCTATTACGTCAGGATCATTCCACCCCAGGATCTCCTTGGCGAGATAGATGCAAGGTCAGGATACCTGCCTGCGACAAGTGATGTGATAACGATAGATCCGTTTGCAGAGTCTATGGAGGTCAACATCACGATGGATTACTATCTCAGGTTGGTCAACGGGACCATACGTCTGAAGGTAACATACGGCGAGGGTCCAAGATCGGGTCGTCCCGTATTCGAGGCGATCGTTAAACTCGAGCATGAGGACGGTGCAATAGTTGATGAGAGATCATCTAACGCGGATGGTTTGGTCATATTCGTGATCTCGGACCTCCCCTTCAGGGGCAGATTCCGCATCACTCCGCCAGAAGGGGTAATGGGAGATCCGCTGAAAATGATATCTGGTTACATCAACCAGACATCCAATTTTTTCCAGCTGACCCTTGAGGACCCTGATCAGGACTTCGGCGAAATTGCCCTGGAATACTATTCTTACGTTCAGGGTCCTGAGGACCTCGAACTGGTCGCCACCATACCCTATGGAACGGCCGTTGACCTCGATTCGATCATAATCATCAGGTTCAATCAACCTGTCAAGACCGTTTCCGTGATCGATTCGTTGATCATAACCCCTGCCTTGAAGAACCCCGTATATTCATGGTCTGATGAGAACAGATCACTGAGGATAGACCACGGTGGTTTGATCCCGAAAACAACCTACACCGTCATCGTAGGACTGGGGGCCGAATCGAAAGAGGGAACGCGCTTCCCCGCAGGATACATAAACAATACATGGACCTTCACCACAACGGCAATGCCGGGAACGGATGATTCGGATTCATCCAGATATATCGTATATTTCATTGTTATCGGAGCGATCGCCGTTGCAGTGATCATACTGATCTATACCAGGGTAAGGTCGAACCGCGAAGAGGAGGAGGACCTTGATGGATCCTATTCATCATACGGGGACTATGACGATGAATATGACGATGGGGATGAGGATGAAGAGGACCTCTTCGATGATGATTTCCCGGATGATCTGGCGGAGCAGATGGAGGAGGACCTCCCATACGATGATGAGGACCTCGAGGACTACTACGAGGATGAGGATGGATTCCTTGAAGAAGATGAAGAGGACTTCGAGGAGGAGGACCTTGCCGATGAGGATATCTCCGAGGAAGAGGAGGATATCGATGAGCTGGAGGAGGAGATGGAGGAGGACATCGATGACGGAATGACAGAGGAGGAGGAACCGGAAGAGGCCTACGAAGTGATCGAGGAAGTGGAGGTCAGGGAGCGGGAACCTAAGCGAAAAAAGGGAAAGAAGAAGAAGAAGAAATCCAAGAAAAGACGGTAACAGGTCAGATTCATCCATCGGATACTATACGGACCAGCTTTAGGTTCTCAAGGTAGGCAAGGAATTTCGCGAGTCTGGGATACAGGGGGTCGATATCTTCACCGTACCTGTTGTGGAGAAGACGACCTATCGATCGGACATCCCTGCGGCCGTCAATCAAGGTCCAGACCTCCCACCCGTACTCGTCCAACCGGACCCTTCTTTTCGTCCTCAAACCCAAAAAACCTGCGATCTTCCTTCCCCTTTCTGAAGTGTAGATGGGTATGACGAGGAATTTTCCCTGCCTCACGATACCCTCGGATCTCTTGACGACCTTGTCGAGGAGGTTCTCGATCCTCGGATCCCTTCTTGCAGCCTCCCTGATCAACTGATCCCTATCACCATCATCCAAAGTTATCTTGGATCTGGAGTACCAATCCTTCAGCTTGCCGGCGCGCTCCCTGACCAGCTCATCGTCGGACCTGGCCCACCATGGTCTCTCAGATCCGGACCCCTTTCCGGCCCCATCCATCCCGCTATCTTTGGACACTTCAGGGATCGATCTTTTCATCTTCCTGGACAAGGACCACTCCTCCGCCTTGTCATTTCCTCCTGAAGACAGAGGAAAAGACCGATAATGCCTGCGATCCGGAGAGCTCGCCTAGGTGGTCCCTGATCACCATGTAAACTATCATGGTCATTATGAACAGCAGTCCAAGCATCCCGGGAATGGCCGAAGGGTGGGAGAATATCGCTATGGCTCCCGGGCCACCGACGATAATTATCAGTGCTACGATCACACCGAGAACGGCCTCACCTGCCACCAATCCTGCGGCAAACAGAAGGCCTTTGTTGAATGTGTCCTCCTTGTTGTTTAGGATCCGCTTCTCAAGCTCCTCTCCCTGCAGACCGGCGAACCTCTGGGTCTTCCTCATAACCCATCTCTCGGATATCCAACCGAGGATGCCTCCGAGGAAGATCGGTGTTGTGAGAGTGAACGGCAGGTAGATACCTATCGCAACTGCCATGACTGGAAGCTTCCTCCATATGAGTATCACGGCGAGTATCACGCCCAGTGCGAACATCAGGACCTCGAACTCCAGGTTGAAGATCGCATAGACCGTCGATCCCATGATGACCGCCTGAGGTGCAGGAAGGGCAGGTGTACCGATCCCGTATGCCGCTGCAAGAAGTCCCACTATCACGGGTATGACCAGAGCTCCGACACCGACACCTATGAACCTTCCCCATTGGATCCTTATAGGTGTCGCCCCCAGGATCTGGGCCGTTTTGAGCTCCTGCATGGAATCCCCTGCGATGGCCGCGGAACAGCAAACCACAGCAGCGACAAGTATGGTTGCACCCATACCAGCGGCCTTGTTCATACCCGATAGGTTGATCGCGCTTAATCCGAGAAGGAGGAAGGCCGTGATGACGAGTGTGGTTATCGTTACAGAAGAGATCGGATTGTTGGATGATCCCACGATGCCTGCCAGATACCCGGCCACGGCCGTGAACAGGAAGGTCGCCACTATCATAACGAACGCAAGCAAAAGCGAAGGGATCAATTCCCCGGTGATGAATATATAAAGTCCGAATACGGCAATGAATAGGATCACAAGATATACGATCGACACATGGAAATCCCTCTCGGTCCTGATAGGCGCCGGCATGTTGGTATCCTTCTTCTTGCCGGAGAGCGTTTGTTTGATGGACTGCCCCAGAGGGCCCCTCATTTTCCAAAGTGTATAGATACCGCCGGTAAGAACAGCTCCGATGCCTATCCATTTGGTATAGTTGAACCAAATATCATAAACGGCCTCGATGGGATCACCGCCGGGCCATCCGTAGAAGTACCCGACGAGGGGAATGGCAATGACCCAACCCAGTATCCCGCCGGAGAAGACTATGAATGATATCTTGAATCCGATAATGTATCCGACACCAAGAAGTGCGGGAGATATGTTGACGCCTCCGAAGAACCTGATCCTTCCCAGGTTCAGGACCCCTTCGACCTTCTCTTTCCACAGGGAAAGACCGGATTCGGCAGAAAGTTTCATCATGCCCCCTATCCCGGAAGCGATGGCGATGTACCAAATGCCCCTTCCACCCTTTTCCATTGCCTTGAGAACCTCCGCCGCCGCAACCCCTTCCGGATAAGGAAGGTCCAGGTCCTCTATGAATACCTTCCTGAGCGGGATCGTGAACAGGATGCCGAAAAGACCGCCCACCAGGGCTATCACCATCATTATAAGTATATTGGTCAGCGTGAACATATCCTCCCATCCGCCGTCCCCCGTCATCTGGTTGATCACAATCATGGCCGGGAATGTGAAGATTATCCCGGCCGCCAGGGCCTCACCCGCGACGCCAATGTTCTTTGACATGTTGATCTCCAGGATGTTCCCCTTGAACATCTTCAGTATGGCCAGAGCGAAGACCAGAGAAGGTATGGTCGCCGATACCGTCATCCCGACGAACAGTCCGAGGTAGGCATTGGCCGCACCCATCACGACCGTGATGATAATACCCACGATAATTGCCTTGAGGGAGAATTCCGACATGTCCTGTTCGGGAGATATGTATGGTTCGTATTCGGTCACGGCGTTTCCCCCTTAACCTTCCTCTGCAGATTCCAGATCGTAGTATTCGTAATCAACGGCAAGGGAGAAACCGTTAGCATTATCTGTCAGACCGATGATCCCAGGACCCAATACAGGGGTCCACATGCCTGTGCTGACAAGCGATACCTCTATGGTCCAATTCCCTTCACCGGCCCTGTTCGAGTTCAGGACCTCGATAAGGTATGAGTCCTCAAGTGACCCGGTTATCTCGAGCAAACCTGTCCCTCCCATTGGATTCGCTGTCTGATCGTCTGAGGAGTTCCCGTCGGGAAGTATCACACGGAGAGAGAAGGTGTCCGGTTGGTTCTCGTATCTCCTGATCCTCGGTCTTCCCGGTGGATCGCTCTCATCCGTCCAGGAGAGCTTGGCAGTGAGGTTCTTTATGAGCTCTCCTGGTTGCTGGGATATCGTTAGAGTGTAGGTTTCACCCACTCGAAGATCTCCTGTGTCTCCGGCGGTCGATCGCTGCAGCGGCATACCCTGCAGAATGTTGTCCATAGGGTTCTGGGAACCTGATCGGGAGGAAGCCTGATTGCTTCCGAAGATTATTGATGTTACCAGCATCAAAACGAATATCCCAATACCCACGTTACGGACCATCTTGTCATACCTGTTCATGCCACCACCGCATTAGGATTGGAGAGAGGGGCGAACGTCCCAGGATTTGGGTTATCGAGCCCAATGGATATAAATGTTCACAGAGTTAGGGAAGCAAGACACACCAGAGATCCACAGGGATCATTCCTCATCTTCGTCTTCCCAATCGCTTTCAACCTCGGTGTACTCTATCCCCGATAGCTCCTTTCGAGCTCTCACCCGCTGGGTTCTAGCATACATCAGGCCGGCTACGACAATGAGAGCGACCAATACCAGGATTATGACAATCATTATGAGGTTAGTATTATCATCCGATGCAGATGTCTCGACATCCCCGACCATGACCTGGTAGATCTCCTCATCTGCGACAGGCCCTCCGGACATGGATATCTGGATCGTCATAGAATATTCGCCATTCTCATCGGGAGCTGTCAAGTTCATGCTCCAAGTCCCATCGGGAGAAACGATCGCCGTCTCCTCAACGTGGGTCCTTTCCTCCTTGATCATCTTGACGGTTATAATGTATCCCTCTGATCCAGTTACGATCCCTGAGATCCTGATGTTCTGACCCGGTTCCCATCCCTGGTCCGGAGAGGGGAAGATCTGCGGAGAGCCAAGATCGTGCTCGAAAGCGTACCCCGTCCCTGTCGTGAAGCTGAATGTGAATGTCGAGGGAAGGGGTTCCCCGGTGGAACCGTAAATCCCGGCCGGGATCCTCAGCTCATATTCGGTGGAAGTCGCGAAATTCGCAAAAAACCGGAGCTCGGATCCTGAGACCCAATCGAATCTGGCACCCTCCACATCAGGTGTAAGGTCCAAACCTCCCTCGATGGATCCCTTCACGACATCGTAGGAGAATGCCACCCTGATACTACTGTCTATGGGAACATCGAGAGGATCCGCCGGTTCGAGGATGGTGATCACTATCGACGGAGGTTTGATCTTGAACGTTGTGGAATTCCCAAGGGGGAACATCGAGATGTTTCCCTCCCTCTTGAGGTCCTTCGATATCCTGATCCGATAGAGTGTGTTTGGTTCGAGATCCTCATCGGGATAGAAAATCACGGTCCTGTTGCCACCGCTTACGGTGTATTGTCCCGGGACCGGGGCACTCAGACCATCGGGGATGATCGAGATGAGCCTGCTGAACCTGTCTTCCTCTGGAGGGATGATCGGCTCCTGGAACACACACTCAACGACCGTGGAGGGATCAACATTGGTCGATCCATCTGGAGGATCTACCGTGTACCATCCGTCTACATGGAGCATATCGATGACGCCAACCTCTCGAACCTCCCCCGCAGAAATTTCAAGGTCCTTGGTATAGACAGTGTAACCATAAATGGTACCATTGACTGTTAGCACACCGGTCAAGGACGGAGTGTTCGGGTCGACGGAGATGTTGAAGTTCCCCGTTTCATCGGTTAGGGCGGAGAACTCTTGGAAAGTCACCGCGAAACCTTCGATCACCCCCCCCTCGAAAAGAAGGGTTCCGTTGATGTTGATATCGGGAAGATCGGGGGTCCTGAACACATATCTCAGGTCCCTCCACAACACAGGGGTGGATCCTTCCAGAGAGACCAATTCGCTGGACACCGTAAGAAGGAAGGTTCTTTCAAGAGGGAGCTGGATATCCGGATTGACTATGTAGGTCAGCTCATCCCCGCCCGCTTCGATCGATAATGGTATGCTCTGGACCGGTTCGTCATCCACGTCCGTTGTCCATATTGTCACATTGAGTGTGGAGAACTTGATCGGCTCCAGGAGTTGGATGTGGAAATTGGTGGATGGGTCCACCGTATCTTCCTGTAAAACATTGACAGCCTCCACCGATACGGGAAGCGGATCCTCGGTAAGGGATATCTCAAGATATCCCTCACCCGAAGCCGGTACGAAGGCCATGTCCCCCCTCTGATTATGATTAGCGGCGGAAACATCGACCGTGACAGCTCCGGCTATCACCTTGTCGAAATACACCTCGCCCTTGTAATCTGTTGTGTAGTTCAGATCATCTTCCGTTACGAAGTCGTCAACTATCCGCACCCATGCCCCCTCGAGAGGTGTTTGACCTGAGAAGACCTTGACCTTCAACGAACCCCAGGTCTTCGGGTCGATCGGAACATCTCCAAGGTCCACGGCTTTCCCCTTCTCCACTTTGGTTCCCGGCATGGTTGTGCTGTTGTAGAGATAGCTCTCATCGACAACCAACTTGTAGGTACCTGCGGGAACCACAGGGAATGAGAAAAAACCGTCTTCATCCGTCACTGAATGCTGGTCCAACACTCTGACCCACATGCCTTCCGCGGGCTCCATCGTCACGGAATTGACCATCCTTCCAACGATGGAGCCTGGTGGAAGTTCGGTTGTGAAGGTCACTGTCATCGCCCTCCATAAAGGCCTCGTTGCACCTTCGTCATAGAGATACGGCTCTATCCTCAACTCGTATGTCGTGTTGAACTCAAGGTCGCTCAAAGGTTCGAGATCGACCATTCTGTCGCTCTCCCTCGCTGTCAAACGGTAAGGGATAGCCACCATTCCATCGACCTTCCACAGACCGTAGTTGCTCTGCTTGATTATGGAGGAATGGTCCATGACCCTGTTGAAATCTATACGGATGGGTTGTGAGTAGTTCACATCCTCGCTTCCGACGAGGACAGTGAATGGCCAAGGTCTTTCAACCAGATCGAACGAGAGGAAGGTATCGCCTCCCTCCTTCACGATGAAATAATTAGCAGGTTCTGTGTCCGAAAGTGGTCTGAAATTTGCCTTCGTTATCTCAACGGAGGTGTTCACCGACCTGACCTTCGAATAGGAGACCTCACCGGTTGCATCGGAAATACTTGTCAGTTCGAAGGGTGGTTCGGGTATGTTCGGTCGGTAACCAAGTTCGACGCTTGCCCCGGGCAGGGGCTCTCCGCTCGATCCGTTAAGGACCCTCAATGTGAGGTTGCTGGTGGGATAATCCCTTGCCACAAGGCTCCCCTGAGGTACGGAAGATTCATTTCCGGAATAGATATGGTCCGAGAACATATACATCTCCGATCCGGGGATCATCTGCTTGTAATATGTCGAATACGCATAGACCGTGAATTGACCGATTTCCGTGGGGGACCCCCACTGATTGGAATCCACCGTGATGTTGAAATTTCCCGATACATCCGTGGTCCCGTTGAAATAGAGTTGCTGGGGCGGATTTCCACCGACCCTTTTCAGGGTCTGGCATGAGATCTGAATACCCAGCTCGCCGTTCTCCACGGTCCCGATGATCCAGGCATCCATAGTTCCTGTTGCCTCATCGGCTGCTGTATCGGAAGCCAGAAGGACCGAGATCGAAGACATCAGGACCAGCAGGACCGCTATTACCATCGGGAGTGTTTCATTCTTCTGATCTTTGCTTTGCATGGGACCACCTTGGGAACCTCGGACCGCAAATATCTCCATGGACGGAATTCGAATAAAGAAGATTCGCAGGGCAGGAGGATTGACCCCTGCCCCGCGAACTGGTCGGAAGATCAGTCCTCCTCCTCTTCTTCCTCCTCCATCTCCTCGAACTCATCCTCATCATCTTCCTCATCGAGCTCCATGTCCTCATCATCTTCCTCGTCGAGCTCCATGTCGCCTTCCTCGTACATGTCGGATGTGTCCTCATCCTCTTCAAGTTCCATTTTGTCCTGGTCGGAGAAATCGTATCCGCATTCCGAGCATTCCTCGTCGTCTGGATCAAGCATATTGCCGCATTTGGGGCATTTGTAAGCTTCCTCCTCGAACTCCGCTCCGCAGTGGGGACATACCGTGTCATCGGATCCCACGAGGTTGTGGCATTCCGGGCATTCGAACTCCTCTTTGAGCTCCTCCTCGATGTCGGATTTCTTGCTCTGCATGTAGAGGAATATGCCCAGAATGACAACTATGAGAATCACAGCCACGATGATGATGATTATGATCGGGCTTACTGTTGATGAAGATGAATCCTCCTCCCCTATGAAGACGTTCCTGGTGTAACTGTTCAACTCGACACCCTTCACACCATCAAAGACCTTGATCAGGACCTGGTATTCTCCTTTATCCCTGTCCGTGAAGTCCAGCTGGACCTGCCTTTCCTCAAGGGCGGCAAGTGTGAAATTCGAGATCTCATCGTACTCCTCGCCCGGATCGCTCGTATGTCTGATCTGAACAGCGATCCTGATTCCCTTGAATAAAGGATTGGTTGCCGTGACGGTTATCAGTCCAGGCTCCTGCTCCTCAGTGGGGAAGTTATCAATGGGCATCAAGGTCGGATCCCTGATCAACATGGTCGTGAAGTATGCGAGGAAGGGGGTCCTCACGCTTGCACCGTTGGTTCCATAGGCCCCATCGGGCAGCAGGATCATGTACTCCGTGAGGGAATCGAACTCGTCGTGCTCTATGCCCACGGACCTGCCTGTGGTCGCCCAGTTGAAGCTCAGGTTCCCAACCGGCTTGTCGGTGTCTACGTTGACTATCTGAAGGTTAGACTCGACCAGGTCTCTGTCGACGGTGTAATTAGTGAAGTACAGGTAGATCTGAACATCGAGCTCGACCTTGCCATCATCTATATCTTCCTGGTCCGGCTGAGTAAGGATCACCTCAATGGGTTTGAGCTCGGTCAGGATCTCCATGGTCTCACCTCGTATGAGGGCCTTGTTACCGGATGTCGTCATGAGTTCCCTGCTGAACTCGCCATCAGGGAAGTTGGAAATCGACAGTATGTAGTTCGCATCGTAGTCGAGCGGATCCACAGGTTTGAGGGTAACTGTCTTACCATCCTCCGATACCTGAACGTCCAGGTCTTTCGGGGGTGATCCAAGAGTGAAATTCTCAAGGAAGGATGCAAGATCCGATCGTTCCAGTTCCTCCCCGAACCTGATCGTGATAGCTCCATCGACGAGCATCCTTCCCATCCCGTCCTTGGGATAAATCACGGTGATCCAGTCAGAGAGGCGCTCTAGTTCGAAATCCGTGTTGTTTATGGCAAATCCCGCCTTCAGGGTCCTCTGATCCAGAACGGATGTGGTGAGACCGATCTCACTACCGTTTGCGATCACCTTGATGGGGAACAACTGCAGAGAGTTCATCTTGATATCTATCAGGTAAGCACCGTTGGACTCTGAATAACCGAAATCGAGAAGTTGGTCCTCATGATAGACCTCTATCTTCACACCCTCCACACCCTTCTCATTTATTGTTACCCTGCCGTTTATGGCGGCGTCAGGAAGGCTCTCGGTTGAGAAGGTTATGGTTAGGTCACGCCAGAAGGGATTGTTGCCGCCCGCTTCTGCGATGCTCTCGCTTATCATGAGTTTATACTCGGTGTTGTATGAGAGGTCCGACCTTGGGACGACGCGCCATTTCTTGTAGCTTGTCGTCTCGTTGAAAATATCGATAGGTACTTCGACATTCCCGGGGCCCATGATCTTGATATTATCGCTCGTCATGGTATCCCCGTCCATATCCTTCTGGAAATCCAGCCTGATATAGTTATCCACACCGATGATCACGTTGTTCTCGAGGGGAATGTATACCTCTCCGATGGCAATTATCTCGATCGGAAGGGGTTTTTCCAATAGAGTAACGTTCTTCATCGTCGGGTTCTCGTTTCCGGACTGGAGCGGGAAGGATATGGCATAGTAGTTCGGGTAGGTGGCGTTGAAGGGTGTTGGTTGATCCAGTCTGATGTTCTCGAACTGAGCCTGGCCGAACTCGTCCGTGAACTCGAATTCGTCAGTTATCATCTGCGTAATATTGACGCCTTCCAAAGGTTGTCCTTGCTCGTTCATCACATTGAGCACGACGGTCCTGGTGGGGTGTTCGTAAACCACGAGTCCCGTTGCTACATGGACATCACCCCTTCCAACGGTGAAGGTGTAGGGATCCGATCTATCCCCATAGTAAAGGTATTCCTCCTCGCCCCCCACTTCAGGTCCCCAGACAGTTATCGAGTGCTGGATGTCCTCCTTAACTTCCACACTGAAATATCCGCCCGCGAGTTCCACGGGCAGATTGTCCACTTTAACGGATGTTCCGAAGGGAGCAGGATCTGTGGTGCCGTTTATCAGAACGGTCCCTGTGACGACCGGGGGTTTCTCCCAGGTCGTGAAAGTGGAGGAGAAGGTCCTCCAAAGAGGCTCCATATCGGTCTGATCCAGAACCCGGGGCAGAACGCTGAGCCTATAGGTTGAGTTGTACTCTAGGTTCTCCTGCGGGACCAGATTCACCCACTGGTTTCCGGATGTCCATGAGTAATCCAGGTCGATCTTTGGGTCATATTCCCAGAAGAAGTGGGCATATACGGCTGAAAAGACGAACAGGGCTACGATGAACATCCCCAGGCGGGCGGTGTTGCTCGAGATCAGCCGCCGCCAGGCATCCAGCCACAGGGAGCGGTGC